>CAZNRB010000037.1:0-13690 GCA_964575405.1 uncultured Synergistaceae bacterium | reverse complement strand
GCCGCCCAGGAATTGGAAGTTGTCGGCGATCACCTCGGTGACGTCGCGTTTCTCGCCGGTTTTCGCCTCGTAGCTGCGGGTCGAAATCCGCCCCTCCACGAGCAGGGCGCTGCCCTTGCGGAGATAGCGCTCGCAAGTCTCGGCCCCGTGGCCCCAAACCACGATAGGGATAAAATCCACCGATTCCTGAATCTCGCCGTTGCGGCCCTTCCAAGAACGGTTGATGGCCAGGCTGAAGCTGGCCACGGCCCGTTGGTCGGCGGTATAGCGGATTTGGGGGTCCCGGGTAAGGTTTCCGACTAGGATGACTTTGTTAAAACCTCTAGCCATAGCAACCTCCTGCTTACTTCTTTGCTTATTTTCCTTCGAGGCTGATCGCCATATGACGGACGACCATGGGACGAAGCTTCATAAGACGATCAAGCTCAGCAAGCTGGTGGGGTTCCATCTTGTAGGAGAACACCACGTAAATGCCTTCGGTCTTTTTCTCGATTTCGTAAGCGAAACGGCGCTTACCCCAGACGTCGGTCTTGTCGATCTCTCCACCCAGGTTCGCGATAAGCCCCTCGATATTCTGGACTTCCGCGCTATGGTCCTCCACGGCAGAGTCGATGATCACCATCATTTCATAGGAACGCATGCGCAAACACCTCCTCCCTTCGGTCTATGGCCCCTTTCGGGGGCAGGGAACTGCAATGATGTAGTATAGTCTACTTTCTTTACTCTGGCAAGGTTGTATTTTGGGAGATCTCAAGCTTATAGATCCGCTCGTTGGGAAAGGCGATGTTCAGCCTCTCCCGGGCGATCCATGCCTGGCCTTCGTCGGTTTTAAAGAATTCCAGCCGCTCCCGGGTCCGCTGAAGCTTTTCGTTGAGACTGAAGAGCTCCTCTCTGCGCTGGGCCAAGTTCTGGCGCAGCTCCGACTGCTGACTAAGCTCCCAGTAAATCGACGTGCCCAGTATAGCGCAGGTCAGAGCTACTATTGTCCACAGGAGAATCCAGCGCAGCTTCACGGTCTCACATCCTCTCGGGAGCGGAAATGCCCAAAAGCTTCAGCCCGTTGGTCAGCACAATCCGCACCGCCTCGACCAGAAGGAGATGGGTCTTCCGCAAGGCCCCCTCTTCCTCCAAGATCCGCCCGGAGTTGTAGAAGGAGTGGAAGTCCGCCGCCAACTCATAGCTGTAGTTGACGATGCGGTGTGGCTCCAGACCAGCTGCGGCCTTGGCCACCTCGTCGGGGAACTGTGAGAGCCGGGTCATAAGCCGCTTTTCCTCCGGAGTGGTCAGCAGCTGGGGCTGAAAATCCTCAAAGCCAGGGAGCGAGAGGCCCAACTCAGCAGTCTTTCTGAGGATGCTCGATATGCGGGCGTAGGCGTATTGGACGTAATAGACCGGGTTGTCGGCGGACTCTCGCTTGGCCAGCTCCAGATCGAAATCGAGATGGCTGTCGCTGCGGCGCATCACAAAATAGTACCGAGTGGCGTCCACTCCCACCTCGTTGATCACGTCCTGGAGGGTCACGAACTGGCCCGACCGGGTCGACATGGCGGCGGGGACACCGTCGCGAAGCAAGTTGACGAATTGGATCAACAGGGCCTTAAAGGCCTGGGGATCGAATCCCAGGGCTTCAATGGCCGCCCTGACCCTGGGGATGTAGCCGTGATGATCCGAGCCCACGATGTCCAGCACCAGATCGAAGCCACGATCGAATTTGTCCTTGTGATAGGCCACGTCGGAGGTGAAATAGGTGGGCACGCCGTTGGAGCGGAACATCACCCGATCTTTGTCGTCGCCGTATTCGGTGGAGCGGAACCAGACGGCGTTGTCCTGTTCGTAGGTATGGCCCCGGCTCTTCAGGGTCTCCACGGCCTGGGATACTAAATCGCGCTCGTAGAGGCTTTTCTCGGAAAAATACCTGTCGAAATGGACGCCAAAACGGTCCAGATCGTCCTTGATCCCCTGAAGGATAGTGTCGGCAGAGTATTTCTGGAAAAAGGGCAGGCTATCGGCCAGGGGCTGATTCAAGAACTCCTCCCCATGGGCAGCGATGATGTCCTTGGCCAGATCGTAAATATATTCGCCCTTGTAGGCGTCCTCTGGAAAGGGCGCCTTTTCCGGATGGCCCAGGAGCTCGAAATAGCGAGACTGGGTGGAACAGCCCAAAATGGACATTTGAAGGCCTGCGTCATTGACGTAATATTCCCGCTCCACCTGCCAACCGGCAAAGGCCAAGATGTTACCGGTGATGTCCCCCACAGCGGCGCCGCGGCCGTGGCCCACGTGGAGGGGACCTGTAGGATTGGCGCTCACAAATTCCAGCAGCGCCCTTTTTCCCTTTCCTAGATCCACCCGGCCGTAGTCCTCTCGGAGCTTCAGGATTTCCTCGGTCATGTCGCCCATCCAGCGATTGGAGAGGTAGAAGTTGATGAAGCCCGGACCGGCCACTTCGATTTTGTGGATGTATTCGTTCTGGCCGATGCGGCGGACCAGCTCTTCAGCCAATTCTCTGGGGTTCCACTTCAGCAAGCGGCAACATTGCATAGCCACGTTTGTGGCCCAGTCGCCGTGGCTTTCCTGTTTGGGCCGCTCAAAACGGACCTCTGGAAGCCCCGGGAGCTCGACTCCCCGGTCCTCAGCAACAGCTTTCAGTGCCTCGGCCACGAGAGCTTTCAACACCGCTGTATTATCTGCCATAGTATAGGCCCTCCTTAATGAAAAGATGCTACTCGCCCATTTCGGTCACGACGCCAAGCTATTGCAGCCCTTCGCAGCGATTCGAAACAAGAAGAGAAAACCCGGACCTCAGCCGGCCGGGCTTTCTGGGTTGTGCCACGTTTTCAGTCAGCGCACCAAGGCCAAATTGCTGGCCCTCCACTGTCCCCAATAGGAGATCAGCCGCTTGAAGCTGTCCACGTAGTAGGATTCAATTTCGGTCCCGGTCATAACGAATTTTTCATTCACTTCCAGCACATTCCGGCGCTGGTTGTGGTGGAACTCCGTAGTATAGGTGCCCATCGATCCTCCCTGCGCGGAGGGACGAGGTACGGTCAGGGGAGAATAGCCCTTGGGCATCACAATCTTGTATTCCTGCTCCACCACGAAGGGGAATTTTAGAGTGGACCGCCCCTGCATTCTCATCAGATCCATAAAGGGAGCGGGGAGCACCGAGGGAAGGCCTACCAACACTCCAGGGCCGCCGGGAATTCCCGAACGGGCCTTGACGGGGATAGTCACTTGAAATCCGTCGCCGCGGAGTTTTTTCAGCTCTATCTCCTCGCCCTGATACCAGCCCCGAAGGCCCGGCAGCAGGTCCAAGATCTCTCTGGGAGTGGCCTCGGCCAGGTTATCCATCACCTGGGTCCAGGAATTGCGCACCCTGACCTCCAGGCTTCCATCCAGATCTCCCTCATCGGAAATTTGCAGATTCCAAGCCATGGAAAGGCGGTTTCTGGCGGTCTTGTTGCCGCCAAAGCTCCGTTTTGTCAGCCTTTCCCTGGAAGAGGCGGGCTGATAGAGAGTCCTGCTCCTGAGAGAGGCGGGTATTTTGCCGGGCTCTCCTGCGCTTCCAGGCACGTAGTACCAGGACCGGCTTCCGCCGGGCTGATTGAGCAGCAGGGCTGGGCGGACCATAACGCCAGCGGAGGAAGGCACGTCCTTCTCCATGGGGATGGCTGTCTGGGTCCAGACTTCAGCGCTCCACCCTTCGTCGCGAAGCCACGAGGCCACCATGTAAATAGCCTCCCAGGAGGTCCAGGGCCCTCTTGCCGGAATCTGGTCCTGGTCACGCCAGATGTGGACCAGGTTCTCCCTGATCCGGCTGGAGCTGCGCCAAAAATGGTCGATCATCTCCGCGCCGGCCTGCTGGGCTTCGCTGCCCCGTTTTCCGGCTATCATGCTGCGAAATTCTTCAGGGGCCTTGGGCCAGGAGTAGGATTCCAGGACCTTCATGGCCTTGTAGACCTCCATGGGCCCCTCGCTGGTGCTGAAAAGGACAAAGGGATCCGAACTGTCCAAGAGACCCTCGGAGCCACGGTTCGCCGGCTGCTTAAAATAGAACCACTGATACCAACGGAAGGAGCCCTCTTCGTAGGTAGAGGCCTCTTCGCCGGTGCTGCTGAACTGGAAAAATTCCTGATCGGCCCTGAGGCGGACCCGAATGCTCCCCTCCCAAAGGGGATAGGACGATCCGAACCAGACCATATCGTTGATCTGGCCATCGTAGGGGAAATACTGGCGGAAGCTCAGGACTATGATGTGGGCATCCTCCTGGGCTGGGAAGTCCAGCTCCATCCAGCCCTGCCGTGGCCAGTCGCTGCGGCGGGGCTGAAGATCGGCGATTTTATAGGCGCTGATAGGGTCAAAGATCGCGGCCTGTTCCAGCTCCAGCCGCCCACCGGCAGGCACAAACAGGAGGCTTTGAAGCCAGGACACATCCATTTCGGCGTCTGCCAACACGATGATCCGCATCTGCCGCAGCATAGATCCGTCGGCCTCGCCGGAGTATACGGCGTCGCGATGCCATATGATCCCATCAACGTCTTCGTATTCGTCCAAAGTGGGACACTCCTGGACCATCTGGGCGACCTGCTCGGAAGTAAGGGGCAGAGCCACAGCAGCGCCAGAGCACAGTGTCAATAGGGCAGAGAGCGCAAAAAGCACAAAAAATCGCCGCAAATCCGTCACCTCTGTCTTGTCTTTTCTCACTGTTTGCCGCAGCAGTTTTTGTATTTTTTGCCGCTGCCGCAGGGGCAAAGCTCGTTCCGTCCTACTTTAGCTTTAGAGCCATGGACGGGAGCCGGCCGTCCGGCACCGACGTTGCCGATAATCTGCCCTCGCGAGGCTGCTGGATTGGCTAAAGGCGCTTTCATGCCCTCAAAATTGCGGTTCTCGCTTAGGGGGTGCCTGGCCTTTCTGCGGCGCCGGTCCTCTTCGGACACCACAGCTATCCGGAAGAACAGCCTGGTGATAGATTCCCGGACCCTGGCCATGGTCTCCTGGAAGAGGTTGTAGGACTCGAACTGGTACTCCATCAGAGGGTCCTTTTGCCCCACCGCCCGGAGTCCAATGCCCTGCCTCAAGGCGTCCATGCCCAACAAGTGCTCTTTCCAAGCTCCGTCCAGCACGTGGAGGGCCACAAAACGGAAAATCCCCTCGGCCACTTCTGGAGTCAGTTCGGCGATACGGCTATCGAAACGATCCCCCACTTCGGATTCTATGGCCTCCTTGGCGGGGGCGATCTGATGGCGGTCGTCGATGCCCGAGAGATGGCGCTCCACTCCAGTCCAATAGATGTCTCGAAGCCTGGTCACCGCGCCGTGGGGATCGGCCTCCTTGCCTTCGGGATAGGCCACGTCGAGGATGTCCTCTACGCAACTGACCACGATGCCCTTGGCATGGGACAGAATATCTTCGTCCTTGAGGATGGTGGACCGCTCCTCGTAGACGGCTTCGCGCTGGCGGTTCATCACGTTGTCGTACATAAGGAGCTGCCGCCGGATGTCGTAGTGCAGCATCTCCACCTTTTTCTGGGCACCCTCGATGGCTCGAGTCAGCAGAGAGTGCTCGATGGCCTCGCCCTCTTCCATGCCCAGTTTATCCAAAATTCCCTGAATCCGCTCGGAGCCGAAGAGGCGCAGCAGATCGTCCTCCAAGGACAGATAAAACCTGGAGCTGCCGGGGTCGCCCTGGCGGCCCGACCGGCCTCGCAGCTGGTTGTCGATGCGCCTGGCCTCGTGACGCTCGGTACCTATAATGCTCAAGCCGCCCAAGGCCAGGACCTTTTCCTTCTCGGCAGCGCAGATGGCCCTTTTCGCCTCCAGAATAGCCTGGCAGGCTTCCATGTCCTTGGCGGGGTCGAGCTTCTTTTCCTGGTATTCCGCCTTGGCGAGGAAGTCCGGATTGCCTCCTAAAAGGATATCGGTGCCCCGCCCTGCCATGTTGGTGGCCACCGTGACGGCGCCCAGACGACCGGCCTGGGCCACAATAGCCGACTCCATCTCGTGATACCGGGCGTTCAGGACCCTATGGGGAATCCGTCGGGCCTTCAGAAGGCGGCTGACCTTTTCGGAGGTCTCCACCGATGTGGTACCCACCAATACAGGGCGGCCGGTGCGGTGGATCTGTTCGATCTCGTCGGCTGCCGCGGCGAACTTCTCCACCACTGTACGGAACACCAAATCAGGCAGATCCTGACGGATCACCGGTTTATTGGTGGGCACCACCACGACGCCGAGTCCGTAGATCTCCTTGAACTCCTCGGCCTCGGTGGCAGCAGTGCCAGTCATGCCGGCCAGCTTCCGGTACATGCGGAAATAGTTCTGAATGGTGATGGTGGCCAAGGTCTGGCTCTCGCGGCCCACTACCACATGTTCCTTGGCCTCGATGGCCTGATGGAGCCCTTCGGAGAAGCGGCGGCCGAACATAAGCCGTCCGGTGAACTCGTCGACGATGACGATCTCGCCGTCCTTGATCACGTAGTGCACGTCTTTCTTGAAGAGGTGCCGTGCCTTCAGGGCCTGGTTGATCTTGTGGGCCATGTCGGCGTGGGCCATGTCGGAAAAGAGCCCCGGGGTGTTCATTATGCGCTCACATTTAACGATGCCCCGGCTGGTCAGGGCCACGGTGCGCTCCTTCTCGTCGATTTCAAAGTCTCCGTCGGGCTCGGGCCGTTCCTGGTCCTCGAAAAAGGCGTGGCCCCGCACTTCGTTGGGGTCCTTGAGGACTCCCTGAAGCTGGGCGGCGATAGCATCGGCTTTCTTGTAAAGCTCAGGGTCGTCCTGGGAGGGCCCCGAGATGATCAGAGGCGTACGGGCCTCGTCGATCAAAATGGAGTCCACCTCGTCGACTATGCAGAAGTTATGGCCCCGCTGGACCATCTCGTCGGCGCTGAGCACCATGTTGTCCCGGAGGTAGTCGAAGCCGAACTCGCTGTTGGTGCCATAGGTAATGTCGGCGTCGTAGGCGGCCTTGCGCTCCTCCGAATCCATGAAGGCGTAGATGACGCCCACCGAAAGGCCCATGGCGGCGTAGAGGGGCGCCATCCATTCGGCGTCGCGCTTTGCCAGGTAGTCGTTGACCGTCACGATGTGGACGCCCTTGCCCGTATAGGCGTTTAGTATTACAGCGAGGGGGGCCACCAGAGTCTTGCCTTCGCCTGTCTTCATCTCGGCGATATTGGCGTCGTGCAGCGCCATGGCTCCCATGAGCTGCACGTCAAAGGGCCGCAACCCTAGGGTGCGCTTGGCCGCCTCCCGGGCCAGGGCGAAGACTTCCACTAGAAAGCTGTTGAGCTCAGCGCCATCCTGAATTTCCGACCTAATCTCCTGGGCCCGGCTGAGGATCCCGGCGTCGCTCATCGAGGAGACTTTGGGTTCCAGGCCGTTGATTTCCACCACCTTCTGGCGGTAGCGTTTAAGGGCCCTTTCGTTGCCATCCAGGCCCAGGGCCTTTTTCAATGCCTTTAGCATATACTCCACCTCACAAAGATCTCCCGGCGAAGGCCGGGGAATGGTTCAACCGCTGGTCCATAAATTAAAACTTTTATTCCCGATCGGCTACTCGTCGGAAATCAGGTCCCATCCTCCGGCCACGTAGTCGGCGCCGGATAAAACCGTCAATATAAGGCATACCCACATGGCCAAAAGTGCGTAGGGCACCCTAAAGATCATCATGACGATGGCTATAATCTGGGCCACCGTTTTGGCCTTGCCCATCCAAGAAGCGGCGATAACCCGTCCCTCCACGGCTGCCACCATACGGACACCGCTGACCACGAAGTCCCGGGCCACTATGATCATGACCATCCAGCCAGGCAAACGCTGAAGCTCCACCAAGGCTAACAGCGCCGCTATGACCAGTATCTTGTCCGACAGGGGATCGATAAACTTTCCCAGGTTCGTTATGAGCCCCTGCTTCCTGGCGATGTAGCCGTCGGCCGTGTCGGTCAGAGCGGCTACGATGAAGAGCAATCCCGCAAAGATGTCGCTATAGGTCACATCGAGACCGATCCGGGCCAGAACGGGGATCTCCGCATCAATCCGCGACGTGAGCAGAACCATCACGAAGGGGGCAAGAAAGATTCTGGACAGGCTTAGGAGATTGGGGACGTTCATGGACTTCATCTCTCTCATACACTTCCTAGCTCATGATAGAATCACGCAACGCCTATTATGGCATAAATTCCCAAACCAGTGAACCCGCGAAAGGACTTTCCAGGACCTTTCAGCATTTTAAACGAACCAAGGCTCCGAAAAACGACGGTCAGCGGCGGGGTGCCGCGGAGTGGTCCTGATCCCTGTGTTCCAACAGCGCCGCGATTTCGGCCTGGAAGCTCGCTAAGTCGGTGAACTCCCGATAGACCGAGGCAAATCGAACGTAGGCCACCTTGTTAAGAGCCGCCAATTCCTTCATCACCAACTCGCCGATGGCGCTGCTGGAGACCTCGCCGCCAAGGCTGCGCAGGCTGTTCTCCACCCGAACTGCCAGTTCCTCGATGGCGTCTAAAGACACCGGCAGCTTTTCGCAGGAACGGCTGACACCTCGGATCAGCTTTTCCCGGTCGAAGGCCTCGCGGCGGCCATCTTTTTTTGAGATCCAGAGCACTTTCTGCTCTTCGGTGCGTTCGTAGGTGGTGAAGCGGCAGCTGCAGGAAGGGCATTCGCGGCGGCGGCGGACAGCGCGGCCTTCCTCTGCCGTCCGGCTCTCGATCACCCGGGTGTCGTCAAACCTGCACTGTGGGCACTTCATTTATCAGATCTCCTTCTTTGTTCACATCTTGTATCATGCAAAAAGGGACCTGGAGATATGGCTCCAGATCCCTGATGAGACTTAATTCAACTCTTCAGGAGGCGCTGAACGGTCTCCCGGACAAAATTGCCGTCGGCTAGGCCTTGGAGCTTCGGCATCACGGCCCCCATGACCTTGCCCATATCCCGAGGCGAGGCGGCGCCTAGTTCGGCGATGACCGAGGAGATCAGCTGGACCACCGCATCGGGGGCCATCTGTGCGGGCAGATAGGCCTCAAGGATCTTCGCTTCTTCCAGTTCTTCCTGGGCCCGATCGTTAGCCCCGCCGCTGGAATACTGCTCGGCAGCTTCACGGCGCTGTTTGATCAAGCGGCGAATCAGTCCCTGCAGATCCGCATCGGTGACCTGGTAGGTCCGGCCTTTGTCGGCCTGGAACTTCTGCTCCTCCGCCTTGACCATCCGCAACACGGCCAATTCCCGCTCGTTGCGCTCCTTCATCGCCCTTTTCAGATCGCCCGATATGCGATCCAACAGAGAGCCCATAGGATCTACCCCCTGCTCCTTCTGCGAGAAAGCTCCTGACGCTTGCGCTTTTTAGCCTCACTGGGCTTCTCGTAGTGCTCCTTCTTGCGGGCTTCCCGGAGAACTCCCGTCCGCGACAGGTCCCTCTTAAAACGACGAAGGACATCTTCGATCGACTCGTTCTCTTTTCTGACTACGGTTGTCAAAACAAATCCCTCCTTTCTACTCCACCTACACCTAACCTGGAGGCCAGTGAAATGATCGCCCCGACAACAGATGGATATGAAGGTGGGGAACTGTCTGACCAACTGCTTCTCCACAGTTGACGACGATACGGTACCCGGTCTCGGCTACGCCTAACCGCTCCGCTGAGACCCTTAAGGAGCGCATCAAAGCGCCCCAAAGTGCGAAATCGACGACGGCCTGGGCTGACTGGATATGCTCCTTGGGAATCACCAGGCAGTGGATCGGGGCCTGGGGAGCGATGTCACGGAAGACCAGGGTCTGGCTGTCTTCGTAGATAACATCGGCCGGGAGCTTGCCGACAGCTATTGCACAGAACGGACAATTGTCCATCGTCGTCACCTCGCATAACGACTATTCTATAACAGTGCTCTGATCCAGACAATAGGCCTACAAATTTTTTCTTAAAAAGTTGAAAGATATGTTCTATTGTACAGATTTTCCAGTCATATAGCCCTTTTCGACGGCCTCGACCCGGCAAAGGGCCTCCTGCCTGTAAAGAAGGCCCTCCTTCAGGCGAAATTCCAGGTATTCTCCGCTGTATCCCTGGGAGCGGCCTCGAGCCTGGCCCTCGAAAAGCACCTCCACATTGCGGCCAAGCCACCGCCGGGCTTCGGCCTCCAGCAGCTCTCCGGCTAGGTCCTGGAGCTGGGCCATTCTGAAAAGTCCATCGCCGTCGGAGACCTGAGGGACCATCGCCGCCGCGGCTGTTCCCTTTCGCGGCGAATAGCGAAAGGCATGAAGCCGCCCTATCCTGGCCTCTCGGAGGACCGTCAGGGTGTTTTGAAAGGCCTGCTCCGACTCGCCGGGAAAGGCTACCATGACGTCGGTTGATAGGTGAAGGTCCTGGCCCAGGGCGCTGCGAAGGCGCCTCACCAGGTCCAAATAGTCCTGGGCGCTGTGGCCCCGGCCCATGCGGCGGAGCACTCCGTCGTCGCCACTCTGCAACGGTAAATGGAGATGGCGGCAGAATGCAGGGGTCTCTACCATGGCTTCAAGCAAATCGTCGCCGATGCTGAAGGGCTCCAGGGATCCAAAGCGTAATCTGGTCACCCCCGGCAGGGATCCGATCCTGCGGACCAGGAGGGCCAGTCCGTCGGACCGGCCTTGGTCGAGGCCGTAAAGTCCCAGATGAACTCCCGTCAGGACCAGCTCGCAGCAGCCCGAGTCCAGGGCCCGGCGGGCTTCGGCCTCCACGGCCTCCAGGGGCCTGCTGACCGAAGGGCCTCGCAGCGACGGGACGATGCAATAGCTGCAGCGGTGGTCGCAGCCGTCCTGTACCTTTATAAAGGCCCTGCTGTGATGGACCGGCCGGTCCAGCTCCAGAGGGTCCCAACGGCGCTCCGCGGCTATGGAACCACGGCTCAACCGGAAGATGTGCCGCCGATCCAAAGCTTCGGAGGCCAGTGACAGGATTTCTCCCTTGTGGCCGTTGCCTACCAGCAGGTCCACGCCCATGGAGCGAGCCAGGGCCTCATCGGCTCCTTGGGCCCAGCAGCCGCAGACGATCAGCAGCGCTTCGGGTGCTTGGCGCCGCAGACGGTGCACTATCTGGCGGCTTTTGCGGTCCGCCATGGCGGTGATGGAACAGGTCACGGCTAGGGCTATATCCCAGGGGGGCTCTTGGACCACCGTGGCTCCAGAACGAATAAAAGCCGAAGCCAGGGCTTCCGCTTCGGCTATGTTGGTCCGGCAGCCTAGGGCTTTCAGCCGGACCCGCAGTCCTAGCAGCTCCAAAGCTCAGGCCAGCTCCGCCGCCAGGCTGCACCAGCCGGCGCAACAGATCTGATCGATCAGCTTCAAACCAGCGGAGGGCAGCAGCGCCTCGAACTCCTGGGCTTCGGAAGCCACCATGCCTGAAAAAATAGCCTGGCCGCCAGGGTTCAGGACAGAAGCCACCTGGGGCAGCATGGCCTTCAGGGGCTCCAGCAATATGTTGGCCATCACCATATCTACTCTATGATCGAAGTCCTTCAGCAGGTCTCCCACAGCTACGTCGAACTGCTCCGCCGTCAGGCCGTTGAGCTCCAATATGTTTCGCAGGGCCTCATCTATCACCGAGGGGTCCAGATCTCTAGCGTAGGCCTTCAGGGCCCCCAGTTTCAGCGCGGCGATGGACAAAATCCCGGAGCCGCAGCCGATGTCGGCCACCACTGTCCCCGGCACCAGGTGGCGCTCCAGCAGCCTCAGCACCGCCTGGGTGCTTTCGTGATATCCCGTTCCAAAGGCACTGCCAGGATAGATGTAGAGCGGTATGCGGTGGCCGTCGATTTTTTCCTTGCCGGCGTGCCATGGAGCCATGACGGTCAACCGCTCCCCCACGTTCAGGGGCGGGAAGGCTTCCATCCACTCCCTATTCCAAGGGCGGTTTTCGATCTTGCCCATGTCCTTTATCTTGACCTCCGGCCAGGGCTCCATAAGGGGCCCCAGGACCTCCAGCCAAGCCCCCAGATCCTGGGAGCTGCGGTAATAGGCCCGCAGTTCCGCTCCGCTGTTTCGCCCCGAATCCTCTTCGGAGCCGATGCTTCCCGAGGCCTCGGCCAGAGAGTTAAGGATTTCCTCGCTGCCCAGTGGGGCCTTTAACGTGATGTACCACCAGTAATTTTCGCTAGAACCCATTTCAAGACCTCCTGCCCATGCTGGACTTCCTCCTGTTTGGGTCTTCCCAATTATATCAAAAGCCTTTGGTAAAGAATTCCGTGGATTTCCAAAGGCATCCATGGGCTCGTCGCTGAAAGTCAGCTCCCCTAGGGCTATGCCGCTAGGCATCCAAAATCTGATTTGCCCTATTGATATTGCTATGGCACCTTTATCTAGCCTTAGGATGCGCTTCAAGGCTCACAAAATATAACATTTTTGCGAAAAGACTTTTTGGGGATACGTTGACAGAGGAAACCTCGCAATGTATGCTCGGAATACCAAGCTTTTTGTGTAGTTTAACTACTGTGGTTTTTTTTGTGTGTGTGAGGGGAGGGGGGGGTTATTCTCTTTTAGTCGACAATAGACAATGCTTAATAGTCTACGGTAGGTGCCTGATCGTTCTCAGAGTAGCCTTGGCGATGCAAGGGACACCTCGGTAGCACATCGGCACCGTAGGACCGTGGATTTGGACTACGTAGCCTGCGCAGGATGAGACAACTGCCGTCGGAGCCCCTCCTAAGGAGAAGATGGAGAGTTCGGCCCTTAGTGACCTCTTTAATAATTCGCCCAAAAGAATTGGGCCGTAAGAGAGAAAGGAGACGCAATGAAAAGCCTTAAAAGAGCCTTGTCTTTGTCGTTAGCCGCCCTGTCGTTGCTGGCCTGCACAGCCTCTTTTGCCGCCACCTACAGTTTGTCGAACCAATTTCCCCCCTCTCATCACATTTCCAAGGGCCTGATGGTCTTTGTCGAGAAGGTTCATGAATACTCCAACGGCGACATAACTGTTACTCTCTTCGACTCGGCCCAGCTTTTCAAGGACACCGAGATCGTGGAAGCCCTCCAAGACGGGCTGGTGGAGATGGGGCTGGTGGCCACCAACAAGTGGGGCGGCATGATCCCCGCTGTGGACATCTTCGACGTGCCCTTCCTGTTCGTTGACTTGAGCTCTCCCAAGGCCTTCCTTGACGGCGGAGCCTCGGAGATTTTGGACCAGGAGTTCATGAAGTACGGCGTCAAGAACCTCTTCTGGGCTGACTACGGCTTCATTCAGATGTGGAACAGCAAGCGTCCCCTGCGCAAGCCCGAGGACTTCGTGGGCCTGACCATGCGCTCCTACAGCGCCGGTGACTCCGAGACCCTCCAGGCCCTGGGGGCCGCTCCCACCCTGATGAGCTCCTCGGAGGTCTACATGGCCCTGCAGCGCCGCACCGTGGAAGGCACCACCACGGGCATGCCCGCCGGGGTGTCCCGCAGGCTCTACGAGGTCCAAAAGTACTTGACCCTGGCCAACTACAGCACCGCCGAGTTCTGCATCCAGGCCAATCTGGACTGGTGGAACGGACTGGACCAGGAGACCCAGGAGGTCATCCTCAAGGCCGGGCTGGACGCTGAAGCCTGGATCCGCGACGCCATCGCCGACTCCGAAAACGAGGCCGAGCAGATCATCCGTGACGCCGGTCTGGAAGTGATCTCCCTGACCGCCGAAGAGCGGGCCGCCATGATCGAAGCCACCAAGGGCGTCAAGGACCTGTACCTGGCCC
>CAZNRB010000036.1:10123-13861 GCA_964575405.1 uncultured Synergistaceae bacterium | reverse complement strand
AGTGGCAGTACGGACCAATTATAGGGGACATTTCCCCTTTGGCAAGACCAAATTTTTCCGCCGTGGCGGGTGAATTTCATAATTTCGAGGCCCTTCCTCTGGCTGGTCCCGAAAAATCGGCGCTATATGGGCCCTATTCGAGCTGGTGCGGGGGCTATCGCGGCAGATCGGGATTTTTAAAAGCCTTCTAAAAGCAGGAGCGCCCCCCGCCAGCTGGCGGAGAGCGCTCCTAAAGGGATGGTCCTAATAAATCCTGTCCAGGGCCTTAAGGGTGGTCCTTTCCCTTGGCAGCCTCGGTTTCGTCATCGCCTTGCCGCCGGCAGCAGAAGCCGCAACGGCTGGAATAGGGGGCGCGGGGCCGGGACAGAACCGCCACCAGGACCAGACAGACCAGAACGGCCAGGGCCAGGAGAAATTTGACGGCTGGCGGCACGAAGGCAAACACTGAACTGCAGTCCTCGACGTACATAGCTATCCCACCTTATATATGAGGTGCCTTATTATAGTTTTTTTCGCCCCCTGGCGGTTCCAGAAAAAAGGCCTAATTTTTAGACGTAAAAAAGCCCGGCTCCGGCCCAGGATGGGCCAGGGAACCGGGCTTTTAGTGCAGCAGTAGGAAAGGGCTAGACCGTCTCTTTCAGGTTGCTGAAGCCCCGGCCCAGCACCTCGTGGACGTCGGAAAGCCTCAGGAAGGCGTTTGGGTCCTGGCGCTTCAGGAACCGCTTCAGCCGTATGGCCTGGCGGGGCGACAGCAGGGTGATCATCACGTCGTGGGGCGCCGAGTTAAAGCCCCCTACGGCGTGGAAAATGGTGACGCCCCGGTGAAGTTCCTTGATGATGAACTCCCGCACGGCCTCGGGCTGGGACGAGATTATCATGGCCTCTTTCCGCGTTCCGAAGGCCCGCAGGTCCGAGTTGGTCACCAGGGAGGAGACGTAGGTCATCACCAGGCCGTAGAGCACCATCTCCAGGGGCACGATGAAGCAGAAGGCCAAAATGATGAAGAAGTTGATGGCCATGGCCACGCTGCCCACTTCCATGCCGGTCCGGCGCTTGACCGATACGGTGACGATGTCGGTGCCGCCCGTCGATCCTCCGGCCCAGAACACCATGGCAGAGGCGGCGCCCTGGAGCACTCCGGCCACGATGACCAGCAGCAGCTGGTCCGAGATCTGAGGCGCCGGCAGGACCTCCGCCAGCTCGTAGAAGATCGAGATCAGCACTGTAGCGTAGATAGTCCACCATAGAAAGCGCCGGGACAGGACTTTGAAGGCATACAGGAAGAGGAGCAGGTTCAGCACGCCGTTGCTAACGCCCAGGGGGACGCCCCAGAGGTAGTTCAAAAACAGCGCGATGCCGGTGACGCCCGAGGCGGGAAGCCGGGCGGGCCGGACCAACAGCACCACCGTAAAGGCGAAGACTCCGCAGGCCAGGGTGATCACCAGCCAATTTTTCAGCAGATCCCGCCCTTCTGGACTGTTGAGGCTGGGAATTGGGGGAAGCAATTTTTTTACCCTATCCATGATATTTTTTCTCCTTAAAATCCTGATTCGTTCGTTAGTTTGGTGAAGTACCAGGGGAATAAAAAAACCGGACATGGGGTCCGGTCGGTATGGCTATTTAGGGTTGCGGGGGCGGGATTTGAACCTGAGACCTTCAGGTTACGAGCCAGACGGGCTGCCGGACCGTTCCATCCCGCGATGTGAAAACTAAAATGGAATGGAGCGGAAGACGGGATTTGAACCCGCGACCCCAACCTTGGCAAGGTTGTGCTCTACCCCTGAGCTACTTCCGCACGGTCAAAACGAAAAGATGGCGGGGCTGACGAGACTCGAACTCGCGACCTTCGGCGTGACAGGCCGACACTCTAACCGACTGAGCTACAACCCCGCTTAAAAAACCGCTATGAGCCTCAGCAGAGGGTAATATACCAGACTTGGGAGCCAATGTCAAAGGGGGAAATTTTTTCAGAATCAATTTTGTCTCCAGGCCTGGGGCTCCTGTAGGTAAGACGGCAGCTCTAAGATTTCACAGCCAGGAATTGGGAGGCCGTGATCATCCTGGGGCATTCGATTGTGGACTCAAGGAAGTCCTTATCGCCGGTCAAAAGCACGCCGGCGCCGCAGGATACGGCGGCGCGGGAGATCCCTAAGGGACTCTTTGGGATCCCCCGCAGTCTGAGGTTTTTCTCAGTGCAGTGGGCCGGGAATCACTTCAGCAGCGCCGCGATGTCAGGATAGGGGTAGGGGCGGTCTTCCCACTGTTTGGGAACCCAATCCTCGTCGACGCCGTGCATCAGCTTGAAGCTGGGCGTAGGCGTGTCGGCCACGGGATCCACGAAGGGGCCCAAGTCATGTTGGAACTGGTCGAACTCGGCCTTCGCCTCCTGGATGATCCCGGGATCGGAGAACAGATCCAGGGCCGTGGAGGCCAGGTAGCCCGCCATCTTCAGGCCGCCGTTGAAGGCTCCGGTCAGGCAGTTTTGTGCCACAGCCTGCCAGGTGTGGTTTGGCGTTCCCTTGGCCTGAGTGGCCGTTTCCATCAGCGCCATGGGCACGGACCAGCTCACGTTGCCGTCGTCGGTGGAGCCTCCTTCGGTGCCCCACTGGAAGGGAGCGTCTACGAATTCGGTGACGGCCGTATCGATGTAGGGATCCTGGATCTGAGGATCGAAGTCCCTGGCGAAGGGCTCGGCGCTCTTCTGGTCCTCCTCACCGTGGACGGCGCCGCCCAGGGCCTGGATGTTGCGGAAGGCCACCCGGGTCAGGATCCTGTTGGACAACACCGGCCAGACGCCAGAGATCTTCAGGAATTCCATGCGGGTCTGGGTCATCATGGCGGCTCCCTGGGCGATCTGGCGGACCCATTCCACCGTCTCGGTGACCTGGCTGTAGCGGGGCGCCCGCACGAAGTACCACACCTCGGCGAAGGGCGGCACCACGTTGGGCGCCTTGCCACCGTCAGAGACGGTGTAGTGGACCCGCAGCTCCGGGCGGATGTGCTCCCGCATGTAGTTGCAGCCCACGTTCATCAGCTCCACGGCGTCCAGGGCGCTGCGGCCGTTCCAGGGCGAACCGGCGGCGTGGGAGGCCCGGCCGTAGAATCGGATTTTAAAGCTCTCCATGGCCAGGCCGGGCCGGCCGTAGGTGACGCCGTTGTGGCATCCCGGATGCCAGGACAGCATGGCGTCGCAGTCTTTGTAAAGCCCTGCCTTGACCATAAAGGCCTTGCCCATCAGGGTCTCCTCGGCTGGCGTTCCGTAGAGTCTAATGGTCCCCGGAATGTGGTGGCGCTCCATCACGTTTTTCAGGGCCAGGGCGGCCATGGCGCTGTAGGTGCAGAAGAGATTGTGTCCGCAGCCGTGGCCCGGCGCCCCTTCGGTGATGGCCCTTTCCTCGTTTAGGCCTCCCTCCTGGGAGAGGCCCGGCAGGGCGTCGAACTCGCCGTTGATGCCGATCACTGGCTTTCCCTGGCCCCACTGGGCCACAAAGGCCGTGGACATTTCGGCAACGCCGGAGCGCACCTCAAAGCCTCCTTTAGTCATGAGGTCCTGCAGGATGGCGCTGGAAAAGTGCTCGCCCAATCCCAGTTCTGGATGGTGCCAAATGTAGGTGGCCACCTCCTCGCCTAGGCAGGCGTGGCTGTCAAGCCAGTCCAGGGCTTCCTGCTTCAGCGGGGTTATGACGGCGCTGCGCTGTTCTTCCATGTGTACCAGCTCCTCATTTGTAATGGCGGGGG
>CAZNRB010000036.1:0-10023 GCA_964575405.1 uncultured Synergistaceae bacterium | reverse complement strand
AGATTATGATACTCCAAGGGGGCGAAAAAGACAGCTGCAAGGGTGGTCAAAAAACTCGGATGATCGGAGTCCCAAAATGGCCGGACGGGAGTTTTCCCCGGTCAGAAATTTTATAATACAAAGGGATGAAAGGAGCTCCAGAAGTGATATCATAAAAACATATCCGAACAGAAGGGAGTGGTTTTATGGCAAGGAGATGGGGCGTTATCGCCATTTTGGCGTCAGTCCTTTCCCTGGTGGCTTTTCCGGCGGCTGGAGCCTTTCGGATGGACCTTCGGCCGGGTTACGGCGTGACGGCTCTGATGTGGCTTTCGGACTGGAATCCCAATCTGAAGGGCACCGATTACGACACGCCGGTCTACGTGATGGACAGCGGCAACCCCGGCGCCGTGGCTCTGGTGATCGCTGGGACCCATCCCCGGGAGATCGGTGCCGTGACGGCGGCCACAATACTGTTGGAGCAGGGCGAAGTGGCTCAGGGCAAGCTTTTTGTGATTCCCTGCCTCAACGCCGCCGGAATGGCCACTAAGGACCAGATGGGAAAGATGGCCCAGCAGCTGCCCATAGAGGGCCGTTCGGGCTGGCGCTTTTTGACCTATGGCGACCGCTATGTCCCCCTGAGCCCCGGCGAGGAGGACCCCGAGCGCTATGTCCACCCCTCAGGCTTCGTCATCGGCGACGGCATGGAGTGGCGCAACGTGAACCGCAACTATCCGGGTAAGCCCGACGGGACTCCGTCCCAGAGGATCGCCTTCGGCGTCATGGAGCTGATCCGCAGCGAAAAGGTCCAGTGGTGTCTGGACATGCACGAGAGCCGGACCACCGAGCACTACCTGGACCGCAAAACCGGCGAAATCCAGCCCGGCGGTATGTTGGCCTATTCGCTGATCACCCATCCCAAGGGGCTGGAGCTGGGCGTAGAGACCCTGTTCCGCCTGGAGGACCGGGGTATGAAGCTCAAGCTGGACCAGTCAGCTCCTGGATTCAGGGGCATCTGTCATTACGAGATAGGCGAGGGCACAGAGTGTATTCCCTTCCTCAGCGAGACGCCTAACCCGGCCATGGACTCCTGGCGGGAAAATCCCGATACCATGACCGATCCCCAGTACTTGCTGGAGACCCGGGCGGGGACCACTCTGGAAGTGCTTTCGACCCTGGCCCAGGTCTGCAGCGAAGCCATGGATCCCCTGGTGTTGTCCAATTTGCCCACCAAGGAACAACTGGAGAAAGAGGGCCTTTCCCGGTGGCTCTACTAAGGGCCTGACCTGAAATCGTCCCCGGCGGCATGAAGCCGGAAACTTCAGCTCTCAACTTCAATTCTGGAATAGCAAGGAGGCTTAATCATGAACTCTCGCAGAAAAATCTGTGCTTTTGGGGTTGGCACCTTTTTCGCTTTGATGCCGGTCTTTTCGGCTTTTGGGGCCGTGACGGCTCAGGTGCTCCAGTCCGACAAGGGAATGGTCGCGGCGGCTCATCCCCTGGCTGCCCGGGCCGGGGCCGAGATATTGGAACAGGGCGGCAACGCCATTGACGCCGCCATCGCCACCAGCTTGGCCTTGGGCGTGGTGGAGCCCTACGCTTCCAGTCTCTTCGGCGAGGGCTACATGGTGGTGCGCATGGCCGACGGCTCGGTCTATTCCATCGATTTTCGCAGCGCTGCCCCGGCTATGGCCACCTACGAGCAGTTGAGGAGCGAGGAGCGCACCATTCGGGAAATCAGCGGAATGCCCCAGGGGGCCTGTGTTCCCGGCCTGGTGGCAGGCATCGAAGCCATCTATGCTAAAGGGGCTACCAAGTCCCTGGAGGAGCTGGCGGCTCCGGCAATCCGCTACGCCGAGGAAGGCTTTGAAGTGTCGCCCACCTTCGCCCAGGTCTGTATGGACAACTTCGATAGGTTGAGCGCCAATGCTCCCGACTTCCTCAACGACGGTTTTCCCTGGGAGGCAGGAGATACCTTCCGCAATCCAGCCTTGGCTCAGACCCTGCGAACCCTGACCGAAAAAGGGCTTCGAGACTTTTACGAGGGCTCCATCGCCGATCATATCGAGGCTTTTATGGTCGAAAACGGCGGCTGGATCCGCAAGAGCGACCTTCAGGCCTATGAGGCCATCGAGCGGGAACCTCTCCAGGGCAGTTATCGGGGCTACAACATCACCGTGGCGGGGTTGCCTGTGGGTGGCCCTCGGCTGTTGGAGAACCTGAACGTCTTTGAAAACTTCGATTTCGCCGTCATGGGCTGGGACGATCCTCTGCGGCTCCACATCATGCAGGAGACCTTCCTGATGACCAATAGCGATCTCCAGGCCCACATTTCCGATCCCGCTTTCAACGTATCGCCGGCTCAGGGCATGATCAGCAAGGACTACGCCAAAACTCGACTGATGAAGATCAAGCTTTCCGGGGCCACCACCGGAGAAGAGTGGGACAGCGGGAAAAGGCTCCCCGGCGATCCTGGATCCTTTGAAGATGGGCTGTCCTTCAGCGAATATTTAGTTCAGGAGGATTCGCAATCCCAGGCCGGAGAGGAGCTGAAAGAATCGGCCTCGACGACCCATTTCTCGGTGATCGACCGTTGGGGCAACGCCGTGGCTTGGACCCAGACTATCTCTGGATTCTTCGGCACCGGCAACTGGATTGACGGTTTCTTCTTGAACAACGAAATGTTTAATTTCCCCAACACTCCCTCGGGCGGCGTCAGCGATCTGGTGCCGGGCAAGCGAGTCCGCACTACCATTGCGCCTATGGTGATCGAGCGGGAAGGCTCGGTGCGGTGGGTCCTCGGATCTCCCGGCGCGGGCCGTATCGTTCCCACCCTGAGCCAGATGATCGTGGACCTGGTGGACTTCGACATGACCCTGGAGGAGTCTATCAGAGCTCCCAAGATCATGAGCAGCTTTGACGCCAAAACGGGGACCTCGCTGATGGAGATGGAGACCGGCTTTGCCGCTGAAACGGTGGCCGCTCTTCAGAGGGGTTTCGGCTATACCGTGGTGGTTAGGGGATATCCCGATCTCTACTTCGGTGGTCCCAACGCCATAGCCAGGGAGTCCGACGGCACACTGACCGGCGTCGGTTCGATCCGGCGGGGCGGCGCCGCTTCGGCTCCTGAGAAATAGGGGGCTATCGATTTCGCCGGTTCCGCTGAATTTTTTGCCAAATCTTTTTTAAGGAGGCAAAGGCCATGATGATCGCCAAGTTTTTCCGCCGTTCCGCTCTGATGGGGGCCCTATTGGCTCTCGCCGCAATGCCGGCCCTGGCCGGTCCCTTTCGCCCTGACGTGCGGCCCGGCGAAGGGGTGACCCGTCTGGGCTGGCTTTCGGATTATCACGAGCCCCTGAAGGGTACCAACTGCGACACCCAGGTCTTTTATCTGGAGGGGGAGAAGCCCGGCGCCACGGTGTTGCTCCTAGGTGGGACCCACCCCCGTGAGATCGCCGGACTGACCTCGGCCACTCTGGTGGTGGAAAACGCCCGGGTGACCCAGGGACGGCTGATCGTAATCCCGGCGCTGAACGCCAGCGGCTACAGCGTGGCCGATGAGTCCACCAATATCGACCGGTTCCACCCCGTGAAGGGCCGCTCGGGCTGGCGTTTCCTGGCCTACGGCGACCGCCGGATCACGGTGGAGGACCAGGGATCGGCCGATCCCGATCAGTACGTCCACCAGTCCGGCGCCGTCATTCCTGGATCGAAGGGCGGCGACGGCAACGAGACGCGCAACATCAACCGGGCCTATCCCGGCCTTAGCGACGGTACGCCAACTCAGCAGGTAGCCTACGCCGTGATGGAACTGGTGCGCCGGGAAGAGGCCGCCCTGGAGCTGGACATGCACGAGGCCGACACGCCCAGCTGGTATTTGGACCGCCGGAGCGGAGAAATCCGCCAGGGCGGGCGGCTGGCCTATATGCTGGTCTGCAACCCCAGGCCCGAGGCCATGGACCTGGGTGCCGAAGCGGTGATCAATCTGTCGGCGGACCTGGACCTGGGCCTCAAAATAGAGCCCTCCAATCCTGCTTTCCGGGGCCTGAGCCATCTGGAAATCGGCAACGCCGCGCCCTGCCTCTCTTTCCTCTTTGAGACTCCCAACCCCGGACAGGACAGCTGGCGGGAGGTCCACGACGTGATTGCCGACCTGGACTATCCCCTGGAACACCGTGTGGCCCTTCAACTGACCATGTTCCAGGAGCTGGTGCGGCTCTACGGCCAATACTACGGCGATGGCCTGGCGATGGAGAACCTGCCCGGCTATCATGATCTGATGGAACAGGGCGTCGGGGCCTGGCTGAACTGAGGCCGCCCGGCGATTCAGCGCATTTTATCCCTGGGGCTCTGCCTCTAGGGCGGAAGAGATCCATAAATAAGGAGAGGATGGAGCCTTGGAACCTCCGTCTATTCGGATCGCTGTCACCGGCAGCAGGGGCAAAAGCGGCGTGGTGCGGCTCCTACAAAAAGTCTTCCAGGCCCAGGGCCTCAGAAGCTGGGCCCGAATCACCGGGGTGATTCCCCGGGAGCTGGGCCCCTTGGGGGAGAGGCCTATTCTGCGCCCCTCGGGTGCCCATGTGGAGGAGATGAAATGGTGGCTCCGGAGCCTGCCCGGCGACGCCCAGGCTGTGGTGATGGAAAACAGCGCTGTGACGCCGGAGTTTCAGGGGCTTTGTTCCCGTTGGCTGGCCCCAACGGCCACGGTGTTGACCAATCTGAGGCCCGACCACGAGGCCCAGTGGGGCCCCGGCGAGGAAAATGTGCTGAGGGCCCTGGCTCCCGGACTGCCCAAGGGCGGCGCCGTAGTGCTGCTCCGGGAGCTGTCCGAGCGGCCCATGGTGGCCTATTGGGTCCGGAAAAGGGGCCTCCGGGTGATCCCCGCCGAGCCCTTGCCCGATCTGCCGCCCCATTGGAGCGCCAATCGGGGCTTGGTCTTGGCCCTGTGCCGCCATCTGGGCTTTGAAGAAGGGCCCTGCCGCCGGGCCATGGAGGATTTAAGGCCCGATTTGGCCGACTTCTGCCTGCTCCCGTTGGGCAGCGCCAGGCTGGCCTTCGCCTTTTCGGCCAACGATTTGACCACCACCGAGGAGCTCTTCGGCTCCCTGGGCTGGGACAGGGCCGGCACGGAAATACTCTACAACCACCGGGCCGACCGGACGGACCGCCTCCGGTCCTTTCAGGATTGGATGCTGGGGCGGTGGAAGGCAGTCCACGTCATCGGCCACAGGCCGCCAGCGGGGCCCCTCTCGTCCCATTACGTCCCCCTGAAGAGCCCCGAAGAGCTGGCTCTATTTCTGAAGGACCGGGGGAGCATATTGGGTTGCGGCAACGCCGTCTACGGCCTGCCGCTGAGGCTGAAGCTGGCCTTGGAAGAAGGGAGACTTTCCATATGACCGACAGCGCGACGCTGGTGCTGGCCCTGGGTGTAGCCGTGGCCATGATCTGGGACAAAAGGACCGGTTTGGGCTGCGGCGGCCTGGTGACGCCTGGCGTGACGGCCCTGAGCCTCTACGATCCCTCCCGGGCCCTCTTCGGCCTGGCCATGGCCCTGATGGTATGGCCTTTGCTGGCGCTGGGGGCGCGGCGCTTCGGCTGGTACGGGCGCCAGAGAGTGGGATGGGCCATGCTGTTGGCCCTGGGGCTCCGGGCCCTGACGGGCCATTTCACTCCGGACCCCCTGTGGATCGGCTGGGCCGTCCCCGGCCTAGTTGCCGCCGACATCCAGCGCCAGGGGCTGCCGGAGACTCTGGCGGGAGCCGCCTCGGCCTCGCTGGTGACGGCCTTCGGGGCCGAACTCTTGGCCCTTGCGGCGGGGTGGAGGTGAGGGCCCTGAACCTGGAAGACCTGGAAAAATACCAGCAGCAGCAGCACCGGCTCAAACGGCGGAACTTGACGGTCCTCTGCGGTCTGGCCCTGGCCCTGGCGGCGCTGTGGTTCTGGGCCGGACAGGGCCTTTCTCCGGCGGAGGTCCGGCTCTGGCGCTCAGTTCGGGAGGCCCAGAATCTGCTCTGGCAGTGGAGGCAAACCTTGGATAGTCCCGACTACGAGGCCCAAGCCGACCGGTGGCGCACCGGCCTTATCGGGCTGGAATGGAGCCCCTGGACCACCTCACTGGGCCATCTGCCGGCCAAGCGCACCGCCTGCGATCCCCGTTGGGCCCTGGTGGTGGGGCGATGGATGGACTGGCTTGGCGTCAGAGAGGGCGACACCGTGGCGGTGCTGTCGTCGTCGTCCTTCCCCGGGCTGATTTTGAATACCCTTATGGCCCTGGAATCCCGTCAGATCCGCCCCCTGTTGGTGCTCTCCCTGGGGGCCTCCACCTGGGGGGCCAACGATCCTGCCGCGCCGTGGTTTGCCATGGCTCAGCAGCTGCGGCATCAGGGCTTTCTCCGCACCCAGGCCCTGGCATGCACCCTAGGGGGCGACAACGAATGCGGCGGCGGACTGGATCAGGAGACCCAGCAGGCCATGAGGGACCTGGCGGCATCCGTGGGAGTCCCCCTGGTGGACCTGGGCTCCCTGGAGGCCATGATCGCCTGGAAGATGGATCTTATCGATCAGGCCAAGCCTAAGGCGGTGATCAGCATCGGCGGCTCCCACGGCAACATGGGCGACGGCGAAGACATATTGCGCCTTCCGCCGGGCCTTCTGGAGCCGGGGCGGACCGACGGCGGCGACGGCGTCATTGGCCGGGCCCTGAGGGCCGGCTATCCCGTGATCCATCTTCTGAACCTCCGGGACCTGGCCCTGGCGGAGGGAGTGCCCTTCGACGGCCCGCCGAGGCTGATCTTCCGCAGCCGCCGGACCCTCTGGGCCGCCGCTCTGGCTCTGGGGCTCTTCGGCGCTGTGATGGCCCTATTTCAGCGTTGGCGCTTGGACCGCTGACGGCAATTAAAAAAGCGGCGGGGCATCTGAAGGGATTTTCCCTCCAGAAGCCCCACCGCCTGTGTTTTTGATCCCCCAGTGGCTAGGGATTGACCACGTTGACAGGATGGCCCTCCACCCAGGCCTTGAGGTTGGCTCCTGCCATGTCCATTAGGCGGCGCCGGGCCTCGTCGCTGGACCAGGCGATGTGGGGCGTCACCACCAGATTGGGCAGCCGAAGGAAGTCTGTCCCCGGCGCTGGCGGTTCCTGGCAGAGCACGTCAAGCCCCGCCCCGGCGATTTGGCCCTTTTTGAGGGCTTCTGCCAGGGCCTCCTCGTCGATCAGAGGCCCCCGGGCCGTGTTGATCAGGAAAGCGGTAGCCTTCATCAGCGCCAGCCGCCGGGCGTCGATCATGTGGCGGTTCTGGGCCGTCAGAGGGCAGTGGAGAGTCACCACGTCGGCCTGGGAGAGCAGATCCTCCAGGGGCAGAAAGCTGACGCCTTCCTCGGCCTTGGGATCGCGGTGGGCCGTGGCCAGCACCTCCATGCCGAAGGCTCGGGCGATCTCTCCTACCCGGCGGCCGATGCTGCCGTAGCCCACGATGCCAATTTTTTTGCCGGCCAGCTCTATCAATTTGGACTTGCGGAACGTGAAGTCAGGGCAACGCTCCCATTGGCCTTCCTTCACGGCGCCGTCGTGGAGGCCCACCCGGTCGGCCAGCTCCAGTACAAGGGCAAAGGTCAGCTGGGCCACGTGGCCGCTGCTGTAGCCTGGCACGTTGGTCACCACCACTCCGGCCTCCTTGGCGGCGGCGATGTCCACCATGTTGTAGCCCGTGGCGAGGACGCCCACGTATTTCAGCTTTGGCAGCTGGGCTATCTGGCAGGCCCTGAGGGGCACCTTGTTGATCAGCGCCACTTCCGCGTCTTTGCACCGTTCCACCGTCTCGGCGTCGGAAGTGCGGTCGTAGACCCTCAGATTTCCGAAAGCCTCTATAGCTCTCCAGCTCAAGTCCCCCGGGTTCCCCGGATAGCCGTCAAGGACCACCATATTCATGGTCTTTTCCTCCTCTTTCTGGTCTTTTTCGCGATGGGACTCCAGCCTAGCCGCCTGGCGGCCCCTATGCTATCTGAAAATACTAGGCAGGGCCCCCGCCGCTGTCAACAGTGCGGGCGATAATATAAAAGCTTCGGCGATGCTTTTCCCCGCAAAATAGTCGAAATTACTGGAACTTCCGGCCGGTCTTCGGTTATAATAGCAGAGTAAAATAGGCTCCTTTAATTGGAGGGGGCTCATCTTAGACGGAGGTGTTTTCCAATGGAAAGAACTGGCGTTATAACCATGGGCGGCAATGCTATGACTCTAGTGGGGCCCGCGCTTCAGGTGGGCGACAAAGCCCCCGATTTTTCGGCCTGTGATCAATCCTTGGCCCCGGTGGGCCTGGCCGACCTGGCCGGCAAGGTAAAGATCTTCTCGGTGACGCCGTCGCTGGACACGGGAGTCTGCGACCTTCAGGCCCAGTGGTTCAACGCCGAGGCGGCCAAGCTCTCCGGCGATGTGGTCATCGTCAACGTCAGCATGGACTTGCCCTTCGCCATCAAGCGGTTCTGCGCCGCCAGGGGAATCGACAAGGTCAAGACCCTGTCGGATCACCGCTGCGCTTCCTTTGGCGAGAACTGGGGCGTACTGATCAAAGAGCTGCGGCTTCTCTGCCGGGCCGTCTTCGTGGTGGACAAGGACGACGTGATCCGCTACCTGGAGATCGTCCCCGAGGTGACCAACAAGCCCGACTACGACGCTCTCACAGCGGCCCTTAAAGAAGTGCTTTAGGAAGTAATTTAGACAAAAAATTTTAGACAAAAAACAAATCGGGTTCAGGAATTTTCTCCAGAGCCCGGTGTTTTGTGTTTCTGTGTCTAGAAGCCCAATTTGTGATATCTTAGGTGGGGTGTTTTTGTCGTCACCTCAACGGTGCGTGGGGTGCGTGGATTGAAAAATGTTATAGGGGAACAGAAGTCCTATTTTCTTCGGGGAATAGGACTTGATTTTTTTGCGGAACCTGATACGATAAATTCGTCTTCATGTTATAGGGTAAACTTCCCTAGCAATTGCTGTGCCACTTTGACGACCATGCAACCGTGATCGCCCTGTCTAGATCCGGCCTTCGTCGAGATCTTGTCAGGATTTTACCAAACGAAAGACCCTATAGGGAGGTATCGCAGTGGAAAAGGCTTTCCTCGCCCGGCCGCCCCGAGTAGACAATTCTTCTGGTGTCGAAAAAGAAAAACGGCAGACCGTTAAGACCCACTGCCGGGCCGTGGCCGATCTTGCCGCAGCCAGACTCCAGGGGGTAGGCCTGTCCCAGTCGGCCTACCTGGCCGGACTGGTCCACGACTGCGGCAAATATACCGATAGATTTGGCGACTACATCGCCAGAGCCGCCGCAGGAGAAAAGGTGGTCCGAGGATCGGTGAACCACACCTTCGCCGGAGTGCGGCTCCTGCTGGAGCGCTTCCACGGTGACCAGTGCAGGACTGTCAAAGACTGGACCAGCGAGATTTTGGCCTACGCTGCCGGAGCCCATCACGGCCTCTTCGATTGCCTGGACGAGGATCGACGGTATGGCTTTATCCATCGCATGAAGAAAGAGGACATCGACTACCAAGAAGCGGTTGCCAACTTCCTGACTTACTGCGCAGGCGAAGAGGAGCTGAAAGAGCGCTTTAAAGCCGCAGTCCAAGAGATGGGTCAGCTGTTTGAGCGAATCGGCTCCTTATGTTCCAGCGGCACTAAGGGCCAGCAGGACTGCTGTTTTTATCTGGCCTTGGCGGCGCGGATGGTTCTGTCTGCGGTGGTCGATGGCGACCGCAGCGACGCCGCCGCCTTCGATCGAGATGACAAGCCAGAGCCAGCCAAAAAGACCCACTGGAAAAAGGTACTGGAGACCGTCGAGAAAAAGCTCGACGCCATGGAAATCAAGGGCGAGCTTGACCAAGCCCGCCGGGAGATATCCCAGCGCTGTCGGGCCTTTGCCGATGGCGATTCCAGCGGCCTGGTGCGGCTCAACGTCCCCACCGGCGCCGGCAAGACCCTGGCGTCGCTGCGCTACGCCCTGGCAGTGGCCGCCAAAGAGGACCGGCCGCGGATTTTCTTTGTGGCACCGCTATTGACCATCA
>CAZNRB010000035.1:0-14040 GCA_964575405.1 uncultured Synergistaceae bacterium | reverse complement strand
CAGGTGGCGGTGAACCGCGCCCAGGCCACCGAGGCCCAGGTGCAGATGGACAACGCCCAGCGGGAGTTCGAGCGTTACCGCAGGCTTCGGGAGGAAGGTTACGCCACCCAGCAGGAGTTTGACACCAGGGACACCACCTACCAGGCCGCCAAGGCATCCTACGCCCAGGCCCAGGCCCAGGTGGAGCAGGCCCAGGCCAATCTCCGGGTCCAGGAAGTGGTTCTTTCGGAATACACCCTGACCGCCCCGATCCCCGGCATGATCATGGAGGATTACGACTGGGCGCCGGGGGCTCTGCTGACCACCAGCTCTGACGTCTTCAGGATCGCCCGGATCGACCTGGTGCGGGCTCTGATCGACATACCCGAAGGCATGATGAACCGGGTCCAGATAGGCATGGAAGCGGCGCTGAGCTTCGAGAGCATCCCCGACCGCCAGTTTGCCGGAGAGGTGACGCTGATCAATCCCTTCGTGGACACCTCGACCCGGACGGTACGCATCGAAGTGACGGTGGACAACGCCAGCCTGGGCTATATCCTCAAGCCCGGCATGTTCGCCCGGGTCTACCTGGTGGAGGCAACCGAGGCCAACCCCCTGGTGATCCCAGCCGAGGCCCTGCGGGCCGACGGAACGGTCCTTCTGGTAGAAGACGGTCGGGTCAAGGTCACGCCGGTCCAGACCAGCATGGGATCGGGGCGCCTGGTGACCATCGCCTCGGGCCTTGAGGCCGGCGACGTGGTAGTAGTATCCGGCGGCCGGAGCTTGGTCGACGGCGACCTGGTGGCCATCGCAGAATAAAGCAGAATCAATGCCTGCAAACAAAAGGGCCTGCCTCCTTGGCAAGCCCTCTTTTTTTGCGGTACGCCTTTGTTTTCGTGTGGAGATTTTATTTTAGGCCAGCTCCCGGTCCACCAGTTGGAAAAACTGGTCCAGATCGGCGTCCACTCGCAGGGCGATCCCGCGAGTGGGGAGAGCCTGTTCCGACACTGGCCCCCTGTTGACCACCACTATATTTCCCCTGCAAAGGCCCGGGAGCATGGCCGCCGGAAAGACCTTCAGTGACGAGCCCAGGACCAGGAGCAAATCCGCCGAGGAACAGAGCTCCTGGCACCGGTCCAGACCTATCACCGCCTCGCCGAAGAAGACTATGTCGGGCTTGATGACGCCGCCGCAGGTACAGAGAGGCACCGCCCGGACCTCTAACTGCTCCTTTATGGCGTCGTAACCGAAGGGCCTTCCACAGGTCAGACAGTGGTTGTGGCGGATGGTGCCGTGGATTTCCACAAGCCTTTCCGATCCGGCAGTTACGTGGAGGCCGTCGAAATTCTGAGTGATCACGCCCTGGAGCGGGCCGGTCTTCTCCAACTTCGCTAGAAAGCGGTGGGTAAAGGTGGGCCGGGCTTTTTCCAGGATCTTCACGCACTCCCGGTGAAATCGGTAGTAATAGGAGGGGACTTTCATGAAATAGTCGATGTCGAAAAGCCTGTCGGGATCCACGTCGGCCCGGCGGTAGATCCCCTGGGGGCCCCGGAAATCGGGGATGCCCGCGGCGGTGGACAGACCGGCGCCGCTGAGGACCGCTATATTGTTGGATTGTCCTATGAGTTGGGCGCACCGATGAGCGCTTTCCTGGAGAGTCAGGTCTATCGCCGCCTTTCTTCGTGATCGCCTGAGGCCTCAGAGTTGGCCAGGCTTGAGACCTCTTGGTAGGGAGCTTTTGAAAAAATATACCGATGAAGAAGCTAAATTGCAAGGTTTTCTTTGAAAGCAAAAATAGAAGGAGGCATTTTATGCAACCGGTTTCCTGTCTCTGTGGTATAATGGCCCCGTCGAGAAAGGACGGTGGATGTTCTTGGAAAAGGAAAAGAAACTGGTTTACAGCGTGGACGACGTACCGTCGCTGCCCGTCATGGTCCTGGCAGGGGCCCAGCACGTGCTGACCCTCTTCGGAGCCACTACCCTGGTGCCCCTGATCTGCGGCCCCGCCATGGGGATGGATCCTCTTCAGGTGGGCTTTTTGATCAGCTGCGTCTACTTGACCATGGGGATCTGTACCCTCTGCCAGACCAGCGGACTGGGCTCCCGGCTGCCCATCGTCCAGGGCTCCAGCTTCAGCTTTATCCCTCCCATCATGACGGTGGTGGGCATCTACGCCGGTCAGGGGCCCGAGGTGATCATGCAGTACCTAGGCGGCGCCCTGATCGTGGGCGGCGTGGTGCTGGGCCTTCTGGGCTACGGCGGCCTTATCGGCAAGATTCGCCGCTTCGTGGGGCCCGTCACTGTAGGGCCCACCATTATGGCCATCGGCTTTTCTCTGGCCTCCACGGCGGTGAGCGACAACGCCGCCCACTATTGGCCCGTCTCCCTGGCGGTGGTGGCCCTGATCTTCTGCTTCAGCTTGGCCATCAGGAACAAGTACATGAACATCTTCTCGGTCCTGGCCAGCGTGACCCTGGTCTATCTGGCCTGCCTGGCCCTGAGCCGTACGGGATTTTTCCAGCCGGGCCATCCCGTTTATATCGACATGACTAACGTACACCAGGCTCCCTGGTTCCGAATGGCCAGCCTGTTCCCCTGGGGGGCCCCTAAGTTCAGCCTCGTGGCCATAGGGGCCATGGCGGCAGGATTTTTCGCCGTCATGATCGAGAGCCTGGGGGATTACTTTAACGTCAGCAACGCCTGCGGCCTTCCCGATCCCAACGAGCGCACCATCAGCAAGGGCATAGGCGTGGAGGGCTTTGGCTGCGCTCTTGGCGGCCTGTTGGGTGGCGTGGCCTGCACGTCCTACACTGAGAACATCGGCCTCATTGGCCTCACCGGCGTGGCCTCCCGTTGGGTGGTCCGCACCGGCGCGGTGCTGCTGATCGCCATGAGCTTCGTCGGCAAGTTCGGTGCCCTGATCGCCACCCTGCCGTCGCCCATTATCGGCGGCTGCTATATCGCCCTCTTCGGCGTCATCGGTGCCTTGGGCATCCAGTCGCTGATGCGGGCCGACATGAACTCTCAGAGAAACGTGATGATCGTTGGCTTTTCCTTCCTCATGGCCCTGGGGCTGCCCAGCTGGGTGACGGCCCAGCAGGAGCTCTTTTTCTCTTGGGGCCTGGTGGGCCAGATCCTCTGGGCCCTGGGCAAGACGGCGATGGCTGTGGCCGGCGTGTCGGCCTGTCTGTTGGACAACCTGATCCCCGGCACCGACCAGGAACGGGGCATGGTGCGTCGCTAGGCCAGCATACGTTAATAGAAATATAAAAGGGAGGTCCCGAACTGGGGCCTCCCTTTTGCGTTTAGTCCTGTCGTCTTTCTGGCCTCAGCGCTGGTAGACCCAGCGGCCCCCTACCATGGTGGCGTCCACCCGCACCTTGGGGAGCTCTTCGGCGGGAATGGTGAAGATGTCCTGATCCAGCAGGACCAAATCGGCGTAGAAGCCCGGCTTCAGCCTTCCCTTGACGTCCTCTTCAAAGCTGGCGTAGGCGCTTTCGACGGTGTAGCAGTCCAGAGCCTGGTAGATGTCCAGGCCTTCCTCGGGAAGGTAGCCTTTCTTCTCGGGGTGCTTTAAGGTCTTGCGGGTCACGGCGCAGTAGAGGTTGTTCATGGTGTTCAGGTCTTCCACCGGCGAGTCGGTACCCAGGCTGGTGTGGACTCCCAGCCGGGTCAAGGTCCCAAAGGCGTAGCTGGTGAAAGCCAGCTCGGGGCCCACCCGGTCCGCCACGATGGTGGAGTCGTAATCGATGAAAATGGGCTGGGTGTAAGCCAATATGTCGTTTTTCGTGAAGCGCTCCACCAGAGCCCTGTCGGTGATCTGACAATGGACCACGCCGTGACGCAGGGGATTGGAGCCTTGGCAGACCGTATCGTAGCTGTTCAAAAGCCGCTCGATGGCGCCGTCGCCGATGGCGTGGACCGCCACCTGACAGTTGTTGTCACTGGCCAGCTGGACCATCTGGTCCAGTTCCTCCTGGGTGAGCACTTCTATGCCGCAGGTAGATGGATCGTCGTGGTAGGGCTGGCGCATCAGGGCCGTGCGGGCCCCCAGGCTGCCGTCCACGAACATCTTCAGGGGACCGATCTTGTTGAATTCGTCGCCCGCGCCGGTCCTGTAGCCCTTGGCCAGAAAGTCCTGGAACCCCTTGGGCTCTTGGAAATTGTATTGGTGGTAGACCCGGATCGTCGGATCCTGTTGGACCTGGCGATATGCCTCCAATACGATCTCCCAGGTCTCGGGGCGCAGGTCCATGGTCTGGATAGAGGTGACGCCCCAGGAGGCGGCGTAGGCCATGGCGGCCCGCAGGTCCTCGGTGACAGTCTCTACGGTCATAGGGGGCCTCAGGGCCTTCAGGGGGTTGCAGCCGTTTTCCCGAAAGACTCCTGTCAATTCTCCGTCGCCGTCGCGGTCGAAGACGCCGCCGGCCGGTGGCACCGAGTCCTTGGTTAGCCCTGCCATCTCAATGGCTTTGCTGTTGGCCGCCAGAATGTGGCCGCAGGTCCGGTCCAACACTACGGGATGTTCTGTGGAGATCTGGTCCAGATCGTGGCGGTCCGGCAGCCGGTTATCGCCTTCAAAGAAATCCTGGTTCCAGCCAAATCCGTAGACCAAGGTCCCGGGCTCGGGCCGGGTCTTCTCTATGAAGGCTTTGGCGCGCTGGATAATTTCCTTTACGCTGCAAGAGCCGTGGAGATTTACCGATCTAAGGTTGGCCCCCACGAATTGGAGGTGAAGATGGGAGTCGTTGAATCCCGGGATCACGGTCCTGCCCTGGGCGTCGAAGGTCTCGGCCCCCGGGGCGCCTTGGAGGATCTCCTCATTGGATCCTACCGCTTGGATCTTGCCTCCGTCGATAAGAAGGGCTTCGGCAAAGCAGTCCCGCTGGACGTAGATTTTCGCGTTGTGTATTACCAATGCCATGGCAATGCTCCTCTCCGCTAGATAGCTCAAGTCAACTGTTTAAGGGCTACGAAGATAATATTAACAGATTGGTACGGAATTTTTCCAGTCATCCCATCTACTTGGCCGGAGGGCAACTGGAGAACCGTTCTTCCTTCTGTTCCCTCCAGTCGTCGGAGCTGCAGGAAGGTCAAAGGCTCCTGTACTAATCCTTCTGAACCGTGGTTTCTATCAGCGGATGGGGAACGTAGAGTTCTTCAAGATAGGCACATTCGTCCTCGGACAACTCCAGATTCAAAGATTTCACCGCTTCCTCTACGTGGCAGGCTTGGGAAGCTCCCACTATCGGAGCTGTGACTCTTTTCAGCAGCCAGGCCAGGGCCACCTCGGTAGTGGAAACGCGTCGGCACTGGGCCACCGCTGCGATGCGGCTGCGGATTGGGGCGTCCAAATGGGCCGTGTCGTTGTATTGCAGCTGAGCCAAGGAGTCCTCCCGCAGCCGCAGGGAGGTGTGGCTGGCTTTTTTTGAAAGCCTTCCGCTGGCTAAGGGGCTGTAGGGGGTCAAGGCGATGTTCTTTTCCCGGCAGAAGGGCACCATTTCGCGCTCTTCTTCCCGGAAAATAAGATTGTACCGGCCCTGAAAAGAGACGAAGGGTGCCAAGCCTTCCTGTTCGGCCAGATCGTTGGCCTTGCAGAGTTGCCAGGCCAGGCAATTGGCTATGCCAATGAAGCGCACTTTGCCCGCCTGGACCGCCTCGGTCAAGGCCTCCAGTGTTTCCAGTATGGGAGTGCTGTAATCCCATCGCTGGAGGACGTAGAGATCCACCTGATCTCTTCCCAGGTTCCGAAGGCTCTGGTCCAGCATCCTGCTGACATGGTCCCGAGCGGAAATTCCCTGGGCGATCTCCTCGGCGGAGCGGGGCAGCAATTTCGTGGCCACCACCACTTCGTCCTGCCGGGCGAAATCTCTCAGCGCCCGGCCCAGATATCGTTCGCTGGTCCCGCCTTGATAGTCAGGGGAGGTGTCGAAAAAATTGATTCCCAACTCTATTCCGCGCTGGATGATTTCTTGTGAAGGCCCTTCAGCGAGAGTCCAGCTACGTGGGCCTAGGGCGGGATCTCCAAAGCCCATAGAGCCCAGACATATCCTGGAGACAGTTAAATCGGAGTTTCCTAGTTTCGCATAACGCATCTTCTATCCTCCATCAGGATTTTCAAAGCCGGCGAAGCAGGGTTATTCGATATTATGCTATCGCTTTTTAGGAGGATCGGCGAATGCCTCTTCTCTATCGCGGGCCATAGCTCAGGGTATGGCTAAAAGGGAGAAGATCTCCTTGCTGATATAGCTCATGAAAAAGCATTTCACCTTTCGGTTTTTCTCGGTTGTGATAGGATAGAAGTATCTAGGAACAGGGCAAGGCCGCGCAAAGCTGGAGTGAAGGAACTTCGTCCTTTTGGGGCTTGACCGAGGAGATTTAGGGTGTTATACTTCAATCACTAATAAGAACTATTTCTACTTTGAAAGGACGGTTTTAATTATGAAAGTCTCCGCTCGTATGGAATCGGCTCTGAACAACCAAATCAACGCTGAAATGTTTTCTGCCTATCTCTACCAGGCCATGTCGGCCAGCCTCAAGGAGGGCAACCTGGAGGGCATGTCGGCCTGGATGGCCAAGCAGGCCAAGGAAGAGATGGAGCACGCCTTTAAGATCTACGATTACCTTTTCGACCGCGGCAACCGGCCCACGCTGATGGCCATCAAGGGGCCTCAAACGGAGTGGAACAGCCCCCTGGAGATCTTCGAAGAGGCCCTGAATCACGAGGTTCTGGTCACTGGCATGATCAACGACCTGGTGGCTCTGGCCCAGGAGGAAAAGGACCACGCCACGCTCCAGATGCTCCAGTGGTTCGTGAACGAGCAGGTGGAGGAAGAGGACACTGCCGCCAAGAACATCTATCTGGTCAAGCTGGCCGAGGCGCCCTATCAGCTCTACCAGGTGGATAAGGAGTTCGCCGCCCGTTCCGAAGAGTAGGATCAGCCTAGGATTACAGGAGAAAAGGGGGAACCTGAAATTTTCGGGTCCCCCCTTTTCCTATCTTACCGATATAATAGGTTTTGCGTCTTTGTATTTTCTATCTACAGGGAACCGAGGGTGATAAAGCGATGGAAGTCCACCAGCGTAAGAGCCTGCACGAACGGCTGGAGGCCCTTTACCGCCTCTACAATCGCAGGGACCTGGTCTCTCCCGATCCTCTGCAATTTCTATACGATTATAAAAGCCTCGAGGATCGGGAGATCGTGGGATTTATCGCCTCGGCGCTGGCCTATGGGCGCGTCAAGACCATTTTGGCCAGCATCGAAAAGGTCCTTGCCCCCATGGGGCCTTCGCCGAGGGCTTTTTTATCCGACACTGGGCCCAAGCAGTGGCGGGAGCTCTACGGCGCCTTCCGGCACCGTTTTACGGGAGGCCAGGAGATAATTGATCTCCTAAAGGGCCTCAAGTCCCTGACCGAGCGGTGGGGCTCCCTACAAGGACTGATGGTACAAGCCCAGCGGGAGACCGGCAGCCTTTTGGGGGCTCTGGAGAGCCTCATTGCGGCCCTGGACGGCGGAAAAAAAAACTCTTTGCTGGTGCGCCCCAGCCGCAAAAGCGCCTGTAAGCGCCATTTTCTGTTTTTGCGGTGGATGATCCGTTGCGACGCCGTGGATCCTGGCGGCTGGGATCAGTTGGACCCGGCGGAGCTGTTGATTCCTCTGGACACCCACATGTATCACATTTGCCGTGCCTTGGGCTTTAGCGACCGCAAGGCAGCCGATTTGAAGACGGCCCAGGAGATCACCGAGGCATTTCGGCGCTTTGAGCACCGGGATCCCGTCCGCTACGATTTTGTGTTGACCCGTTTCGGGATTCGAGAGGACATGACCACAGAAGAGCTGCTGCTGCTTTGCGGCAGAGAAGAGGATTAAAGAGTGGAGAACTATGAGCGGAATTACAGCATGGGAAGCCGATTTTGTAGCGCTGGATATCGAAACGACGGGCCTTTCCCCGGCGTTCTGTAAGATCGTTGAGATTGCCGCCCTTCGGTTCCGGCCAGGAGAGGAGGGGACGGCTTTTCAAAGGCTGGTCAATCCTGGGTGCCCCATCCCCGAGAGCGCCCGGGCCGTCCACGGCATCAGCGACGCCATGGTGAAGGATCAGCCGGCGCCCGAGGAGGCGGTGGCGGAATTGCTGGACTTCGTCCAGGGCTCCGCCCTGGTGCTCCATAACCCTTCCTTTGACCTGGCCTTTCTCAATCCCCTGGTGAAGAAGCTGGGAAGGAGCTGGGGCTGTTCGGCGGTTTTCGATACCCTGACCCTTAGCCGTGCCGCCTTTCCGGGGATGGGTAGCTACAGCCTCAGCTCCTTGAGCCGTTTTTTCGAGTTCTCGGCCGGAAAGCATCACAGGGCCTTGGCGGACTGCCGCTATTGCAGTCAGCTTTTTTCGCGGATCCTCGAAAAAACCGATCAATGGCGCTGCCTTGAGATGGAAGCGCTGATCCAGGATTACTCGGAACGTTCAAACCTCCTGGCCCTCTAGGTTATGGCCGCTTTTCCGGTTGGCTCCTGGCGATGCGGTCGTCCTCCCAGACCAGTATCAACCGGGACAGCAGTAGCGCCTCTTTGCGCTCCCGGGAAAGGCCCTTTATATATCTTTCGGCTTTCATGGCCGCTCTCCGGCTGGGCCAGCTCCATAGGCCAACTAACTCCACGGGGCGTCGGCTTCTGGTGTATTTGGCTCCACGTCCGGCGTTGTGGGCCTCCAGCCTCCGTTGGGGATCGCTGGTCCAGCCGCAGTAGAGCGAGCCGTCGCCACACCTCAGCAGATAGGAGTAAAATTGCCCTTTCACGGCCGTTCCTGGGCCCCTTGAGCCCGCCGCCGTCCCCGCTCCACGTCGGCAAAGGACAGGATCAGGAGGCCCAATAAAAAGTTCAGCGTCACCACCGAGAGGGAGGCCTTCAGGGAGCCGGTGAGCTGGATCACCAGGCCGCAGAGGGCCGGGCCCAGGATGCCGGCGAACTTGCTGGACACGTTATAGAGCCCGAAAAACCGTCCGCTCTGGCCCGGCGGCAACAGAGAGGCGAAGATGCTGCGGCTGATGGCCTGGGCCCCTCCCTGGACCATGCCCACGGCGATGGCCATAGCCCAGAAATGCCAATTCCGGGACATCATGGAGGCGCTGAGGGCGATCAGCACGTACCACCACAGCGCGGCAGTCAAAGCCTTTTTGCTGCCGAAGCGTTCGGCCAGGGAGGCGAAGATCAGGGCGAAGGGTACGCCGACGAATTGGGTAACCAGCAGGGCCCCTACCAGATGGGTTTGGCCTATGGCCATGGCGGAGCCGAAAACGGCGGCCATGCGGATAATGGTGCCGATGCCGTCGTTATAGAGCCAAAAGGCCACCAAAAAGCGCAGGGCATCGGGGTAGCTCTTTAGGGCTCTCCAGGAGCTAACGAGAGAAGCGAAAGTCTGCTTCAGCCCTGCCGGGCCGCTTTTTTCCACCGCAGGCTCGGCAATAGAGCACAGCAGGGGCAGGGTGAAGAGAGCCCACCAGAGCGCCACCGAGAGAAAAGACAGCTGTACCCCCAGAGGGCCCCAACGGAGGATCATCAAGAGGTTCAGCGCCAGCAGAAGGCCTCCGCCCAGGTATCCTGCCCCGTACCCCAAGGAAGAGACCCTATCTAATTGATCCGGTGATGTCACGTAGGGCAGCAGGGCATCGTAGCAGACCTCGCTGACCGAGTAGCCTACAGTCCCCAGCACCAGCATCGCTAAAGTCTGAAACCAGAGGCCTTCTTTTGACAGTGCCAGCCCTGCCGCGGCCATCACGCCGAGAAAGGAAAAGATCCCTAAAAACCTTTTCTTTGCGGGGTGGTTGTCCACGTAGGCGCCCACCAAGGGCGTCAACAGAGCCGATATGAGCAGTGCCGCAGAAGAAGCGTAGCCCCAGGAGGTCAGGGCCCAGCCCTCAGGGCGGCCGGCAGCCACCACGGTCTGATAATATACCGGCAGCACTACCGCCATTACGGTGGTGGCGAAGGCCGAGTTGCCCACGTCGTAAAGGCACCAGGCTAAAACTGATCGCTTTTTCAATTAGAATCCTCCTCACAGATCAGGAGCCTCCTGGAGATCTCCGAATCCAACGTCCTATTATGGAGATATAAAAGGTATAATACCCGGGTAGACAGAATCCGAAAAGAGGCGATTTCATGGAGTTCTGGCGTCCGGACTGGGACAGCTATTTTATGATGTTAGCCGCAGTCGCAGCCACGCGGAGCACCTGCCTGCGCCGCCAGGTGGGCGCCGTGATCGTCCGAGACGGCCAGATTATCAGCACCGGCTACAACGGCGCGCCCAAGGGGGCGCCTCACAGCTCCGTGGTAGGCTGTCTGCGGGACAAGCTGGGCATACCCTCGGGGCAGCACCACGAGATCTGTCGGGGTGCCCACGCGGAGATGAACGCCATATCCCAGGCGGCGGCCGTGGGCGTGGCCACGGCCGGGGCCCATATCTACTGCACCCACGCGCCCTGCAGCTTCTGCACCAAGGCCATTATAAACGCTGGAATCCGCAGGGTCGTCTACGTCCACGGCTACCCCGACGAGATAGGCGAGCAGCTACGGATCGACGCCGGTATCGACGTGATGGTCTTTCCTGCGGAGCGTCTCGGCGAGATCCTGAGATGCCTCGACAAGGTCCGCTCTGGACTGTTGTCCCAGAGCTAGTTGCTGGAGCTCAGGGGCTGGATTTTCCTAAATTCAAATTTTTAAGTGAGAGGTTAGGTGACTTTTTAGTTATGGACATCACCCGCGAAAGCTCCCTGGAGCTCTTGAAAAAACACAATTCCGATCCTTGGCATATCCGCCACGCCTATGCCGTGGAGGCCTGTATGCGCTATTTCGCCGAGAAAGAGGGCGAAGACGTGGACTTCTGGGGCCAAGTCGGGCTGCTCCACGATCTGGACTGGGAGAAGACCCAGAGCGATCCTGCTCAGCACTGCCATCTGGCCATGACACTGCTGGAGGAGGCAGGATATCCCGAGGAGTTTCGCCACGCCGTGAGCTCCCACGGCTGGGGAGTCTGCACCGATACGGAGCCCCAAAGCCGGATGGAATTGACGCTCTACACCATTGACGAGCTCACGGGGCTGATCGTCACCACCGCCCTGGTGCGTCCCAGCAAGTCCCTTCAGGACCTGACGGCCAAATCGGTCAAGAAAAAATGGAAAGAGAAAAGCTTTGCTGCCGGTGTGGATCGTGACATCATCCAACGGGGCGCTGAGAAGATGGGCGTAGAACTGGGGGCTCTGATCGACGAAGTCATCGCCGCCATGAGGCCCGTAGAAAAGGAATTGGGCTTAGGACAGTAAATTGCAAGAGGCTTCCTCGTCGGAGGGGCCTCCTTTTTTTGGGCAAAATTCCAGGGATAAAACCTTTCCTGGACCGTAGTAACGTCACAAATTTGACGGAAGGGAGGGTAATATAAAAAACTAGGAGCCTATCCTGGGTCCTTCTTTGGGGAAGAGAAGAGGTGTGACATGGACGTTTCCGAGCTGGCCTCACAGCCCATCTGTGCGAGGCCTCTCCTGGCGGAGCCGAGGCCAAATACGAGCCCGAATACGAGGCTCTGACGGCGGAAATCGCCAAGCTGCTGTCAATGCAGGGCGATCCTGTCTCCTGGCCCCACGTGGTGGATTGGGCCAGCCAGATCCTGGAGCGCAAGTCCAAGGACCTGACGGTGGCCGCCTACATGGCCCTGGGACTCCAGGAGACCCAGGGTGCAATGGGCCTTCTCCAGGGAGCGGAGCTCCTCCGAGGGCTTTTCGCCGCCTTTTGGGACAACGCCTTTCCGCCGCCCGACAAAAAGCGCCGTCGGGCCAACAGCTACCAATGGTGGCACCGGCGGGCTTTTGACCTGTTGGAGCGCCAGAAAGACCAGGCCCAGCAGTCCGAATCCCAAGAACAGCAGAAGGCCGGCGAAACTCCATCGACGGAGGCCTCTTCAGAGCCTGGCCCTAAAGAGGCTGCCCCTCGGGCCGCCCAGGGGCCCAAAGATCTGCCGTCGCTACGCAGCGACTTCACCGCCGTCGCGCTGGATTACGGCCTGGCTTTGAGGTTCTAAAACCCTGCCGATCCGTTGGCCTGGCAGTTGCCCCATCTGGCCATCTGTAACGGTATCGCAGCCCTGCCGGCCCACGACGGGGACGGCAAAACCCAGATCCCGCCGCCCGACGGCGATCGTCTGTCAGCGGTGGAACAACTTTTATCCAGCCGCAACTGGCTGTCGGCAGCTTTGGCCGCCGGCGATATGTTCCCCTCCTATCCCCTATACCTGAATCTGCAGAGGATCGCCGGGGAGGCGCTGAAACAGTTAGGACCTGCATTCAGTGAGGCGTCGGAGGCCCTGGAGGAGCGAGACCAGGCGTTTCTTGTCCAGGCTGCCAGAGTTGCCGTCGTTGCGCTACGACGACGGCCAGTCCCTGGCTTCAGAGGCCACCCAGCTTTGGCTGGCCGGGCTGTCTCAGGGCACCGTCGGAGCTGTGGCACTTGCAGCGGTTCCGCCGTCACAGGAGGATTCCCATACGGCAGCGGCAGTGGCCGAGGCGATGGATATCCTGGACAGCCAGGGACCTGTGGAAGCCCTGAGGCGCCTGGAGTCTGCCTTGGGCCCTTCGGCCACGGGCAACGCCCGGTTGCGTTGCCAGGAACTGCGGATTCTCTGCGGACATGGGGCCTCCAAGGCCGCGGCAGCTCTGGGCAGGGCCCTGCGCCTGGATATGGAGCGGGACCGGTTGGTAGAGCTGAAGCCCGATTTGGCCCGCCGGGGTGCTGGCAGCGATAGTGTCCATCGTGGCTGCTGTCAACCAGCCCAGCGTCCTAGGTGGCATATCGCTGAACTCCAAGGACAGCACCGTCAACATCAACGCCAACAAGGCCCTGATCCAGCACTCCGGCCAGGGCATTTTGCTCAACTCTTCTGTTAATGTTACTGATGCAGACAATCCTATGGACTCCTAGAGCTGTGGCCAAAGAGGTAGCGAACAAGAGCAATGGCGAGGTCAGCGACACCACCACTTGGGGCTTCAAAACCGGGACTAGCGCCAAGGTCAGTGGTGGGCTGGATGCGGACTTTTTGGCGAAGGACGACAACTTTTTGGATACTCAAAAGCTTTTGGCAAGCGGTTGGTCTAATGCCAAGTTGGGTTACGTTGCCGTGGTTGGTGATGTAACCTATAGCAACGCTACTTTCGACGTGGCCGTCGCTAGCGAATCGGTGACCTATGCCATATGGAGCTACTCCTTTCGTGTCGGCGATCAAGGTGCCACCACCTATGTGGCCAAAAATAAATGGGCTACCTTTGTTCCCGGTACGGACGAAAACTCAAAGGTGTACCTGGGGACGGTTGCGAATATGAACGATTGGTCCCAGAATCACCTCCGATAAGATCACCGGCCTTGTGGTCGACGGAGAGTTGGCCGCACTGGTCTATCGAGGAGCAGATAATGGCATACTTGCCGTCGAGGATGCCGTGACGGTCCGAGCCGGAGAAGGCTCCTTTACAACGGTGAGGAGTAATGCGGTCACAGTGGCCTCTAGCACCGTTAAGATCGGGAACAGGAACGACGCGGTGATCACCGTTGCAGATAAAAAGGCACTGGCCTGTGGCATTACCTTTGATCGGACTAGTTTAAAGGCCACAGGATCCTTGACGATACAGGGAGGGGCTCTGAAGGTTCTGTCCAGCTGATCGTTGTGACGCCAATGGCGTCGTCGTAATAAAAAGCGGGCTTCCCAGACGCTGTGGGAGGCCCGCTTTTTTGTCGCCCCTGGCCTAGGGCTGGCGCTTCAACAGCCAGCGGTCCAGGAACTGGTCCATCAGCCGGTGGTGGTCCCTGGTCTCCGGGGCGTCCAGGACGGTGCAGTATTGGGCATGGGACTGTCCCTCGTAGACCAGCAGCTCCGCCTCGACGCCGTTGAGCCGCAGCCGGGTGTGCATCCTGGCGGTGTTGCTCAGGAACAGGTCCCTGGTGCCGGTGACCAGCAGCGTCGGCGGAAATTGGGCCAGGTCGCTGTCGGAGCCGTAGACCGGCGAGATCAGCGGGTTTTTGAGGTCCTCAC
>CAZNRB010000034.1:0-14351 GCA_964575405.1 uncultured Synergistaceae bacterium | reverse complement strand
GACAAATAGTTGAAACAGGAAGAGCCTCCCCGGGCCGCAATGGCTCGGGGAGGCTCTGTTTTGTGCAATTCAGTACTGGCGGGACCAGGCGAAGAGCTCTTCCAGCAGGCCGTGGCGCAGGCTCCGGGCGCTGACGGTGCAGCTTTTCCGGTGGAGCAGCTCCATCACGGCCTTGACGATGCAGGCCCCGGCCAGTATCACGTCGGCCCGCATCGGAGCCAGGCCGGGGATCTTGCGGCGCTGGCTCAGGGAGCAGGAGCTGTAGAGCTCTATTTGGCAGTCCAGGTCCTGACAGGTCAGCACGGTGCCCTGAACTGCCTCGGGGGCGTAGCGGCGCAGCCCCAGCTTGACCGAGGCCAGGGTAGTCACGGACCCGCCGATGCCCACCAGGGCGTTTCCGTAGCCCCAGAGGCCGCCTTTTTTCAGGGCCCTCTTTAAGGCGGCCATGGCCCATTGAAGCCTGCCGGGCTCCACCGGCGACGTGGGGAAAAAGGCCTCCGTCGCCGTAACGGCGCCCAGGTCCAGGCTGAACTGGCGCTTCACCTTTCCGTCGCGGCAAAAGGCGAATTCGGTGCTGCCGCCGCCGGTGTCGAAGCTCACCAGCCGGCCCTTGAGGGCTCCCGGCAGGGTCATCACGGCCCTGTAGGAGAGCCGGGCTTCTTCCTCTCCCGACAGGACCTTCAGGTCCAGGTTGGTCCTTTCCTTCAGGGCCTTAAGGAATTCCCCGGCGTTGGAGGCGGTCCGAAGGGCCATGGTGCCCACGGCGGCGATCTCCGAGGCTCCGGCGCCGCGGGCCCTGGCCACGAAGCCCTCCAGGGCCTTCAAATTCCGCTCCAGGGCCTCGGCGGAGATCTGTCCGCTGGCCCCCAGGCCCTCGCCCAGCCGGGCAATCTCCACCCGGTCGTCTAGTATCCGGAACCGGCCCTCTTGCCCTTCGGCCAGGCAGTACTTGACCGAATTGGTCCCCACGTCGATGACGGCCTTTTTCACGGGGCCTCGGGGGGCCTTGCCTTCCTGGGGCCTCACTGGAGGGAGACCAGGATCTCCCGGAGGGCCGGCCATGCCGGGGGAATCGAGCGGGAAAGGACCGGCAGGGCGGCTCTGGCGGCCAAGGCCTGGGGGAGCTCCAGCTTCAGGCCCAGAACCGATTCCACCGTTCCGGCGAACTTGGCAGGGTGGGCCGTGGCCAGAAAGAGGCCCTGCTCTCCGGGCTGAAGGTGGTCCCTCAGGACCCGCCAGGCCACGGCGCTGTGGGGCTCTGCCAGGTAGCCTAGGCGGTGGAGGTCCTTCATGGCCTCTTGGGTGGCCTGATCGTCCAGGGAGCCCGAGGCCAGACCGGTCAGGGGCCGGCCCAGGCGCCTCATCAGCTCTTCCACCCGAGGCCAGTTGTTGGGGCGGCTCACGTCCATGGAGTTGGACAGGGTGGCCACCGTATCCCTGGGCTCCCAGCGGCCGCTGCGGAGGTACCGGGGCACCGTGTCGTTGCTGTTGGTGGCAGCCACGAAGCGCCGGACCGGCAGGCCCATGGTCCAGGCCAGCAGGCCGGCGGTGAGGTTGCCAAAATTGCCGCTGGGCACGGCGATCACCGTGTCACGGCGGCGGGCCGGCGGGACCTGGGCCAGGGCTTCAAAGTAATAGCAGACCTGGGCCAGCAGGCGGCTGACGTTGATGGAGTTGGCCGAGTTGAGGCCCAGGGACTCCACCAGACTGCTGTCGTCGAAGGCCTCCTTTACCAGGCTCTGACAGCTGTCGAAGTCTCCTTCCACTGCCAGGGTTGTCACGTTGCCTCCCAGGGTGCAAAAGAGCTTTTCCTGAAGCTGGCTGATCTTTCCCCGGGGATAGAGCACCACCACCTGGACGTTTTTCACGCCCCAAAAGGCCTGGGCCACCGCCGCACCGGTGTCGCCCGAGGTGGCCGTCAGGACGGTGGTGCGCCTGCCCCTGTCGAAGTGGTCCACCATCTGGGCCATGAACCGGGCGCCGAAGTCCTTAAAGGCCAGCGTGGGCCCATGGAAGAGCTCCAGCGCCGCCATGTCCTCCTGGACCGGCCGGAGCGGCACCGGAAAATTAAAGGCCTGGCGAACCCGCCGTTCCAGCTCATCGGGGGCGATCTCGCCGCCAATCCAGGCTCCCAGGACCTTGGCGCTCCTGGTTATGAAATCCATCTCCAGCAGCTCGTCCAGGTTCTCCAGCTTCGGCAGCTGGCGGGGGAAAAAGAGCCCCTGGTTACGGCCCAGGCCGCGGCGCAGCGCCCCGGCGAAGGAGACCTGTTCGCCGGGGTCCTTCAGGTTGTAGAGCTCCATCTAGTCCACCTCCCGTGATCCCTCGGTGTCGAGGCGGCAGATCTTCACGAAGCCCCCGGCGCTGTAGCCCCTGGCCAGGGCCTGGGCGCAATTTTGGGCTATCTCCAGGCTCTGGCATATGGCGAAGAGCGTGGGGCCCGAGCCGGAGATCTGGCAGGTCAGGGCCCCCAGGGCCATAAGGGCCTCCCGGGCCTGGTCGAAGCCCGGCAGCAGAGCCTTGCGGTAGGGCTCGGCGATAAGGTCCTGCCAGACCCTTCCGGCCAGTGCGCTGTCGCCGCTGTGGCAGCTGTGGACGAAGGCGGCGATGTTGCGGCCCTGGCGGACGCAGTCGGCCCGGCCGTAGCTCTGGGGCAGCACCGACCGGGCCAGGGCGGTGGCCACGGGTCTGTCGGCGTAGGCCATGACCCAATACCAGTCTTCCGGACAGGGCAGGCCGACGGAGATCAGGTCCTCGTCCTGGAGGATCAGCTGGAGCCCTCCCAGGTAGGAGGGGGCCACGTTGTCGTAATGGACGCCGCCCGAGAAGGTACCCTCCACCCGGCCCATGAGGGCCAGCAGCCGGTGGTCATCGAAGGGGCAGCCGCAGTGGCGGTTCAGCCCGTCCAGGGCCGCCACCACGGTGCTGGCGCTGGAGCCCAGACCGGAGCAGACGGGCATGTTCTTCTCCAAGGTCATGGCCACCGGCACGGGGCGGCCCAGCTCCTGGCAGAATTGTTCCCAGCATATCAACGCCAGGTTCTGGGCCGGATCCTGGGGCAGTCTGGGGCCATAGGGGCCCGTCACGGTGAGGCTGAACTCCGGGGCGGCCTTCACCGACAGGCAGTCGCCCAGCAGAGAGCCGTCCACAGGCGTCACGGCAGCGCCCAGCACGTCAAAGGCCACGCCCACGTTGCCTATGGAGGCTGGTGCGTAGATTTTTACCATTTCGCTTCCTCTTCTTTCCGTTTCTTTCCGTTCCAATTGTCCCAATGGGGACAGGATCAAGGGGACCGGCGGACCAGGTCTCCCAGAACGGCGCCGGTGGCCCGTACCAGGTCCCGAGGATCCAGCAGGATCTGCAGGCCCTGGCGGCCGGCGCTGATGGAGATGATCCCATGATTCAGCGCCGAACTGTGGAGATAATAGGGGTAGCGGCGTTTCATGGCCAGAGGGGAACAGCCGCCGCGGACGTAGCCTGTCAGCTCGAAGAGCTCCTTCTGGTGGACCATCTCGACCCGGCCCTTGCCGGCTAGGGCGGCCAGTTTTTTGGGGTCCAGCTCCAGATCGCCGGGAATAGAGGCCACCAGGATGTCCTTGGCCCGTCCGCCGGCCCGGAGCACCAGGGTCTTGAAGATCTGCTCCACCGGAATGGCCAGCTCCCGGGCGGCGTGGACAGCGCTGAGGTCCTGCTGGTCCACGGCGTATTCCCGCAGCTCCATAGCGATGGCCAGCTTCTCCAGCTCCCGCACGGCGTTGGTCTTGGCAGGGGGTTTGGTCATGGCCGGGGCTTCCCGGAGGGGCGAAGGGCCACGCCTGCGGCCTCCTCGAAAAGCTCCACCGCCGCGCTGTGGTCCAGAGGGCCCAGGCCCCGGGCCATGGCCGCTTTCATTACGGCGGTTCCCCGGGCACAGAGCTCCGCCGGAACGTTCTCGGACTGGGCCATGGACAGGCCCGTCTCCATGTCCTTGCACATCAGCGCGGTGGAAAAGCCCGGAGTGAAATCGCCCTTGAAGATCTTGCCGGGGAATTTGGACTCCAGGGCCTGATTCCGCCCTGACGAGGCGGAGATGGCCGCCGCCAGAACTTTGGGATCCAGGCCCCATTTGGCTCCTACCGTCAGGACCTCACAGGAGGCCGCGAAGATGGAGCCGTAAAGCAGATTGTTCAGCGCCTTGGCCCCGTGGCCCGCCCCGGCGGCGCCGACGTGGAAAATCCTCTTGCCCATGGTCTCCAACAGGGGCCGGACCTGCTCCAAAAGGGCCCCATCGCCGCCGGCGAAGACCGTCAGGGTGCCGGCTGCCGCTCCGGCAGGGCCGCCGCTGACGGGCCCGTCCAAAAAGCCGACCTGCCGCTCTTGGAGCCAACGGGCAATTCTGCGGCTGCTGGAGGGGTCAGAGCTGCCCATGTCTATCAGCACAGAGCCCGGCTTCATGGCTTCAGCCAGTCCGCCCTGAAAAAGCACTTCTTCCACGGCCTGGCTGTGGGGGAGCATCAGCACCACCCAGGGGCACTCCGATGCCAGCTGGGACGGCGAGGAGCAGACATGGGCTCCAAGGGAAGCGGCCTCGCCGGCGGCTTCTCTCCGCCGCGCCCAAACGCTGAGGTCAAAACCGCCCTTCATGACGTTTTTAGCCATGGGGCCGCCCATGATGCCCAGGCCGATAAAACCTATCCTCGGGAAATCCGCCATAGCGGTCACTCCTTTCACCGTTTTTCTGTTACAGTGAAGTATACCATTCCTTGGAGATTCGGTGACCTGCTGAAGGCCCGATGGTCCCATTCCTGAGATCAAAAACTACAGCTTTTAGAGCGCCATCGCCGGCACTATAGCGTTTACTCTAGCTAAAAACTTGAAATCCTATCCCCTTTGGCGGATAATATATTGTAAAGAACCGAAGGGAAGGAGAGTTTATAATGAACCGCTCCATGGAAGAGCTGGTCCGGCAGGCCTACGATAGACTGCCTCAGCAGGAACGGCACTTTACCCTCAAGGTGCCGGCCAGCGGAATCTGTGTCCCGGCGGAACTAAAACTCCTGACGGGCCAGGACGTGGCCGCGGCCCAGGCTCTAAACGAGCAGGTGGTCCAGGAAGTGAGCGACGAGACCATCTTCGTCAGCGACAACACCATCGAACGGAACCTCAACGGCGAGGGCTGGGGCCTGGGGGTCTTGGCAGACCAGAGGCTGATCGCCATGGTGATCGTGTCCACCATCGCAGAGGACTGGATAAAGCTCACCGCCGAAAGTCCCCTGAAGGCCATACCTCCCGAGGAGGGCGCCATCCGGGACATCATAGTGGTCCATCGCTGCTATCGGGGCAACAACCTTCAGCGCCGGCTGGTGAAGGCCTCGATCCACTGCATGCCCCAGGGGAGACACCACATGATCTCCACCATCTCGCCCGACAACCCCGCCAGCCTGACCAACGCCCTGGCCGCGGGCTGCCGGGTGGTGGACTGGAACCGGTTCTACGGCGGCAAGGCCCGCTTCCTGACCTACATCCGCACCGACGGACAGTCCGCCCAATGGGAGCCCCTTTCGCTAATCGTGCCCCTGCGGGGCCTGGCCAAGAGCCACAGGATGATGCTCAAACAGGGCTATCAGGGCATCAGCGTGGAACAGTGGGAGCACGGCGCCGTGCTCCGTTACGGCAAGGCCCGCCGCAAATCCCAGTAAAGGGGAAACCGTTAATCCAAGGGACAATAAAAAGCCGGTCCTCCAGGCCCTACGGGCCATGAGAGAACCGGCCTTTTTTACCGCCCTTGCTCCATACGGCAATGTGCCGTAACCGCCATGGCCGTTACAGAGACATCGCGGCTCGAGTCGGGTAAAACCCGATGTATATGAGCTCATCGTGGAGCTCCACAAAGAAAGCCGCCCGGATAGAAGGGACCACTATTACTGCCTTCGCCGTCAATGCTGCGGTCAAGGCCGCGGAAGAAAGGATCGAGCAGCGCCTGCTGGGCCGTCTCGCCGTAGAACGGCGCTGCAAAGGCGAAGGATTGGGGCGGGTGCTTCTCTACGACGCCATAGAACGGGTGCGCAGCGCGCCGGCGGGCTGTTACGCCATGATCGTGGATGCAAAGGACAAGGGCGCAAAAGACTTTTACGTCTCCTTTGGATTTGATCCTCTAAAGGACTCTCCCATGAGACTTTTCTTCGTGCTCTAGCTTGCCCCAGGCCGGGATAGCGCAGGACCCGCTTTTCCTTTTTCGCCATAAACAAAGCCCCCTTGCGGTCCGCGCTCTAAGCGCTCACGCAGGGGGCTTTGTTTTTTGCCCATTAGGGCCCCTTATGGAATTTGGCTCCCTTCCGGAGGCCCTGGATTGACCTGCCAGCGCAGGAAGGCCGAACTAGGCCGTTTTCTTAGGCGACGGCACGTTGTAGAAAATTGCCGTCAGCACCGGCACCACCACCAAGGTCAAAATGGTGCTCACTGTGAGACCGAAGGCGATGCAGATGGCCATGGAGGAGAACAGCACGTCCCAGATCAGGGGAACCACGCCGAAAACCGTGGTGATGGCTGACATGGACACGGGGCGGAGACGGCTCACGCCGGAATCCACTATGGTCCTGTAGTGGTCCTTGCCGGCGGCGAAGTCGGCGGCCACCTGGTCCAGCAGCACCACGGTGTTTTTCACCAACATGCCGATGAGGCTCAGCAGCCCCAGAAGGGCCATAAAGCTGAAGGAAGCTTTCATCAACCAGAGGCCAAGGCTGACGCCGATCAAGATCATGGGCACACAGAGGAATATTATAATGGGCTGCTTGTAGCCGTTGAAGAGGAACACGCAGATGCCGAACATGGCGGCCACGCAGGCCGGCAGGAGCCGCCAAAGGCCCCGCTGGGCCTCCATGGAGGACTCGTATTCGCCGCCCCACTCCAGCCGGTAGCCGGAGGGCAGAGGGATGGACTCGATCCTCTCGCGGATGGCCTCGCGCATATTGTTCACGTTGTGTCCATGCTTTACGTCGCTTTGGGCCGTGATGGTCCAAATCCGGTCCCGGCGGCGGACGATAGCGTCCTCGTAGACCGTGTCAACCGATGACACCAGAGTACCAAGAGGGACCATCTGATTGGCCGCGGGGGCCCAGATCGGGAAGGACAGGAAACGGTTCACCTGATAGCGCTCTTCCTCGGGCACCAGGGCCAGGATCGGCCAGAGCCGGTCGTCGTCGCGATAGACTCCCACGGTGTAGCCTGTGGTGGCCATCAGGAAAGCGCTGTTGATGTCCGAACGGCCAAGGCCGAGGGTGCGCATCTGGTCCCGCATCACCTGGGGCTGGAGCACCGGTGTGAGCTGACGCCAGTCGCTGCGGACACACTGGTGGCTGGGGTGGGTCTCCATGATAGCCATGGCCTGGGCGGCCAGCTTGCGAAGCTCCACAAGATCAGTGCCGTAGAAACGGGCCTCGATCTTGGCCTTCGAAGTGGAGCCTTTGCTGAAGAGTTTCCCGTTGGCCAGCACCGAAGGCAGCTTTTCGGCGATGTAGCGCTCCACGTCCTCGATGGACTGGTTCACCGTGGCGGGATCTTTGACCCGCACCAGCAGCTGTGAATAGGCGCTGTTCAGGTCCTCGGGCGTATAGGTCAGGGTGAATCGAAGGCCGCCGTTGCCCACGAAGGCCGTTACGTTGGCCACCTCGGGCTTGCTCAGCAGGTACTGCTCCACCTGGACCGAAGCCCGCAGATGGGCGTCTATAGAGGTGCCCTGGGGCTCCCAGAGGTCCAGGGTGTAGTAGACGTTGTCGTCCTCTGGGAAGAAGGTCTTGTCCACCCTCCCGAAGGCCCAAAGGGAGAACAGGAAGGCCATCACCACCACGGCTACAGTGCCGTAGCGTTGGCGCAGGCAGTACTCCAGGAAAGAACGGTAACACCGGAAAAGGAACCTGTCGTAGGGGTCCGTGGTCTGAACGCTGGGCTTGAGCATCACCGTGCCCAGCACGGGAGCCACGGTGATGGCCGCCACCCAGCTGAGCATCATGGAAATGCCAACCACCTGGAGCAGGCTGCGGCAGAATTCGCCGGTGCTGTCCTGGGAGAGTCCTATGGGACCGAAGGCCAACACGGCGATGGTGGTGCCGCCCAAGAGGGCCCATTTATTGCTCTCCACGGTCTGGGAGGCCGATTCCACCACGTCGTTGCCCCGCTCCACGCCCACCAGCATGCCTTCGGAGACCACTATGGCATTGTCCACCAGGGACCCCAGGGCGATGATCAGCGCCGCCAGGGACACGCTCTGAAGAAAGACTCCCGACAGCTCCATGATCCATAGAGTTGCGGCGATGGTCAACAACAGAACCCCGCCTATAAGCAATCCCGTGCGGATGCCCATGAAAACCAGCAGTACGCCCACCACGATGATCAGAGACTCGATCAAGTTCATCAGGAAGTTATTGACCGCTTCGGTGACCACGTCGGACTGCATGAAGATCTCTTCCAGCTCCATGCCCACCGGCGTCTGGGCCTGGAGCTCCTGAAGCTTGGCCTTGACGGCGTTGCCCATGGTCACCACGTTGCCTCCCTGGACCGTGGAAATTCCGATTCCAAGGACCTGTTTACCGCCGTGGCGCATCACAAAACTCTTTGGCTCCAGATAGTCCTGGCGGACCGTGGCCACGTCCTTCAGCCGGATCAGATTGCCGCCGGAGCCGCCGATGACCAGATCGCCTATGTCCTCTACGGTGAGGATCGTCCCGGTAGGAGCCACCCTTATGAAGAAGTCCCCCACCTCGGTATTGCCCACGGTGGAAAGGGTGTTCTGCTGGTTCAGCACCGAGAAGATGGCGTTGGGCTCCAGGCCCAGGGTGGCCAGCTTGGTCATGGAGATCTCCACGTAGACCGCCTCGGACTGGTCGCCGATGATCTCCACCTTTTTCACCCCTGGCACCATGACCAGCACCTTTTCCAGATAGTCGGCGTAGTCCCAGAGCTCCCGCATGGTGTAGCCGTCGCCCACCAGGGCGTAGAACTGGCCGTAGACGTCGCCGTAGTCGTTGTTGACTATGGAAGTGCTGGCGCCCGGCGGGAGGCTGGGCTGGAGGTCGGTGATCTTCTGGCGCAGCACGTCCCATAGCTGAGGGAGATCTCTGGCGGTGTACTGGTCCTTGATGTCCACGTAGACCATCGATAGGCCGGCGCTGGAACGAGACCGGAGGTGTTTGATTTCCCCCATGGCCTGGATGGCCTCCTCCACCCGGCTGGTGACCTCCCGGTCCACCTCGGCGGCGTTGGCCCCATCGTACTGGGTGGTGACCACCGCTGTCTTGATAGTGAAGGCAGGGTCCTCCAGCTTGCCCAGCTTGAAATAGGACGAGATTCCTGCCACGGCTACGACTCCACAGATAAATAGGGTCACCGTTTTTCGCTTTATGCTCTCTCTTGCGATGTCCACGTCTTTTCCCTCCCCATCCTATAGCTGCTTCAGCCTTGAAGCCGGGGCGAGGCGGCCGGCTATGCCGTCAGGCTATTGGTTCAGCGAGGAGCCTTCATCCAACAGCCGGACCTTCTGCCCCTCATTCAGGTAGTGAACTCCGGCGGTGACCAAAAGGTCCGAAGGCTTCAGATCGCCCTGGATCTCCACCCGGCTTCCGCTGTAGCTGCCCAGGTGGACCTGTACTTTCTGGGCTTTGCCGTCAACCACCTTCCAGACCCAGCTGAGCCCGCCGGCGTCGCCCAAGATGGCCTCGGCGGGCACGTAGAATGCCTGCTCGGACCGGGGCTGCTTGGAAAGGGCCGACACCGATACGGTCACCGGCATGCCCGGCAGGACTCTCACGTCGCCGGGCTGGGCCATCACTACCCGCACGGGATAGGTCTGGGTCCTGGGATCGGCCTGGGCGGCGAACTCCTTAAAGGTCACGTCGAAGATCCGGCCGGGAATGCTCTCAAAGGAGGCCGTCATCTTAACGTCGTATTCGTCCATCCGGGCGATCTGGGTCATGTCCCGGTCGGGCACGTCGAAGACGATCTCCACCAGAGCCAGGTTCTGGAGGCTCAGGATGGGCTGCTTGGCCTGCACGTCCTGATAGTTCTCCACGAAGCGGTCGGCGATGACGCCGTCAAAGGGCGCCCGCAGCTCCGTGTCCTCCAAGGCGTCCCGGGCTGCCTTGACCTGAGCCTGGGCGGACTGGACGTTAGAGCGGGCCACGTCCAGGGCCGTCTTGTACTGGTCGTATTGCAGCGCCGCTATGACCTTCTGCTCGTAGAGGGCCTCGTAGCGCTTGAAGTTGCTTTCCGCCTCGGTGAGCTGTGCCTGGGTCTGGGCCAGGTAGCTGGTGGCGTTATTGAGCCGCACCTGGAAATCCCGAGGGTCCAGCCTGGCCACCAGCTGGCCCTTCTTGGCCTGGGCGCCCCGGTCCAGCGGCAGCTCCCGAAGGGGCCCAGCCACCCGGAAGGACAGGTCCACCCGCTGGGATCCCTGAACGGTGCCGAAATAATGGCGCTCGTTCAGGTCGCCGGCCCTCTCCAGAACCATGGTCCGTACGGGCCGGATCACTTCCTCCACCGGCGCCTGGACGGTCTCCTCCTTTTCTAGCATCTGCACCGCAGCGTAAATTCCGCCGGCCACAAAGGCCGCAACTAACAGCTTCATCAAAAGCGCCAGTGATTTCTTCACGCTAACTCTTCCTTTCTCCTCAAATTCCAAAGCCTTCGCTTGTTCGCTTCTTTTCGCTCAAATCTCGCTTAAATCGCTAAAACTTCGAACCGGCCCGGAGGCCCGGCAGAATTCCAAACTTTTCCCGTGGGCTTGGGATTCTTCAACAGCCCATTATATACCTTAGGGGCTCCAGGTTTTTTATAGGTAAGGTTAAAGAACTATAGATCTCTATATTTTCTATATTATCATCCGGTCACTGCGATAGCTAAAGCACTTCTGCCTTTTTTTTCGAAAATTATAGAGACAATTTGGGCCCGATTCCCCCTGGAAGCCCCCTATAGCCCCTTCCCTTCATTTCGCCTCTTGACACCCTTAGTCCCCTTCTCTATGATGGACACTAAAGAAACATCAGTTTATATAAAGAGATTTTCAGAATTCATTGTTCCTTAGGAGGCGATGGCAATGACTGTGAAAAAGGCCCTTCTGGCCCTGGCGATGCTGATCCTGGGGGCCCATGCGGTCTGGGCCGCTTCGGCCATGGACAAGGACACGCTGATAGTGGGCACCGAGAGCACCTATCCGCCCTACGAGTTCATCGGCCTCGACGGCACCCTGCAGGGCTTCGACATCGAGATGGTCAACCGCATCGGCGAGATATTGGGCAAAAAGATCCAGTGGGTCGACATGGCCTTCGACGCCCTGATCCCCTCGATCCTGTCGGGACGGATCGACATGGCCTCGGCTGGCATGTCGGCCACGGCGGAGCGGATGGAGCGGGTGGCCTTCTCGATTCCCTACGAGATCTCCATGAGCGCCTTCGTGGCCCTGCCGGAAAACCCCATCTCCAGCCTGGACGACCTGGCCGGCAAGACCGTGGCGGTCCAGCTGGGCACCGTTCAGGAGACCTTCGCCAGGGACTCCATCAAGAACGCCGATGTCAAGTCCTTCCAAAAGTTCGACGACTGCGTCCGGGAGGTGGTGCTGGGCCGGGCCTTCGCCGCCCTGATGGATATCCCGGTGGCCCGGCAGTTCGTGACCCAAAAGGACTTCGCCGGCAAAGTGGTGGTGGCTTACGAGCAGGAGATCACCGAGACCGGCAAGGCCAACGCCATGTCCCTGAAGGACCCCGAACTGAAGGCCGCCGTGGACGGCGCGCTGATGCAGATGGAAGCCGACGGCGAGCTCCAGGAGCTGCGGAAAAAGTGGTTCGATGAGTGATAAAAAAGGGGCCTGGGGGAACGTTCCCGGGCCCTTTTTCTTTTTCTTTTTTCTTTTCATGTTCGAAGAGCCGGGGGGACGGCCGGAATTGCGCCATCAGGTTAAACTGGCCGCCGAAAGGCCTGTCCTTGGGACTTGATTTTTCGCGCCTCCTGGGGTATATTGCCTTAGTGAGCTGAAGACAGTGGGTGCCTGGGGCATAATGGCGACGCCGCCCACCGAGGTTCGGAGAGATAAGCGATCCCTTTCCCCGCCTTTGGGCCGGGGGAATTTGGTCATTTTTAAGTCTCCCCTGCCTCTCCGGCTGGGGAGATCTTTTTTTTGCGAGGAGGTGAAATTATGCCTGCACAGTACAAAATCGAGCAAGTGGCTGAACTTAAGGAAAAGCTGACCGGAGCGGAAGCCGTCTTCGTGGCCGAGTACCGGGGCCTGACGGTGGCCCAGATCTCGGACCTCCGCAAGGCTGTCCGGGAGGCCGGCGGCGAATGCAAGGTAGCCCGGAACACCCTCATGGAAATCGCCCTGACCGAGGCTGGTCTGGCCAAATCCGACGAGATCATGGTGGGGCCCAACGTCTACGTGATCGCCCACAGCAACTGCCCCGGCGTGGCCAAGGCAGTGAAGGAGTTCGGCGCCAAGAAGGAAAACAAGGCCTTTGTGATCAAAGGCGGCGTGATGGGCCAGAACCTGCTGTCGCTGAAGGACGTAATGGCCCTGGCCGAACTGCCCTCCCGCGACGAGATGCTGGCCCAGGTGGTGGGAACCATCGCCGCGCCTCTGCGGGGCCTGGTCACGGTGCTTTCGGGGCCCGCCCGCGGACTGGTCACCTGCCTGTCCCAGCTGGCCGAGAAGAAGGGCCAAGCCGCCTAGGGGGCCCTTTCGACTGGGCTTCTTAGGCCCTGTAATTCCGGCCCTGGCCGGATAGGTTAAGTAATTTTAAAAAAACGATTATCTTAAGGAGGAACCTTTAATGACCCGCGATGAAATTTTGACCGCTATTGAGCAGATGTCCGTGCTGGAGCTTTCGGAGCTCGTGAAGGCCCTGGAGGACAAGTTCGGCGTTTCCGCCGCCGCTCCCGTGGCCATGATGGCCGCCCCCGTTGCCGCTGCTCCCGCCGTGGAGGAGAAGACCGAGTTCAACGTGGTCCTGAAGGACGCCGGCGCCGAGAAGATCAAGGTCATCAAGATCGTCCGTGAGATCACCGGCCTGGGCCTGAAGGACGCCAAGGACTTCGTGGACAACCCCGGCAAGGCCCTCAAGGAAGGCGTGTCCAAGGAAGAAGCCGACGCCATCGTCAAGCAGTTCGAGGGCACCGGCGCCACCATCGAGATCGCCTAGTTTTAAAAAGCTCTGCGGAGCGGTTTCTCCAGCTGGAGAGGCCGCTCTTTTTGTTTTCCCGGCCCTGGGACTGTATAATAGCCCCAAAATCCCTCGAGGGAGGCCTTAAAGTGAGCCCAATCGTCGACGTCCACGTCCACGTTTATCCGCCTGAGCTGATCCGGGACCAGGAAGCCATCTCGGCCCGGGAGCCCCATTTCGACCTGTTGACCCACAACCGAGTCCATCGCTGGGGCTCCGCCGATGAGCTGATCGCCCAAATGGACCGGGACGGCATCGCCCAATCCTGGATTTTCGGCTTCGCCTTTCGGGACCTGGGGCTTTGCCGGCTCTGCAACGACTACGTCATCGACGCGGTCCGGCGCTACCCAGGCCGCCTGCTGGGCCTGGCCGTGGTGCCGCCCTTAGCCAGGGGGGCCATGGCCGAAATAGAGCGGTGCCGCGACGCCGGACTGATCGGCGTGGGAGAGCTTTTCCCCCAGGGCCAGGGCTTTGACCTTGACGACTTCCAGCAGACCTGGCGACTGGCCGGGACCTGCGCCGAAAGCGGCCTGGTGCTGCTGATCCACACCGCCGAGCCAGTGGGACACCAATACGACGGCAAGGGCAACGTGGGCCCCAAGGAGGCGGCGGCCTTCTGCATCCACCATCCCGAGGCCAAGGTGATCTTCGCCCACTGGGGCGGCGGACTGTGGCTCTACGAGGCCATGGCGGAGCTACGGCTGGCCCTGAGCAACGCCTGGTTCGATACGGCGGCCTGGCCCTACCTTTACGACAGCTCGGTCCTGACGGCGGCCCAGGCCGTTGGAGCGGGGCGCCAGATCCTCTACGGCTCCGACTGGCCCATTCTGGCCAAAGACCGCTTTGTCCCCCTGCTGGAAGGGGCCGGAGTGGGCTCCCAGGTCCTGGTGGGCCTTCTGGGCGGCAACGCCCTGGAGCTGCTGAAATCCCTGGGCAGGGGCAGCGACGGCCCGCTCCTGTGAAAAAAAGCCTCGCCCCGTCTTGACGTGATAAAAAAGCGATGTTAGAATGCACCTTGTGCTGGTGTTGCGGCAACAGGGCGGTTAGCTCAGCGGAAGAGCGCTTGCCTTACAAGCAAGTGGCCACAGGTTCGATCCCTGTACCGCCCACCAATAGTACTCGGGGTTGTAGCTCAGTCGGTTAGAGTGTCGGCCTGTCACGCCGAAGGTC
>CAZNRB010000033.1:6809-15138 GCA_964575405.1 uncultured Synergistaceae bacterium | reverse complement strand
AAAAATGGCTACCCCGCCTGGATTCGAACCAGGATCAAGGGAACCAAAATCCCTTGTGCTGCCGTTGCACCACGGGGTAACAGGGCTCATTATATCAGAGACTGGGCTTTTTGCCACCGGGCCGAGAGAAAATCTTTCGCCCTGGCTCCCCGCTGTGTTATCATTCTAAAGCGTCGGCCCTGAGGGCCGCCGGTCCTTTTACGAAGAAGGGAGAGCGACGAAAATGGCAAGAGATCCTCTCTGGGAATCGGTAGAGCTAGAACTGGAAAAACACCAAGAGGCGGCTTGGGAGATCAGCCGCTGGATGGCCGCCAATCCGGAACTGTCTGGGCAAGAGCACCAGGCCTGCCGCCGTCACGTGAATTTTTTGCGGGATCGGGGCTTCGAGGTCATGGCTCCTGCCTGGACCCTGGAGACGGCCTACGACGCCGCGGCGCCGGGCCAGCCCGGAGGGCCCACGGTGGCCCTGATGGCCGAGTACGACGCCCTGCCCGGCGTGGGCCACGCCTGCGGCCACAATGTCCACGGCGCCATGGCGCTGCTGGCTGCGGCGGCTCTAAAACCGGCCATGGCCCAGCTGAAGGGCACCCTGCGGGTGGTGGGCTGCCCGGCAGAGGAGGGCTTTGGCGGCAAGGCCATAGAGGCCCGTGAAGGGGCCTTCGACGGCCTTGGGCTGGCTATTATGATCCACTGCAGCTGCGGCCGCAGCTACGTGCCCAACCGGGCCCTGGCCCTGGAGGGCTTTGACTTCCTCTTTCAGGGCGAGACGGCCCACGCTTCGGCGTCGCCCTGGGAGGGCCTGAACGCCCTCAACGGAGTCCAGCTGCTGTTCCACAGCCTGGACATGCTGCGGCAGCACATCAAGCCGACCCACAGGATTCACGGCGTGATTTTAGAGGGCGGTTTGGCGCCCAACGTGGTGCCCGACCGGGCCCTGGCCCGCATCGAGTTCCGGGCTCCCACCAGTGCCGAGGTGGAATCCCTGCGGGAGAAGATCTTCAACTGCGCCCGCGGCGCCGCCCTGGCCACTGGCACCGAAGTGTCCTGGACGCCCTTTGAGGAGCATTTTGACGACATGCACCCCAGTCTGGAGGGCGAAAAGCTCATGGCCCAGGTCTTCCAGGAGATGGGCGTGGAGCTGTCGGAAGGGCCCTCGGAGGCCATGGGATCCACCGACGTGGGCAACGTGAGTTACCGCTGTCCAGCGGTCCACGGCCAACTGGACGTGTCCTTCGGCCAGGTCCACGTGGGGCACACCGTGGAGTTCGCCCAGGCCTGCGCCGCTCCTCAGGTCCAGGGGCCCCTGTCGCTGGGAGCCAAGATCCTGGCCCGGACTCTCTACCGCTACCTGACGGAGCCCGAGACCCAGCGGGCCATCGGCCAGGAGTTCCAGCAGTTCCGCTCCTAGAAAGACCGATTTTCTATTCAAGCCGCCGGCCCTATCCGGCGGCTTTTTAGTTTGGGCGGCCAGGGACCTTTTTCTTTGAAAACTTGTCTTTTCACCCCTTTCAAGGAGCCTTTCTTGTGGTAACATCTCCCACGGGGCCACCGGAACGCCTCGAAAATCAGCCAGGGGAAACAGGGAGATCGTGATGCGGCAAATCAGAATATCCAACCAAATTACCGAAGGCGTCATTTGGAAGCAGATCCTGATTTTCTTCTTTCCCATCCTGTTGGGCACCTTTTTCCAGCAGCTCTATAACACCGCCGACGCCGTGGTGGTGGGCAAATACGTGGGAAAAGAGGCCCTGGCCGCCGTGGGAGGCCCCACAGGGACGCTGGTAAACCTGCTGGTGGGCTTTTTCGTGGGCCTGTCGTCAGGGGCTTCGGTGATCATCGCCCAGGCCTACGGCTCCGAAGACGCCGAGAAGACCAGCCGGGCGGTCCACACCGCCGCCGCCCTGGCCCTGACGGCCGGAGTGGTCATGACGGTGTTGGGTGTGGCCGGCGCCCGAGCTGCCCTGGTCTTTATGGGCACCCTGCCCGACGTGCTGGAGCCCGCCGTGACCTACCTGCGGATCTACATGAGCGGCATCCTGTTCTCGCTGATCTTCAACGTAGGATCGGGGATCCTGCGGGCCGTGGGAGACTCCCGGCGGCCCCTCTATCTGTTGATGATCAGCACCATGGTCAACGTGGTGCTGGACCTGCTCTGCGTAGTGGTGTTGAGGATGGGCGTGGCCGGTGCCGGTATCGCCACGGTGATCTCCCAGGCCGTCAGCGCCCTGCTGGTCTGGCTGCTGCTCTCTCGGACCCACAGCATCTACCGGCTGGATCTCCGGAAAATCGGCTTCGACAGGCCCCTTTTGGGCCAGATCCTGCGCATCGGCCTGCCTGCTGGCGTCCAGTCCATGATGTACTCCCTGGCCAATTTGGTGATCCAGTCCACCATGAACAGCTTCGGCGTGGACACCGTGGCGGCCTGGGCCACCTACGGCAAGATCGACGGCATCTTCTGGATGATCATGACGGCCTTCGGCGTAGCCATGACCACTTTCTCGGGCCAGAACTTCGGAGCCGGTAAGTACTCCCGAATCCACAGGAGCGTCAAGGTCTGTCTGGCCATGGCCATGGGCGTCACCCTCTGCATCAGCTTCTGCATCGTCTACGGAGGACGGATGTTCTACCAGATCTTCACCGACGACCCCCAGGTCATCGCCGTGGGCATGAAGATCATCGCCATCCAAGCCCCGTCGCTGATCACCTACGTCTGCGTTGAGATCCTCTCCGGCGCGGCCCGGGGCACCGGCGACGCCATGAGGCCTATGATCCTGACCTGCCTGGGCATCTGTGTGCTCCGGCTCTGCTGGATCTGGATGGTGGTGCCCTTCCATCACAGCTTGGCCGCGGTGGTCTGGTGTTACCCCATCAGCTGGACCGTCACGTCGCTGCTCTTTTTGGCCTACTACTTTTATGGCGGATGGCTCAAGAGGAGCATCGCCAGGGCCAACAGCGCCCGCCAGGGCTCACTGCCGGCGGCTTAGACAGGGCCAGGACTTTCTGAACAAGACAAAAGGAGCAGGAGGCTCCCAAGACTTGGGGGCTTCCTGCCCTTTTTTGTTTTTGAGGCTTCCTTTATGTTTAGGCCTTTCCGATCTACTCCAGAGCGGCGATCTGGGAACGCAGGAGCCGCCCCACCAGCGGCGCCAGCTGCTCTATCTGCTGGATCCTGACGAAGTTGCGGCCGTAGATGGCCTGGGCCGGTTCCAGGCAGCTGTCGGCGCCGGTGACCACGGCGATCACCGAAATGCCCTTTTTCGCCAGCCGCCGGGCCTCGGCGGCGGCGTCTTTCACCGCCAGATCGCCCGAGTAGTCCCGAGGCCGCCGGAAGGGACCTTCGGGCGGCGCTGGAGTGTCGTCGTTGGGGTTTGCGTCGGTCAGCAGGATCAGCAGCCGCTTTTCAGCCCAGTCCCGTTCCATCAAGGCGCCGATGGCCCCCAGGGCCAGGCCGTCGCGGTTCCAGCCGGCGGCGAAGTAGCTGAAGATGTCCTCAGCGCCCTCCTCGTCAGTCCGAAAAACCCTTATGACGCTGTAGCCCCTGAGGGAGCAGAAGGAGCAGACCCGCAGGGCCACGGCGCAGCGCCGCAGACTCTCGGCGATGACGTAGCCCTGGGCGGAGATGCGCTCCTGGGCCTCTAGGCGCGACGCCGAGGCGTCCAGCGCCAAGGTCACCGAAAAAGAGGGCCTAGGCTGGCCCTGGCCGCCCAGAAAGACCCGGCTGTCGCCCAGATGGACGCCCCGCCAGACCCTGCGGCTGTCCAGGACACCCAGCCGAGAGGGCTCTTGGTGGATCTCCGGCAGGATCTGGAGGGAGTTGCGGATCTGGGCGCTGAGGCTCTCCACAGTCTGGTGGTACCGGGCCAGGTTGCCGCGGTAGTGGTTTAGGTTTTTCTGGCGCTGTGCCAGGGCGGCGGCTACGTTGGCCTGGGCTTCCAGGGAAAGGGCCTCGTCGCTTCTCTGGCCCGAGGAAAAATATAGGCGGCACCGGTCGTGGAGGCCCTTGCAGAGTTCCTGTTCCAGGGCCCTGGTCTCCCTGGCGGGCAAAAGGGCCTTGCCGAACCAGGCGGCGATGTAGTCCCGCTCGGCCTTCTGGCGCCGGAGCTTCCAGAGCCGCAGCCCCGTCAGGAGGCTCCCCCTGTGGACCGGCCGGCCCTGGCCTCTGAGGCGGTGGATTTCCATGGGCGACCGCTGGCGGCCCTTGGCGAAGATCAAAAAGAAAAGCTCCTCCAGCCAGTTTTCTATGGATATCCACCGCAGGCCTCGGGGCCTCGGGCCTTCACCGCTGAAACGGAAATAGTCCTTCAGGATCCTGCGGCAAAGGTCCAGCAGCTCCTGGTCCTTCAGGGCGCCGCAGTCCAGCTCGGCGAAGAGCCTCCGCTCCCGGGGCACCAGCAGGACCCCTCGGGGAATTGGCTCGCCCAGGGCGGCCATCCATCGGGCCGTCAGGAGCCGGTAGGCCAGGTCATCGCGGTTTTCTCTGGTCTCCAGGAAGGTCCTGGCACAGCGTTGCCGAAGCGCCGCCAGGGCCGGGCGGGAAGGATACTCCAGGGCGAAAAGGGCGCTTTCCATGGCCAGCCAGAGGACCGTGTCGAAGAGGGCCTGCTTGGGCTTAGAGGCGCTGGCCATGGCGTCAAACAACGGCTGGAAGATGTCCCAGGAGAACCATTTGCGGCCCAGTCCGGCTATGGCGTTGAGGTACAGCGACGGCTCGCCGCCGGGGCCCCAGGCCAGAAACTGGGCCCTAAAGGAGTAGTCGCCGGCGGCGGCCCATTGGACGTTCAGGGCCCGCCGCCGGGAGGCGAAGTCATCTTCGGCCATGGAAGAGTTCCTTCTTGGTCAGGTCTTGGGGGATCCGCAGGGCGATCAGGTCCCGCACAAGCTTTTGCTCGAAGGGGTCAAAGGTCTTGTAGACCAGCCCCATGTCCAGGGCCATCAGGGGCGCCACGCCGCGGCGTATCAGCTCCAGGGCGTCCATCAGGCCCCGCAGGTCCAGGGCCCTGGTGGAGATCTCGGCGCTTTCGCATTTCTGCTGGATCTCCAGGAACAGCAAGGCCAGTTGGTCCAGGTATGGCTCCGTCAAGTCGGGGAAATGGGACCTCAGGATCTCGATGAGCCTCTGGGCCGTCAGTGACGGCATCTGGATCACCACGAAACGGGACAGCAGGGCCTCGTTGAGTTCCCTGGTGCCGGCGTAGCCGTAGTTCATGGTAGCGATGTAGCGGGTGGCTTCGTGGAGGGCCAGGGCGTCGTAGCCCGGCACGTCGATGACCCGCCGAAAGTCCAGCACGGAGTGGAGCACCGCCATGGCCTCGTTACGGGCCATGTTGATCTCGTCCAGCACGCCGAAACCGCCCCAGAGGGCGCAGCGGTACACCGGCCCTGGCCGGAAGGTCACACGGCCGTCCTGGAAGGTGTCGCTGCCGATCAGCGACACCGCGTCCATGGCCACGTGAAAGGAAATGTCCCAAAGGGGACGGCCGAAGGCGAAGGCCAAGTTATCGGCCAGCACGTTTTTTCCAGTGGCCTTGGGGCCCGACAGCAACAGGTTGTGGCCGCAGAGCAGCGCCGAAGCGGCGGCCTCCCAGATCTCCCTGCCGTAATAGAGGTATGGCGGCCTCCGGAGGCGCTGCTGGGCCCCTTGGTCCACAGGATAGGTCCGGCGAAAGGCCTCGATGGCCTCCAGGATCTCCTGGTCCACTCCCTGATCCCTCAAGAATTCCAGCATGGCACCATCCCCCTGATATGGAAAATCTATCCCATATTTTACAGACTTTGGGCCCGAAAACCAACGGCTAGCCCAGGGCTGCCTTTAAGCCTTGGCGATCTCTCTGATATAATTTTTCCGTAAGAACAGGGGGAAAGGTCCTTGGAGAGCGCCGGCAAAACCTTTTTTTTCGATTCCCATTCCCTGCCAATGGTGGAAAGCTCCGTCGCCGAGGAACCAAGCGACGGGGTCTATTGTGACGTGGCCATCCCGCCGCCCGAAAGGGCCCAAAGCGAAGTGCTCCAGCGTTGCCTCAAGATGCGGGAGCTCCGCTACGCCCCGGGTCTGGGCGGTTCACCTAAGGCCGTGGCCTTTTACCTACAGGGCAAGTTCATGGAGGACTTTCAGGACTCCTTCGACGAGGCGGTCCACTTTTCGGGGCCCTTCCCTACCTACCAGGACATGGATTACCGCCAGCTTAGGGCCTATTTCTCCTGGCGGACCGCCTTTCGCCTGGGCCAGGCCGGGGCGGACAACCTATCTTTTCTCTTCGTGACGGTCTACGAGCTGTTGAACCAGATCGGCGTGGCCACCCCCGAAGAGGGCTTCCGCTCCCTCTGGGACCTTTGGCAGCGCTACCGGAGCGCTCAGCCCCTGCTGGACCGCTACCTTCCCCTGTGGCTGCGGGATTACTGCGCCTATTACGGTCTGCCTCCGGACCTTTTGAAGCCCCTGGAGGAGGGCTTTGACGGAGCGGCGCTGGTCCTCTGGGACTGGAAGGGCCGGGAGGACCCAGACCTTTTCGAGGCCCTCCAGGCCCTGTCGGGCTACGACCTGGAGGGCTCCAAGCTCTACAAGGCCCGGGGCCAGGACTTCCGGTTCTTGGCGGCCCGAATCTACCGGTCCCTGGCTGCCTTTTGGGAGTCCCGGGGGGAGTCCTTTTGCCAACACCTTTTGGGCCCCATGGCCTCTAGGCCCTACGAGATGTTCCGGGCCGCTCCCTTCTGCCATCGCCTCCGCCGGGAGGAGTACCTCTACGAGGTCAGCGCTGTCCGGCGCTACCGCTGCCAGGGCCGCCAGTGGTTCCAGGAAGGATTCCCTGCAGGGGCCAAGACTCGGCACTACGTGGGTGCCCTGCTGAAGGCCATCGACGGCCGGATGAGGATCCATTTGAATTTCGGGGCGCCCCTGAAGGACCTCTATCTGTCTCGGACCCACGGGGCTATCGTGGACCGGGAGATCAATGCCTACCTGGAGGAACAACGCCAGGGAGGAAAAGTCACCGTGGACCTGTCGCGGCTGGCCAAAATCCGCAGCGACGCCCTGGTGATCCAGCAAAAGCTCACAGCCTATGACGGGGAGCCGTCGCCGGGCCCAGAAATTCAATCGCCTCAAGCTCAAAAAGCCCCAGAGGATCGGGATGGCGCCCAGGAAGGGGTGCTTCAGGACCTGGAAGGCCAGTTCCTGGCCTTTCTGCTGGAAGGACGGCCATGGAAGGAGCTGCTGCGGCGCCACGGCAAGGCCCTCTCAGTGGTGATGGACTCTATCAACGAAAAGCTCCTGGAGCTGTTGGGCGACACGGCGCTGGTCCAAGGCCCCCAGGGCCCCCAGATCCTGGAGGACTACAGCGCCGCGGTGAAAGGACTGGTGAAGCCATGGCAGAACCGATAAAGGTGCCCAAAAGGATCGCCGCCGCCGTGGTCAATTCCCTTCGAAGCGGCGTGACGCCTCGGATCGGCCTGCCCTACGTGACCGTAGGCCGCCGGAGGGAGATCGAGGCCCTGCTGGGGGACCTTGAGACGGCCGCCGACGGCGGAGCGGCTTTCCGGCTCCTGGTAGGGCCCTACGGCAGCGGCAAAAGCTTCCTGCTCCAGGCAATCCGCAACTACGCCCTGGACCGGGGCTTTGTGACCGCCGACGGCGACCTCTCGCCGGACCGCCGCCTCCAGGGCACCCAGGGCCAGGGCCTGGCCACCTACCGGGAACTGATCCAGAACCTGGCCACCCGCACCTGCCCCGAAGGGGGTGCCCTGTCGCTTATCCTGGACCGGTGGATCAGCGACGTCCAGTCGGAAGTCCAGGCCAAAACGGGGCTGGAGGGAGGCCAGGGCGGCTTTTCCCTCCAGGTGGAAGGACGGATCCGCCGCCGCGTGACCGCCCTTGAGGGGCTGGTCCACGGCTTCGATTTCGCTGGGCTGCTGGTGCGCTATTACCGGGCCTTTCTGGCCGGCGACGACGAAACCCGGGAACTGGTGATTAAATGGTTCCGCGGCGAATACCAGACCAGGACCGAGGCCCGGGCGGCCTTGGGCGTGAACACGGTGATCTCGGACCAGAACTGGTACGACTATCTGAAGATCTTCGCCCTGTTCCTCCGGGGAGCGGGCTATCGGGGCCTTTTGGTGCTGGTGGACGAGCTGGTGAACCTCTACAAGATCCCCCACTCCCTGGCGCGGCAGCACAACTACGAGAAGCTGCTGACGATCTACAACGACGTCCTCCAGGGCCGGGCATCTTGCCTGGCCCTGATCCTCAGCGCCACTCCCCAGTGCGTGGAGGACCGACGACGGGGCCTTTTCAGCTACGAGGCCCTGCGGTCCCGCCTGGAGGAGGGCCGCTTCAGCG
>CAZNRB010000033.1:0-6709 GCA_964575405.1 uncultured Synergistaceae bacterium | reverse complement strand
CTGCTGCCCTTCAGCGATTTCGAGGTCTAGCCGTGGACCTGTTTCAACGCTACGCCCCCTTCATCCAGGACTTCATCTACCGCCGGGGCTGGAGGGTCCTCAAGGGAATCCAGGCCGCCGCCGGCGAGGCCCTTTTCGGCACCGACAGCAACGTGCTGCTCACGGCCTCCACCGCCTCGGGCAAGACCGAGGCCGCCTTTTTCCCCATCTTGACCCTCCTCTGGGAGTCGCCGCCCCGGTCCCTGGGGGTGCTCTACATCGCTCCCACCAAGGCCCTGATCAACGACCAGTTTCTCCGGCTCAAGGACCTCTGCCTGGAGGGGGACATACCGGTGTGGCACTGGCACGGCGACGTGTCCCAGGGCGAGAAAAAGCGCCTCCTGGACCGACCCTCGGGGATCCTCCAGATCACGCCTGAGTCCCTGGAGGCCCTGTTGTTGCGGCGCCCCGGCCAGGTGCGCCGCCTCTTCGGGGATCTGCGGTTCCTGGTGATCGACGAGCTCCACTCGCTGATGCGGGGCGATCGAGGGGCCCAGACGCTGTGCCTTATGGAACGGCTCTGCCGGATCACCGGCGTCGATCCCCGGCGAGTGGGATTGTCGGCCACCATCGGCGAACCGGCGGCGGCCGCCGCCTTTTTAGGGGCCGGCACCGGCCGTGACACGGTGATACCCAGGGCCCGGGAGTCCAAGCTCCGCTGGCGCCTGGCCATAGAGCACTTTTACGTCCAGGGGCCTCCGGAGAAGCAGCCCCGCCAGGAGGGGGACTTTTTGAACTCCCTGGACCCAGGGCTGGGCCACATCTTCCGCCGGAGCCGGGGCAGGAAGTGTCTGGTCTTCACCAACTCCCGGGAGGAATGCGAGACCGTCACCACCACGCTGCGCCACTACAGCCGGGCCCTGGGCGAAGAGGACCGGTTCCTGATCCACCACGGCAACCTCTCGGCGGCCTTCCGGGAAGAGGCCGAAGGGCTCATGAAAGAGGAGAGCCAGACCATGACGGCCGTAGCCACGGCTACCTTGGAGCTGGGCATCGACATCGGCCGGCTGGAGCGGGCCTTTCAGATCGACGCCCCCTTCACCGTGTCGGCCTTTCTCCAGAGGATGGGCCGCACGGGCCGCCGGGGCCAGCCCCAGGAGATGGAGTTCGTCATCCGCGAGGAGCCTCCCGAGGCCCGAGCTCCCCTGCCGACCCTGATCCCCTGGAAGCTCCTCCAGGCCATCGCGCTGGTGGAGCTTTACCTCCAGGAGCGGTGGGTCGAGCCGCCGCGGCTGGACCGGCGGCCCTACAGCCTGCTGTACCACCAGACCCTCAGCGTCCTGGCCTCCCAGGGCGAGACAAGCCCCTCCGAACTGGCCTCCCGGGTCTTGACCCTCCAGGCCTTTCGGCAGGTCACCGAGGAGGACTACCGGCTGCTGCTCCGACACCTGCTGGAGACCGACCAGATCCAGCGCACCGAGCAGGGCGGCCTGATTCTGGGCCTGGCGGGGGAGCGGCAGGTCAATTCCTTCCGGTTCTACGCTGTCTTTCGGGAGACCGAGGAATACGCCGTCCGCTGGGGTTCCCAGGAGCTGGGCACCATCGCCAACCCTCCTGGAGCGGGCGACAAGATCGCCCTGGCCGGCCAGGTCTGGACGGTGGAGGAGATCGACCACAAGCGGCGCCTGATCTATTGCCGGCCGGCCCAGGGGATCGTGGCGGCCTACTTCGGCCAGTGCCCCGGGGACCTTCACGGTCGGATCCTGGAGAAAATGGCCCAGATCCTGGCCGATTCCCGCCCTTCCCCCTATCTGATGCCCGGCGCCGCGGCCAGGCTGGAGGAGGGCCGGGCTGCCGCCCAGAAGGCCGGGCTGGTCCAGAGCCCCCTGATCGCACTGAGCGGCCGCAGCTGGTGCCTTTTCCCCTGGCTGGGCACCTACGGCTTTTTGGCCCTGGAACGGCTGATCCGCCGCCGCTGCGGCAAGGTCCTGGAGCTGGAATCCCTGGAGGTGAGCCGGCCCTATTTTATGAGCCTGTCCATGAAGGCCAGCGCCAGGGACTTCTTTCAGATCCTGGCCCAGGAGGCCCAGGGGGATCTGGACCCCATGGAACTGCTCTATCCCGGCGAGGTGCCGGTCTTCGACAAGTACGATAGCTTTTTGCCCCCCGAGCTGGTGCGGAAGGCCTTCGGCCTGAGCGTGCTGGACCTGGCGGCGGCCAGGGAGCGAGTGGCCCAATGGGCCCAAAAATTTCTCTAAAAGCGCCGACATATAGCCCCCGCGGGAGAATCCCTCGGGGGCTATAAATGTATCTAAAGGGCCTTTACATCGCCGGGCCGGCCTGCTATACTGCGCAATATTTTATATGAAGCACTCAAATAAAATATTATATTCCAAGAAGGGAGCCCTAGAGACCTGGATAGTATATGAGCGGGCCGGGAAGGGCGGTCTAAAGGGCCGCCGGGCCCGGCGCCGGATCGATCGGATCAATTTACGGTATCAATAGAAGACCTGGCATTTCGGCGCTTCGCCTACAGGGCGTTGCGCCATGCCGTAGTTTTTGTTTTTAACGGGCAGGGAGTGGCAATGGTAAACAAAATCGCCCTGGTGGGCTGTGGCAACGTGGGAACGGCTCTTCTGGAAATTCTCCAGGAAAAGAAGGGAGAGCTGAAGGAAAGGTACGGCTTTGAGTACCAAGTGGTGCTGGTCAAGGACCGCAGCAAGGGCGTGGCCGCCTGTAGCCAGGGCATAGATTTGGGGGCCCTACTGGAGGAGCTTAGGGCCACCGGGACCTTTGGGAGATTGGCAGGGGCGGCGGGAACCTTCGAGGAGCTCCTGGAAAGCACAGGAGCCACGGTGCTCGCCGAATGCACGCCCACGGACCTTTCCACCGGCGAGCCGGGGCTGTCGCACCTGCGGGCGGCCCTCTCCCGGGGGATCAGCGTGACCACCACCAACAAAGGTCCCATCGCCGTGGCCTTCGAGGAGCTCCGGGACCTCGCCAAATCCACCGGGGCCACCCTCTCCTACGAGGGCGTGGTGATGAGCGGCACGCCTCTTATCGAGATGATGCAGAGGGCCATCGCGGGCTGCACCGTCCTGAAGCTCCAGGGAATACTGAACGGCACCACGAACTTCATGCTCTCTCAGATGGCCGGCGGCGCCGACTACAGCGCGGCCCTGGCCGACGCCCAGGCCCTGGGCTACGCCGAGGCCGACCCCACCGGCGACGTAGAGGGCTGGGACGCGGCGGTAAAGCTGTCCATATTGGCCAAAATTCTCTTCGGCGCCGAGATCCCGGTCAGCGAAGTGGAGCGGACCGGCATCACGGAGGTGACCTCCGAGGCCGTGGCCGAGGCAAATAAAAGGGGCCAGGCGCTGAAGCTCCTGGCCGGAATCGAGCCCGGCGGCGATGGGCTGCGGGCCTACGTGGCGCCGGTGGAGATCCCGGCCACCCACAGCCTTGCCGCCATCGATGGGGCCACCAACGCCATCACGGTCACCACCGACAACCTGGGCGACATAACCCTCATAGGCCCCGGCGCGGGGCGGCGCGAGACGGGCCAGGCTCTGCTGGGCGACATGATCCGCATGAGCCACTGCGCCGGTTAGAGGGAGCATCAAGGGAGCGCGGAGTAAAATCCGCGCGAATAGTGAATTAAATATAGCCCTTCGACGGAGCCCCGCCGGGGGGCTATAAATCTACCCCATCACCTCTTTACATTATCAATGCGCCTTGCTATACTGGCGCAACATTTTATATGAAATCCAGAAATGGAATATTATCTTAATTTTTAAAGTTAAAGGGAGGATCACTGAGACCCATGGACAGCTGCAAAGAAGCGCTAAAGCAGAGGATCTGCCAGGCCGTGGACCAGGCAGTGGAAGAGGTCAAGGCTTACGCCGACGACGTGGGAGCCCATCCCGAGCTGGGATACTTCGAGTACAGGACTTCCGACAAGTTCGCCCAAGCTCTGGAGGGCCTGGGCCTGGAGGTAACCCGAGGCCTGGCCAGGACGGGGCTGCGGACTGACCTTGCCGGTTCCTCCGATGGGCCCAAGATAGCCGTCATCGGCGAGCTGGACGGCATAGTGTGCCGCAACCACCCCTTGGCGGACCCCGAGACGGGAGCCTCCCACAGCTGCGGCCACAACCTCCAGACCGCCGCCGTGTTGGCCCTGGCCGCCGCCTTCGCGCGCACCGGCGCCATGAAGGAGTTGGCCGGATCGGTGGCCCTTTTCGGCATGCCCGCCGAGGAGTACATCGAGATCTCCCGACGCATGGCCCTGCGGGAAGCCGGGGAGATCTCCTACCTCTGCGGCAAGCCGGAGCTCATCAGCCGGGGCCTCTTCGACGACGTGTCCATGGCCATGATGGTCCACGCCGGCGACAACGCTCCCGAGCCGGGCTTCACGGTCCCCTCGGGAGGCAACGGATTCCGGGTCTTCACGGTCCAGTACATCGGCCGCCAGGCCCACGCCGCTGCCGCTCCCCATTTGGGCATCAACGCCCTCTACGCCGCCGTGGCGGGCATCAACGCCGTCAACGCCCTGCGGGAGACCTTTAAGGACGACGATCACGTGCGGGTCCACTTCATCATCACCAAGGGCGGCGATTCGGTGAACTCGGTGCCCGACGACGTGCGGCTGGAGGGTTACGTCCGGGGCCGCACTGTGGAGTGCATCGACAGCACCTTCGCCAAGGTCCAAAGGGCCTTCATGGCCGGTGCCGAGGCCCTGGGGGCGGAATGCCGCTTCTCCAGCATCCCCGGCGACATGCCGCTGAACTGCAACGAAGGGCTGAACTCCCTTTTCGCCGCCAACGCCGCCTCCCTGGTAGGGCCCGAGAGAGTCCAGGAGCACACCTATTTCTCGGCCTCCACCGACATGGGCGACTTGACCCATCTGATGCCGGCCATTCACCCCTCGGCCGGCGGAGTTGTGGGAGCCCTCCACGCTCCGGAGTTCAAGGTGGTGGACTTCGACGCCGCCGTGCTGATGCCCGCCAAGGCCATGGCCATGACGGTGGTGGACCTGCTCTGGGACGGCGCTGCCCAGGCCAAGGAGATACTGGGGAACTTCAAGGCCGTCTACACCAAGGAGCAGTACCTCCAGGCCATGGACAGCCGGTTTTTCCAGGGCTAGGCGAAGAGAATCCAGAATCCCTTAGGTCAAGGGGGGAGCACCGGCTCCCCTTCGACGGCCCTTCCCCTTGGGAACGGGCGATTTTTGAAATTTGTGAGGAGGTTGTGATCGATGGATCGTGTGGACAAGGCGCTGCGGAACTGGAAAATCCACGGCCTAGCGCTGGCGATTACGGTGGTGGCCGAGCTGATCGGTTCCAAGTCCTTCAAGCTTGGGCCCGGCCAGATCATCTTGGTCCCCATGCTCTACGCCTTCATCATGGGGGCTCTCTGCTGCGTCCCCAAGCTGAAACTGCTGGACAAAGAGGACATGCTTGAGGCTTCGTCGCTGGTGGGCGTCACCTTTTTCCTGCTCATGGCCCGCTACGGCACCCTGGTGGGCCCCAACTTCTGGCTGGTGGTCAAATCGGGCCCTGCCCTGATACTCCAGGAGTTCGGCAACCTGGGCACGGTGTTCTTCGGCGTGCCCGTGGCGGTGCTGCTGGGCCTGCGCCGGGAGGCCGTGGGAGCGGCCTTCTCCAACGCCCGGGAGGCCAACGTGGCTCTCATCGGCGAGAAATACGGCCTGGACAGCCCCGAAGGGCTGGGCGTCATGGGCGTCTACGTGTCCGGCACGGTCTTCGGCACCATTTTCTGCAGCCTCATGGCCTCCTTCGTGGCCGCCACCATGTCCTTCTTCAGCCCCCAGGCCCTGGCCATGGCAGCCGGCACCGGCAGCGCCAGCATGATGACCGCCGCCCTGGTGCCGCTGACGGCCCTGTACCCCGACCTGGCCGAGGAGCTCACGGCCCTGGCGGTGAGCAGCAACATGCTCTCGGGCCTTGACGGAGTTTACATGTGCATCTTCATGGGCATCCCCCTGGCCAACTGGCTGGTGCGGCTCATGGGAATCAAGGACGCCCCCAGCGTTCCCCCTGGCGCCGTAGCGGCGGAGCAGGGAGCGAAAGGAGAGTAGGACCATGAATTACCGTCAAATGGCTCGCTTTTTGCCCTTCTATTGCCTTATCTCCCTGGTCGGCAACTGGGCCGGCGCCGGCGGCGTGGGGCTTTTGAGCTCCCAGGGCCTTGGCGCTTCGGCAGCCCTCTTTTGCTCCGCCATCCCGGGGCTGTTGGCCCTGCTGGCCATGATAGTGCTGGGCCTGGCCATCACCCACTACATCCCCTGGAAGGGGATCCCCGCCGTGGGCTACATCGTCACCCTGGCCTGTATCGTCACCATCCCGGGTTTCCCCGGCGCCGAAGCCCTGGGGGCCTGGACCGCCAAGGTCAACTTCGTGGGCCTCTGCTCGCCCATTTTGGCCTACGCCGGCATCGCCGTGGGCAAGGACATGGAACTGCTGAAAAAGCAGGGCTGGCGCATCGTGTTGGTGGGCTTCTTCGTCTTCATCGGCACCTACATCGGCTCGGCGGTCATCGCCGAAGTGGTGCTGCGGATCATGAACTGAGGGCCCTCGCCGCCCTAGACCGAAAAGCACCGTCGAAAAGGCCTCCTGGGGTTCCGTCCCTAGGGGGCCTTTTTTCGTATCCTGTCGGCGGGCTTTTTTTGCTTTCAAAGCTCTTTCTCGGTGCCGGCAGAGGATTGGCCTTT
>CAZNRB010000032.1:0-15371 GCA_964575405.1 uncultured Synergistaceae bacterium | reverse complement strand
GCCATATCGGCCGCCGAGAAAAAGGCCGAGAGCACTAGCAAAATCAACAGCAACAAGATCAAGCCAAAAAACATCGCCATAGGCTCCTCTCTCTAGGATTCACTATATCTCCGGCTATTCTAGCATCTTCATCCTTTTTTCAAATACTATATTGACTCTCAGCCGATTCGGCCGTACCGTTTTTAGCGTCCCGGCGTTTTATGGGACTCACTTCTTCTGTGGAATTCCTTTTAACAACCTTACCTGTACATCCTAAATTCCATTTCCCCTCTTTAAAAATAACAGAGCCCAGATATAAAGAGAGCTCAAGCGCAATACACTTTGAAAGAAAAAATACATTATACTTTATCGAAGAGCCTTGACAGCGCGTTAAATCTTGGTATTTTTAAAACATAGCACATAAAAAGAACATTGTTCTTTATTTGAGAACTACTCTTTGGGCAAAATTAGGTATCATACGACGGAACTCTGGAATGATGCCCAAGGAGGAAATCATGAGTAGCGTAAGTAAGACGCTTCAAATTTTGAAGTACATGGGAGAACCTCCCTATGAATTGGGAGTTACCGAGATTGCGGAAAAAATCGGAATGGTAAAGAGCGGCGTCCATAAAATTCTAACGGATCTTGTCGACGCTGGATTCGTCATCAAAGATGGAAGAACTAAACTTTATCGGCTCGGTCCCAGTGTTTTTCGACTTGGAGCAGTCTACAGCGAGACCAAAGGCATTGAAGAGGTCGCTAGCAACGTGATACGCACCATTGTGACGGCTACGAATAGGAGCTCTTTAGTAGGACTACTAGAAGGCGATGAAGCTTTTCTAGCCTATAAGCTCGATGCCCCTGGTTCCTGCCTTTACAGCGGGAGAATTGGAAGGAAGTTTCCTCTCTACGCTGGAGCGTTAGGAAAACTCTTCGGAGCTTATATGGAGAAGAGCCGCATTTCGGAGATCCTGGACAGAACTGGCATGGATCGAAAGACAAAGCTGACCGTTACTGATAGGGAGATCCTTTTTCAACAGTACGATGAAATTCGTCAAAAAGGCTATGCTCTCAGTCTAGGCGAAAATTTGGACGGAGCTTTTGGGATATCGGTACCTATTTTTGACGTCAGAAACCAAAGTGTAACCGCTGATTTATGTATAGCCGGTCCCATCGAACTTTACAGACCGGAGAAACTTTTCGAATGGCTTCGGCTCCTGCAGGAAGGGGCAAAGGAAATCGCCCACAGGATGGCTTGTCGCTAGATGTCTGCTTTGCTTATCAGGAAGAAGTTTACCCTTTCTTTTTCCGTACCTAAGCATTGAGGCGACAGACCATAGGACGGCTTCCCGAAGCTGCGATAAGGGGGAGGCCTGCACCAATGGCGAAGGAAATTCAAATGCCTCAAATCACCATGACCATGACCGAGGGTATAGTCAGGGCGTGGCACAAGAAAAAGGGCGATTCTGTTCAAAAGGGTGAACCCCTAGTGGATATTGAGACCGACAAAGTGGTCCAAACCTTGGATGCTTCTACTTCTGGGACACTGACGGAAATACTTGCCCATGAAGGCGATACTGTCCCCGTGGGAAAGGCGATTTGCGTCGTCAACCTAGCGGGAGAGCCCCCTACGGAAGATGTGCCCCAGGGCAACTCTAGCCAGCATGAACCAGAGCCTCAAGCTGTAGCAGTGACTATGCCCCATATCACTATGACCATGATAGAAGGCACCGTAGTCCACTGGTATAAGAAAAAAGGCGATGCTGTGGTTGAAGGCGAGCCCTTGGCGGATATCGAGACCGATAAAATGGTCCAAACGCTAAATGCCGCCACCTCGGGTACTTTACTTGAAACCTTAGTTGACGAAGGCGCTGTTGTCCCTGTGGACCAGACAATCTGTCTTATCGCCACTTTTGAGTCTGCTATAGCAGGATCTGTCGAACCTCAGCCCCCTTCGTTTCCCCTTCAGGATAAAGGCTCTGGATCTACGGCGCCCTCTTCTTCTAAGAGGGAAAGAGTCATCACAATGCCCCGTCTATCGCCCCACGGTCAGGATGCCGTAGTCCTCCGCTGGCTCTGCAAAGAAGGCAGCAATGTAACCCCAGGAGAACCTCTCTGCGAAGTGGAAATAGAGGACCGCCGACAGGTGGTGACGGCTGACGCTGAAGGGCAAAACATCCGTTTTATGGCCTATTCTGGCTATACTCTCTCCCCTGGCGAGCCTATTTACTCTGTTACGTTGGGGCCAACAAGCCTGTCAGCGCCTGGGACGGCCAGTGGTATCTGCGCTTCGCCCTGGGCGAAGCATGTGGCTTCCCAAGCCAGGATAGATCTTTTCAGTTCCGAGGTCGTCCCCACCGGACCGGATGGTATGATCGTTGGAAGCGATGTAGAAAAGGTGATTTTAGCTGCTCATAATGCTACTTCCCATAAGGTAGAGTCCTTTGAGACTGTGGACCATAAAGACGAAGAGATCATTCCCTTTTCCGGCATTCGCAAACGCATTGCCGATAATCTGATGATCTCAAAGAGCACCATGGCCGATGTTACTACCTTTGCCGAAGTCAATATGGCACGGGTTAAGGCCTTTAAGGAGTACTTGCCCCTTTCCTATAACGCCTTTATCTTAAAGGCCACTGCTTTAGCCCTAGCCGATCATCCGATTATGAACTCCTCGATTATTGGCGATAAAATCGTCATAAAAAAATCCATAGGCCTTTGCGTCGCCGTATCCACACCCAGAGGTCTGCTGACTCCGGTAATCCACGGAGCGGAAAAGCTGAACCTTATCGACATTGCAGAACAACTCCAGGATTACGCTGATCGGGGCCGGGCTGGTAAATTGACGTCCCTTGACCTCGAAGGAGGCTCCTTTACGGTCACCAATTCAGGGACCTACGGCGCCCTTTTCTTCACTCCCATTATCAATGCACCTCAGAGCGCTATTCTTGGCGCCGGCAAAATATCTATGATTCCCATCATAGATGAAAAGGGTGCTATCGTTGCCGCTCCTATGATGATACTCTGCCTTTCCTATGACCACCGGGTTGTCGATGGCGAAGATGCCGTTAAATTCCTACAGCGCGTTAAACACTACCTGGAAAATCCCCACCAAATGACTGATATCAAGAAAAAATGAAGGAGGCAGACCCTATGGCCGCAGACGAAATCATCAGGACCTCAAGCTATCCTGCCAGATCCGGGAGAATCGTACTTGCGCGAATTCAACGAGACACCGATCTCTTGACCGGGATCATCGACATCTGCCGCAAGAATAACTTTCAGATGGCTGTTGTAGAAACTGTTATTGGAAGTTTACGCCGCGCTGAAATCAGCTGGACAAAGCCGAGCAGCACCACGAAACGAGGGTCGGAACGCACGCCGAGGATTCCCGTCGCTGGACCTATTGAGTTTATCTCTGGACAGGGAATCTTCTGCCTTACCGATCCACAGAGGCCGGTGGTGCATTTTCACGGTAGCTTTTGCGACAGCGATGGAAAGTGCTGGGCAGGGCACTTCTTTCAGGGGGGAAATCCAGTCCATTCCACCATGGACGTGGTCCTCCACGAGCTTTTAGACGTAAAAATGAACTGGGTGCATGACGAAGAAATCGACCTTGAGCTTCCTGTCCCAGGCAAAGATTGCTGAGGAAGGACTTTCATCATGTTGGAAAAAAGTCTCATCATGAAAATGTACCGCCTTATGGTCCTCTCGAGAGTGACCGAAGAGCGCATGGTGGAGTACCATAAACAGTCGCCGTTACCGGAGCTACCCCATTCCGGCATAGGTCAGGAAGCGATAGGGGTTGGCAGTGTCTGTGCTCTGCGCCCCGATGATCAGATTCTGCCCTCGCTGCGGACCCGCGCGGCCTATTTTGCAAAGGGCGTTTCCTCCAGGGTAATGATGGCTGGAGCCTTTGCCAAAGCAACTACAAAAACTCGTGGGCATACTACATCGCATCACTATGGTGATCCGGAGTGCGGTATTGTCGTGGGCACGGCCGTGGTTTCTGGACACGTTCCGGTTGCGGTCGGTGTATCCTTGGCCGCCAAGCTGCAGCATAAAGACTATGTGGCAGTCTGCTACTTCGGCGATGGAGGTAGCAATAGAGGCGATGTCCACGAATCCATGAACATGGCGGCGGCCTTTAATCTGGGCACTATTTTTATCTGCGAGAACAATCTCTACGCCATTTCCACGCCCTTTTCTGCCCATTCCAACGTGAAAGACTTGGCTTCCCGAGCGGAAGGATATGGTATGCCCGGCTTCGTCGTGGACGGTAACGACGTCATTGCCGTGTATGAAGCGACGAGAGAGGCCTGTGAAAGAGCTCGCCGTGGAGATGGTCCAACCTTTTTGGAATGCAAGACCTATCGTTGGCGTGGCCATTCCGAGCGCGACCCCAGGGATATGCGCCCCCCTGAGGAAATAGAAGCCTGGAAAAAGAAATGCCCCATTCTCAAGCTGGAAAAATACATAGCTGAAAATGCCGTAGCCTCCCGAGAGGAGCTTGAGGCTATACGCTCCAGTGTGATCGAAGAAGTGGACGACGCGGTTAGGTTCGCTGAAGAAAGCTCCTTCCCAGCCCCCGAAGAGACGCTACTTCACGTATACGCGGATTAGGAGGCCTGTCAATGACTCAGAGAACTATTACCATGCGCGAAGCCATCAAAGAAGCTTTGGCTGAAGAGATGCGTCGCGATAGCTCTGTGTTCCTTCTGGGTGAGGATATCGGTGTTTACGGAGGTACCCTTCAGATCACGGCAGGACTGTTTGACGAATTCGGGGCAGAGCGGGTAATTGACACGCCTTTGTCGGAAGTGGCCATTGCTGGTGCAGCCATCGGTGCGGCCATCATGGGCATGAAACCTGTAATGGAGTTGATGTTTGCCGATTTTCTGCCCCTTGCCAGCGATCAGATCGTCAATAATGCTGCAAAGATGCACTACGCCTACAACGGAGAAGTGGCTGTCCCCATGGTTGTTCGCGCTCCCTTTGGGGCTGGCTCTCGGTCGGGAATGCACCATAGCCAAAACCTTGAAGCCTGGTTTGCAGGGACTCCCGGATTGAAAGTCCTGATGCCTTCCACGGCAGCAGATGCTAAAGGCCTATTGAAATCGGCCATCCGCGATAACAATCCCGTTATTTTTTTGGAGCACAAGATGCTTTTGGGTGCCCGTGGAGTGGTGCCTGAAGGGGAATTTCTGGTCCCCATAGGAAAGGCCGAGATCCCACGTCAAGGCAAGGATCTCACCATTGTCACCTGCGGAGCGATGGTATCTAAGTCGCTCCAAGCGGCGAAGACGTTGGCTCAAGAGAACATCGACGTTGAAGTAGTCGACTTGCGGAGCCTTCGCCCTCTTGACGAAGAAACTATCCTGAACTCTGTCAAAAAGACTCATCGGCTATTGATCGTCCACGAAGCCTGCAAGACCGGAGGAATCGGAGGGGAAATCGCGGCCGTTGTCGCGGAAAAGGCAATAGGTTGGCTAGACGCTCCTATCGAGAGAGTGTCCGCTCCCGATACTCCTGTCCCCTTTAGTCCCACCATGGAGGACTTCTACATTCCCCAGCCTGAGCAGATCGTCGAAGCATCTAAGAGAATGTTCGGCAGAAGTTTTTCAGCCCTTGGACAGCCCGAAGTAGATGGGCGGTGACGGAGATGTCGGCGAAAAGGGTTACGGTCATTGGTGGAGGTCCTGGTGGCTATGTCTGCGCGGTAAGGCTCGCCCAGCTCGGTGCAGAAGTTACTCTTATCGAAAAGGACTACATGGGTGGAACCTGCTTGAATCGCGGCTGCATCCCCACTAAATCGCTGCTCCACAGTGCTGCTCTCTGGGAAGAACTCCACGAAATGCCGCTTTCGGGCATCCGCGTCGACACCTACCAGTATAGCTGGCGGACGATGATGGGGCGGAAAAACCGCACAGTCCAAAAACTTCGCGCTTCCGTTGAGCGGCTCATGAAAAAGTGGGCAGTTCAGGTAAAAGGGGGTCGCGCCTCTATCACGCCAGAAGGCAAGGTCCTCTTGAACAAAGCAGATGGAGCTGCGGAGGAGCTGGAAGCAGACGCGGTAGTGATCGCCACCGGAACGGTTCCTTCTTCGCCACCCCTGGCTCTGCCCCAGGGATACCAGGCGATGACTACCGACGAGCTACTAGATGTATCGGAGGTTCCCAAAAGCCTCGCCATTATCGGTGGTGGAGTTATCGGTATTGAAATGGCCTCGCTTTTTAGTCGCCTTGGAAGTAGCGTTGAAATTATCGAAATATTGCCGGAAATATTAGCCCAGTTCGATGAGGACCTGCGCAAATTCATAGAAGGTGAATTTCTTCGCACAGGAGTCGGAATTAATAAAGCGAGCCAGGTTACGGCTGTAACCGGCACAAAGGGTGCCCTTAAAATCAAACTGGATTCCGGCAAGACTATCGAAGCCGCGGAGATTCTTGTCGCAACGGGTCGACGCCCTCAAACCGAAGGGCTACTAGCCTCCGACATTGCCATGGATAAAAGGGGCTATATTCAGGTTGACCGACGGTTGTGCACAAGCAAAGAAGGTATTTATGCCGTAGGGGACGTGACTGGTCAAATTCAGCTGGCCCACGTGGCTTCCGCTCAGGGGATTTGTTGTGCCGAGGCCATTGCTGGCCTTCCCTACGACATGGATTACAGCGTGGTCCCAGCCTGTGTTTTTTCTTCTCCGGAGCTCGCATCGGTGGGCCTGACAGAGCAAGAGGCCAAAGAACGAGGCGAGGATGTAAAAGTCGCCAGATTCCCCTTTGCCTACAATGGCAAAGCCGTTACCGAAGGCGATACGCGAGGCTTCATAAAGATAATTGCACACAAGAAGAATCATAAAATCTTGGGCGTCCATATAGCAGGGAATTCTGCCGACGCTCTGATACACGAAGGGGCTTTGGCAATTCGTCTGGGAGCGACTATCGAACAGTTAGCGCGAACGATCCACGCCCATCCTACTCGCTCTGAAGGTATAGCCGAAGCGGCGGAAAGTGTTCTCAATAATTCAATTTATTTTTAAGAATATTTGAACTTTATTATCTCAAAGAGGGTTTTCAATATGTTGTAACGGCAAGACTTAGCCATAAAAGGAGGATGTATTTATGAACGCTTTTCAGGTCGTGTTTAATGATTTTATGATGTTAAGTATTCTTCTATTGGTAGGTTTTGTTCTGCGGAAAAATGTTAAATTTATTCAAAAACTCTATCTTCCTGCCGCACTGATCGGAGGGTTTATCGGGCTCTTTTTAGGTCCACAGGTGCTTGGGAAATACACATCATTTTATTTACCGATAGGGGCAAATGTCTCAAGCTGGTCAGGTATTTTAATTACCCTCGTCTTTTCAGTCCAGTTTCTCGGTTCTGATCCTGTAGATTTCAATGAAGCGGCTCTTTCCGGATATTGTCTTGCTGGCATTGGTCATATGGCACAAGTTGTCGTTGGTCTCTTATGTGCGTGGTTTTTTATGCAATTTTATCCCTCTTTGCCGCTAGCCTTTGGTGTGACTCCTGTCTGGGGCTTTTACGGTGGTCATGGTACAGCTATTGCAGGTGGAAATGTCCTTGTCGAAATGGGATGGGAAGATGGATTAGCGGTTGCAAATACTATGGCAACAGCTGGCTTACTTTCTGGTATCGTTGTTGGAATGATCATAATCAATGTCGGAGTCAGGAAGGGCTGGACAAAATTGGCTCAAAGGCCTCAAGACATGCCACGTGAAATTCTCGAAGGATATATTCCTCCAAATAGTCGTAAGCCAATTGGAATGGCTGTAACAGGCAACGATGTGCTTGATCCTTTGGTATACCATCTTTGCCTAGGTGGTTTAATTTGCTTCGGGGCCTATAAAGTTTCTGGATACCTGAAATTTTTACAAGTCCCCGCATTCGCATGGGGGCTTATACTTGGCTACATCGTATGGGAAATTCTTAAAAAATTAAGAGTTTCGGACTGTGTTGACCGCGGATCAGTAAGCCGTGTGTCAGGGATTGCTATGGAATATCTAGTCGTCTCCTCAATAGCAACGATGAACATTGGTATTTTTAAAAGCTATCTTGTTCCTCTTGTTGGAACTATTGCAGTCATGATCATCTTAAACATTTTTGTATACTTGTATTTTGGATTACATTTGTTTAAAAATGACTGGTTTGAACGTAGTGTTGGCGGTTTTGGTCAAGCCAGCGGCGTTCTTGCTACAGGGCTTATGCTTGTTAGAGTCATAGATCCTAATCTAAAAACTTCTGCGGCAGGCTGTATTGCTGCGGCAAGTGTTATCGGTTACACTGTGTCGATGCCTTTCCTTGCGCTTTCACCAGCCCTTTCTTATTCTCTGTCCCCTTTAACTTTTATAAGCGGTAGTACGGCTATCTTACTTGTATTTATTATTGCTGGTCGCATGTTCTTTTGGCAGAAAAAGAGATAGGATAGAAATAGGATTTTAAAGTAGTATTGCTGCCATGAACATCTCTCATGGCAGCAATATCCCGCGGGGGGGGGGGCAATATAAGGATTGAAAATAAACACTATGATAATGACATCGTCATTAGTAAAAGTGCCACAAAAAAAGATCCAGATCCTAGAGGAAAGGTTCTTATAACAGGTTCTCACTGTGGAGTTTACGTTGGATATCTGGCGATTAAAGCTAAAGTCCGAGCCGGCGTATTCAATGATGCCTCTGTAGGTAAAGATAGCGCCGCAATTGAAGGCCTTAAGTTTCTCGATGAAAATGGCGTAGCTGCTGCAGCTGTCGACAGTAATTCAGCGATGATCGGTAATGGGCTTGACGTTTACGAAAACGGCATTCTTAGTTTTGTAAATCAGTCAGCCTCAAGGCTAGGATGCACAATAGGAATGAAGTGTCGTGATGCTGTAGAGCTATTAAAAAAGGCACCATTAGTCGATACTAAAACTCCTGTTTTTCGTGAAACAAGGACTGTAGTTTACGAAGAGTATCCTAAAGTGGCATGCATTGACTCTGTCTCCCTAGTACTTCCTGACGACAAAGATTCTATCATCGTCACAGGATCCCATGGGGGAATTTTAGGTGATGATAAAAGAACCGCCATTAAATACGATGTTATTGCCGCTTTTTACAATGATGCAGGGATTGGTAAGAATAACGCAGGTATTTCGCGCTTGCCAGCTTTAGACGAAAGAGGAATCATCGCCGGAACAGTTGATGCTATGACAGCAAAAATCGGTGATGGCATCTCTACATATGAAGACGGTATTCTTTCCTGCATTAATAACCATGCAAAGGAGCTGGGTGCAATAATAGGCATGCCTCTAAGGGAATTTATCGGTTTACTTCGTCGTAAACTTCAACTGCAGCGATAGCCCTCTCGGGCCCCGGTACGCTGGCTTTTCTCGGCGCCGAGCTGCTGAGATACCTATACTTCCATGAACTTCTCGCAGATCAATTACAGCATAGCGGGGCCGGTTGGGCTTGGCATTTCTCCAGCCGTTGGGCCTGCTTTATGATATCCTCTACTGAGTCATCGGGAGGCCTCCTTTTGGATGACTGTTTGCCTTCGTTCTACGGAACCTCGGTAACTTTTCTGTTTCTCTTATCTCTTTTGCGAACCCTATTGCACACTAGCAGTGCGGGGGAGATCAATTTCCTCCGCGCTGCTTTTATCTGAGATGGATGCTTTTTGGAATCTCGTCTATCGCCCTTGCCGCTTTAGCTGCAGCCTTATGCAGATAACCGGCGGGGCTGAACTGATTCTCCTACGGCAGCCAATGTGGCAAGGAGCTCTGCATTTTCGTATTGCTCCAACTGTCCGGCGTCACAGGCCTCCGCCAAGGATCTATCGACGGGCACTCGCGCCAGCGTCCTAATCCCAAAACTCTGCTCTATCTCCTGGCGATGACTGGAACCGAAGAGCTCCCACTTTTCGCCACAACAGGGACAGTGGGCGTAGCTCATGTTCTCCACCAATCCCAGCAAGGGCACTTGGAGCATCTCGCAGAGCTTAATCTGTTTCTGCACAATCATAGCCGACAGGCCTTGGGGCGTAGTCACGGCCAGCATAGCATCGACAGCGATGGTCTGCATTACCGTCAACGGAGCATCGGCAGTTCCCGGCGGCAGGTCCACCACTACAAAGTCCAGTCCGCCCCAATCCACATCGCCCCAAAACTGCCGGATCACTCCGCCAATTATGGGCCCCCGCCAAATCACAGGGGCGCTATTGTCCTCCAGCATGAGGCTTACCGACATGACTTTTACGCCGCCTCGAGAGACAGGCAACTGGATTTTGCCTCCCTCCGTTCCCCATGGGCGTTGGTTCACGCCCAATAATCTGGGAATAGAGGGCCCGGTTACATCGGCATCCAAAATGCCTACTTTATACCCCCTCTGGCTCAGCGCCACAGCCAACAGGGCCGAAGTAGTACTTTTTCCCACGCCACCCTTGCCGCTGCCTACAGCAACGATCCGCCCTACATCCTGATGGGACGGCACGGGAATACCGGGACAGCGGCCGGCTGAACTGCAGGAACTGCAGCTGCCAGAACATAGCTCACTCATGATAGAGGGACCTCCTCAAAAAATCATGTCTAATCCGTAAACAGCTCCGGCCTAAAGACCGGGATCCGGCATCAAGAACTCTCTGGAAATAGGGGCTCTCCTGAAGGAGAAAGCATCATCGGGCGAACCAAGGTATGACGGGGACGAACGCCCAGGCCCCTGATAACATTGGTCAGCACCCGGGCCGACAATAATCCAAGCTCTAAACCTGGATAGCAGAGACATGGCACTTTATACCGCAGGGCACACTGTAAATCGCCACAGATCAGATCGGGGCGCGCTCCTTCTTCGACAGCGCTCGAAATGCTGCCATCCCAGATCGTGAAAGCCGAATTTCCGGTCTCTTCACAATCCTGGAGGGCCCCCAAAAAACCGAAGGGCCCTTGGGTATTCCCAAGGCACCGCACCGGACGGGATCCTGCCATGGCCCGTACCATTTTCAGAGTGCGGTCCCGCTCCATATCCACTCTGAAATCGCCTCCGCCATCGCTGTCTACTGCAATAATAGGAATGTCGCAGTCTACATCGCCAAGCTTTGAGGCTCCGCGCCAGATAATGCCGTCGGCCTTTCGTCCCTCCAGACGCCTCAAGGCGTGGGCTATCGATGTGTCCTGCCCGTTGGCCTCCACCAACAAAAACTCCATTTTATACCGCGACAGCACCCGATGGACCCCACAGAGAAAGCTCCCAAGCCAAGGGGCCCAGAGGCTTTCCAACATCACGCCGATCACGCCGGTGCGGCGGCTCGACAGGCCGCTGGCTACCGTGTCTAGCTGATATCCAAGTTCCTTCGCCGCATCCCAGACCTTCTGGCGGGTATCCAGGGAGATTCGCGGATCCCCTTTCAAAGCCCGGCTTACCGTGGCTTTATTGACACCGGCCTGCCGGGCCACCTCGGCCATGGTGACTCGGGACATGGCCTCACCTCCTCAGAATCGCAATTCCCCGTACGGCTACTTGCTGTCGATTATGCTGCCGCCCACAAACTCTCTAAGAATGGAATTATTGGGCACCAGGTTCACCGACAGAGAGGGGGCAAACTTCAGCAGCCCTAAAAGCCTCTGGGCCTCGCCGAACACCGGCGAATCCTCCTCTATGGACCGCAGCAGAGGCTCCGACAGCGATTTGAGCACCGGAATCTCGTAGATCAACGAGGAGTTGAACATGGCATCGGCATTTTTCTGGTAGGGGAAAATATATTTCATGCCCCCGCAAATCACCGAAGGCCAGCGTGTCAGCGTATCCTCGGCAGAGTTGCCTCTGGCCCAGGAGTCCCGAACCATGCGGCGCAACAGCCGGTTGTCGGTGGTGCCTATGCGGTTGTGCTTGTCCAGATTGACGCCGGTCAGAGGCGAGGCGAAGATGCCAAACCGATACTCTAGGGGAACCATGTTCAGGATGGTGTCATTGAGCCCGTGGAGCCCCTCTAGGATCACAATATCGTCGGGGCCAAGCCAAAGCTCCGGTCCCTCTTCTCTGCACCCCGACAAGAAGTTGAACTTGGGCAGGCGGATTTTTTTACCTTCCAAAAGGGCGCTGAAATGGTGCTCCAACAGCTCCAGATCCAGGGCTTCCAGGGCCTCGAAATCGTGGCGTCCCTGCTCATCCACGGGACTTTTATCCCTATTGAGAAAATAGTCGTCCAGCGACAACGTTACGGTCCGATGTCCAGCCACCATAAGCTGAATCCGAAGTTTCTGAGCGGTGGTGGTCTTGCCCGATGCCGATGGGCCCGCAATAGTCACAAAACGCCGCCCTCCGGCCAGGATTTCTGAGGCCAGCTCGCTGAATCGCTGGGCGTGAAGAGCCTCTGCTAGCAGGATCAAATCAGCCCCTCGCCCTCTAGCGACTACCTCGTGGAGGTGCTCCATGGTGGTCACCCCCAAAGTCTTCAGCCAAGAAGCGTATTCCAAAAAGACCTTTGAAAGCTTATCTGAAGACTGATAGTCCGGAAGGATTCTGGGAGATGAAACCGTGGGATAGCGCAGCAACATCCCCGGTCCGTGGTGGCACAGAGCAAAGGTCTTGAGATAGCCTGTGGACGGCACCATGGGCGCGAAAAAACAGTCGTATTCGCCCAGACAACCGAACATCTCCACAGGATCGACCACTACGTGAGAAAGGAGCCTGGCCTTTTCCGGCACGCCCTGACGTTCAAAGATCTGCCGGACCTTATCAAGGGAAAGCACTTCCCGGACGAAGGGAAGATCCATGTCTATGATCCGATACATCTCCTCTTCCACGGCCTGGACCATTTCAGGAGTTAGGTCCTGCTCGCCCTCAAGCTCCCAAAATAGCCCATCCGATAGGGAATGGCGCACGCAGATTTCCCGATTCAGAGCCCTATGACATGCGATGATCAGCAGAAAGCTCAAGGAGTTCCGGTACACCGAGGCTCCCTCGAAAGAGGAAGTATCCACGAACTCTACCGAAGCGTCGTCATCCACCGTCCATAGAAGGGAACGCAAATAATGATTGACACGCCAGGCCACCACATGGCGCTCGGGATCGTAGAGACCGCTTTCTGCCAGGGCGTTTTGCCCCGTCAGAGCCATGGAACACTGTAACGTTTTGGCTCCGGCAATCTTGACTGTAAAAGCCATGGACTCACCCTCCTTTTTGGGCCCTGGACTTCTCTTTCAATTATACTCGGATAAAGGCTACTCGTCCTCCCGTAGTCTACCAAATAGTAGGATCCCGAAAATGTCCCTTCCTGTGCCAGTCTTGATGTGAAAAAAGCCCCAGCCCTCTAGAGGCCGGAGCTTGTGTTAAGAATTGGTCAGGATTGGCTGTCCTTCAGCAGCTGATCACAAAGTGATCGGCTTCGGAAAAAACTTGAAAATCTTCGAAATTATTTTCCCGAACGATGTCCTCGATCTCTTCTTCGGACTCTACGCTGAAAATATCCACACCTTCATCGGTATAGTTGACCAAAAGGCAGCCATAGCCTTCTTCCAAGCCCTCTTTGAACATGGCAAAGTACCGTTCCAACTCAATCAGATCCAAGAAGAACAGATCGTTGGGCAGCTCTTCTTGGTCATCTTCGTCGGACACTTCCTCCAGATAGTCCTCAACCCGTGTCTGAAGCTGTTCCTGGGCCTCCGGCTGGATATGAAAGACCATATCTCCGTCCAGCACTTCCTCAAAGTTTCCGATCGGATGGCCGTCCAAATAAACGTCACCACCGTAAAGGATGTCTTCGTCACAATCCAGTTCTCTCAGGTTATGGATCTCCACTCCGTTAATGGAGGCGTGGTCAATCTCTTTCATCGGGGAACCCCTCCTCAAGAAGGCTCGAAGCCCGCTGAGTCATGGGCCTCTTATACCGGTCCATTCTACTTTAATTTTTTATCCTGCGCCACTGTCTCGCCTCAATTTCCGCACAAAAATGTGAGAAAAGGGACCCAAAAGCTTGAATGATCAATGGATTGGTTCAAATTGCGGGGACTTTACAGCAAAGTCAGCACAGGGGTCCAAAAAGGTATGGTGATAACCGAACAGAGAGTAGTGGCCACTATGATCTCACTGGCGTAAAAGCCGTCCATCCCCAGCCCTTCAGACAGAGCCAGGGTGTTAACCGACACAGGCATGGCCATGACCAGCACAGTGACCCTAGCCAACATAGGGTCGATTGGCAGCGCCAAAAAGCCCAACATCAGAAATAAAGGGCAGATTATCAGACGGACTAGCAAATCGGACCAGCAGCGTTTCAAGGCTTGAGCCAGCAGTTCCAGCCTGATTCTAGCTCCCAACACCACCAAAGCCACGCCGGTGCCGGTGTTAGCCATGATCTCAATTGAATAGTCCAGCCACCGGGGGAACGGGACGGGAACAGAGAGAGCGTAAATAATGCCGGCACAACAGGCAATCAGCATGGGATTTCTGGTCATTCTGATCAGAACCCCCTTGAGGACTTTTATGGACAGGTCTCCCGAAATAACCAAGAGACCAGCCACGACAGAAAAGAGCTCGAATCCCACCATAGAAAGGGCCATCAAGCGGCCATAGGCTTCTAGTCCAGCGGAACCATAGGCCAGAGCCACGGCGGGCATTCCGATAAAAACGTTATTGGCACGTATGGCTGACAACACCGAGACAGCAAGCTGGGGCCGCTCCCGCTTTCGCGCCAGGCCGATGGACCAGGCCGCGACTAAAGTCAGAATATAGCCTCCGTGAAGCACTACCAAAAAACGCCAGTCGGCGAAGTGACTGGCCTCTACTCCCTGCATGGCGCGAAACAGCATCGACGGCATGGCTACGTAGTAGATAAAGCGGTTCATATCGCCCACACCGGCGGAGGTTAAAATTCTCCGCCGGAACAAAAACCACCCCAGGGCGATGCACAACATAATGGGCACCACCAACAAAAAGCCCTCAAACACCTCTCCTGCTCCCCCTTTTGACTAAATTTCTCAAACATATCAAGGCGATTTAAGTTTTGATTATACATTCAATTCTAGGAAAAACAAAGGGATGAGTTGCCTTTGGACTTTTCGCTCCATCTGTAGGCTTGTCAAACATATGTGACACTAAGCATTAAGAGCGAGAGCGAGAACTTCCCAAGAGGACTTCCAACCAAGAGGTCTCATCGGGAAGTTGCTGTATTTGCGGTTATGAACGGCCAGCTGCTTTGCAAAATTAATTAATGAATAGAAGTTGTGTGATACGTAGAAATTCTTGCTATCTTTCCTATGAGATCTCCCCACCTTTCCGTTATGGCGCGGAGTGTAGGGATTTATCAGTTTATGCCTTATGCCGAAACGGGACAATGTTTTTTCAATGGGCGTTAGGGAACCACTGATCAACTCCATTATTTTTATTTGAAAATGGAGTTATCTCCCG
>CAZNRB010000031.1:0-15724 GCA_964575405.1 uncultured Synergistaceae bacterium | reverse complement strand
GAATTTTGGCTGACATTGCAACAGTTACAAGCGGAAAGCGCCCTCCAATGAAATCTGCTGAAAGAATAGATGTGGCAACGGTTCCTCTTGTTGGCGCTGCATCTGTAATGGGATTTACTTCCGAAGCCAATCATTCTACCAAAATCCTCGTTACTGGCCGAGTTGGAACTCATGGCGTCGTACAAAGATTTAATTCTCCTTGCTGGACATCGGATAATACACTGGTTATTACAAGCGATTTCTATGAGTACGCATATCAGATACTTAAACGAATTGATTATCGTTCCATGAACAGGGGGTCTACCCAATCGCTAATAACACAGAGTGATATGAATAAAGTACAGGTCCTTATACCGAATCAAGAAAGTCTACAAGATTTTGAAACTCTTGCCGGACAACTTATGGCACAATTAGAATCAAATTTAGTTGAAAACAATAAACTTGCCGAATTGCGAGATGCTCTCTTGCCGAAGCTCATGTCTGGCGAAATCGATGTCTCTGAGATCCAGCTCTAAGCTGCTAAATTATCGTTTATCCTGGCGCTACCTGCCGGTAAAGGAGGATTGAAATGGACGGTCAAGTGTTTACGCTCCAGCGCATCGGGGCCCTGGTGAAGCCCATCGCCGAAAAGTACCAGGTAGAGAAGATCTATCTCTTCGGATCCTACGCCCGAGGCGAAGCCGACGAGCACAGCGACCTGGATTTTTTGGTGTTAGGCGGCCAGGACTTCAAGGCCACATCGATTTTTGCCCTTGCCGAAGAGCTGCGGATGGCCCTGAAAAAGGGCGTCGACGTCTTTGAGATCAACGAAATCGACGAGGACAGCGACTTCTACAAAAAAGTGATGGAAGAGAGGTTGCCGGTAGCGTGAAATATTCCGATAAGCAGCGGGTCAAAAAGATCTACGAAAACGCCCTCGCCCTGTGGGAATACGTGGCCGGTCGCCCGATCCGGCGGGAAGAGCTGTTGACCCAAAAGCCCCTGCAATGGCTCGTCACCACGCCGTTGTACAACATGGGCGAACATGCCTACTATCTGTCGCCGCAATACAAGGCGGACCACGACGAAATCCCCTGGTTGATGATAGCGGGCCTCAGGCATCGTTTGGTCCACGATTACGAAGGCACCAACTGGAACATCATAGCCGGCGTGGTCTTTGATGAATTGCCCCCGCTGATCGAAAAATTAGCAAAGCTCTGCAACGGACCCCATAACTAGGGGCAGAGATCACTGGGTCGCTAAGCTCTCACCAGCGGCGAGAGTTCGTTTATGAGGAACTGCCGCTGCCCGCTGTTTCCTTACTGCACAAGGGAGGCGCGGCGGTGAAAAGGCAACTTATCGACGAGATACAGCGGAAAATGCTGCCCTATATCAACAACGAGCAGCGTATGCAGCTAGAGCGGGTCGTGGCCGAAGTGCTTCAAGGCGCCACGATCCTATACGGCCCCCCGGAGCCCGAGCCGGAGAAAGACGGCGCCGTGGAGGCCTTCATAACGGCGAAAAGGATAGAAGGGCTTTCCGAAAAGACCCTGAAATATTACCAGAACACTATTTCCGCCATGGTTGCCTCCATCGGAAAGACGGTGCCCCAGATCACCACCGAGGACCTCCGAGGCTATCTGACGGACTACCAGGAACGCCGTAAGTCCAGCAAGGTGACCATCGACAACATCCGCCGCATCCTGTCCAGCTTTTTCTCCTGGCTTGAGGACGAGGACTTTATACTGAAAAGCCCCGTGCGCAGGATCCACAAGGTCAAGACGGCCCAGGTGATCAAAGACATCTACAGCGACGAGGCCCTGGAGTTGATGCGCGATAACTGCTCCAACGCCAGGGATTTGGCAATTATCGACCTGCTGGCCTCCTCTGGAATCCGGGTTGGGGAGCTTGTGACGCTCAACCGGGAGGATATAGACTTTAACGAAAGGGAATGTGTGGTCCTGGGCAAGGGCAACAAAGAACGCCTTGTTTACTTCGATGCAAGGACAAAAATACATTTGCAGAATTACCTCAACGAGCGCGCAGATACAAACCCTGCACTGTTCGTCTCGCTGAAAGCCCCGCACGAGCGGCTGATGACCGGCGGCGTAGAGGCACGGCTGCGAGAGCTGGGCAAGCGCCTGAATCTGCCCAGGGTATACCCCCATAAATTCAGGCGAACTCTTGCCACATCGGCCATAGACAAGGGTATGCCTATCGAGCAGGTCCAGCAGCTTTTGGGCCATCAGAGAATCGACACGACCCTGCGCTATGCTATAGTGAAACAACAGAACGTGAAGCTGGCCCATAGGAAGTTCATTGGATAAGGAGAACTAACTTTGAGTGATTGGATAGAATGCACTTTATCAGATGTCGGGACAATCGTAGGAGGGGCCACTCCATCCACAGTACGTGAAGACTATTACGGTGGAGACATTGCGTGGATAACCCCTAAGGATTTGTCCTCCTATTCGGAGCGGTATATTAAACGCGGAGAGCGCAATATCACCCTCAAAGGATTATCATCATGTTCTGCGCAACTTATGCCGAAACACAGTATTTTGTTTACGTCACGCGCCCCTATTGGGTATGTCGCTATCGCAGGTAATGAAGTGTGTACCAATCAGGGCTTCAAAAGTGTTGTGCCAAATGAACGCATTGACTACCTTTTTCTGTATTATCTTCTGAGGCATAATAGGGATAAAATTGAGGCTATGGGTACTGGCACAACGTTTAGAGAAGTCTCAGGGCGAGCAATGAAAAGTTTCAAGATATGGATCCCTTCCGACATTTCGACCCAACGGGAAATAGCAACTTTATTGGGGAGCCTTGACGATAAAATCGAGCTGAATAAACAGCTAAACGATAATTTAGCGGCTTAGAGCTGGATGCCGGAGACATCGATCTCGCCGGACATTAACTTTGGCAATAGGGTGTCGCGTAATGTGGATAGGCGCATATTTTCATCAATATTGTTGTGAATGCACCTTGTGAGAACGTCCTCGTGATGATAGTAACTATGTAGCACGTTCTCTGGAGGCACTAGGATTTTCTTATGCATTAGGGCATTTTTATCTATTCCTTGACCTTCGCGAGATGCGGGACGTATTAAATCCTTAAAATAATGGATGTTCGAACGCATATACGCTTCAAGATAGTGTGTATTGATATACTTGCAAATAGAGAATACATTGTACGCAGAGCTAACACCACCGACTGGCCAACGCATAATTCCCCAGTTGAGGGTTTCGCGGCTCATTCCAAAGACCAAGTCATCCTGATAGACAATCTTACTTTTTGTGCCGCTCATTGAAAGTTTTTTCTTGAATTTTTCGTCCCGTGGATGAATTCCGGTATCTGTAACTGAAAACATCCGCAACGAGGGCTCTTGGCTCTTTTCAGTTCGTGGGGTCAGGATGTCAGAAAAACTTACATAACGCCAGTTTAATGGAACTTGTCCATCAAACGGGAGAAAATCAACAAACCACGCTTTGAACAGTGCCTCTGCTTGCTGCTGTAAATTATCGTTTATCTTCTGATTGGTCGCAATTTGCCCATCTAAGCTCCTTAAAAGCCTACCGATCCGTTGCTGAGTAGGATAATCAAAACAGGGAACTTCGTATCGCATAATTGTCGCTTTATCACCCCTTGGCATCTTCGTTCCCTTCGAGGTAGCTGTTGCATAATCGAAGAATGCATCGTTTGCCAGAACATAGTATAAAAATATCGGATCGCATCCATCGCATGCCCTGAAAACAAGCACATCATTTGAGCATCCGCCACTATACTCTGCCATCCATATCTTCTTGAAATAGGGCCGGATATTCGACACTAAAACATCATCCTCAGAGAATGTCTGCGTGTATTGGATTGAAGGAAGCGAAGAAGCAATTTCAACCCCACCTTTGTTGGGCATCATATTCTCTGTGGAAATGTAGGTTCTCTCGTTGAGTGTATCTACTGCGACTCTACCATTTACATACGAGCAAAGTGAGGAAAGCTCACACTTCATACCCAATCGCCCCTAGCTTCTCCCGGATCTCCGCCTCCAGTTGGTGGGATTTTTCGAAGAGCTCCGCCAGCTCCGTCGTAAGCCGCGCCATCTTCTCCTGGAAGGGCTCGCCGTCGTCCTGCTGCTCTTCGATGCCCACGTAGCGCCCCGGCGTGAGAATATAATCCTGCTTGGCAATATCCTGAGTAGTCACAACAGCACAGAAGCCCTTTTCATCTTCAAGAGTGCCGTCAACAAATGCGTTGTAGGTATCTGCGATCCTCTGGATGTCCGCATCGGTCAGCTCGCGCAGCTTTCGGGTGACCATGGTCCCCAGCTTGCGGGCGTCGATGAACAGCGTCTTACCCTTTTGCGCCTTGTCCTTGGCCAGAAACCACAGTGAAACGGGGATCTGGGTGGTATAGAACAGCTGGGGAGGCATGGCTACGATGCAGTCCACCAGGCCGGCGTCGATGATGTTCCTGCGGATCTCGCCCTCGCCGCCGGACTGGGAGGACAGGGAGCCGTTTGCCAGCACCATGCCGATCCGCCCCTTTGGGGCCAGGTGCCAGATCATGTGCTGCAACCATGCGAAGTTGGCGTTGTTCGCTGGAGGGATACCATAGCTCCAACGCACGTCGCCGGTCAGCTTGTCCTGCCCCCAGCCGGAGAGGTTAAAGGGGGGATTAGCCATGATATAGTCGGCCTTGAGCTGGGGGTGGCAGTCGTTGAAAAAGGTGTCGGCGCTGTGTCTGCCCAAGTCGGCTTCGATGCCGCGGATGGCCAGGTTCATGTGGGCCATTTTCCAGGTGGTGGGGTTGGAGTCCTGGCCGTACACGGAGATGTTCTTGATGTTCCCGCCGTGGCTTTCAACGAACTTCGACGACTGGACGAACATGCCGCCGGAGCCGCAGCAGGGGTCGTAAACGCGGCCGTTAAAGGGCTGCAATACCTCCACAAGGGTACGAACGACACATGCCGGGGTGTAGAACTCTCCGGCCAGCTTTCCCTCCTGCTCGGCAAATTTGGCGAGGCAATATTCGTAGGTCCGGCCGAGGATGTCCTTGCTGTGGCCGTGGTCAATCATCTGGATGTTGGTGAAAAGGTCCACCACGTCTCCAAGCCTTCTACTGTCCAGTTCAGGACGGGAGAAATTCTTGGGGAGCACGTCCTTTAGTCTCCTGTTTTCCCTCTCGATGCTCTTCATGGCCTCGTCGATGACCGTGCCGATCTCTGGCGTGTGAGCCGCCGCCGATATGACGCTCCACCGGGCGTTCTCGGGCACGAAGAAGATGTTCTCGGCCACGTACTCGTCTTTGTCCTCCTCGAAGCCGTCGCCCTCGTCCACCAGCTCCTGGTGCTTTTTCTCGAACCTGTCGGAGATGTACTTGAGAAAGATCAGCCCCAGGATGACGGACTTGTATTCTGAGGCGTCTATGTTGCCCCGCAGCACACAGGCCGCTTCCCAGATCTGCCTTTCAAAGCCGATTTCGCTGGAGTTTTTCGCCATAGTCTCTAGATTCTGCCTTTCCAAATAGGTCTAGTAGGGCCCCGGGGTGGCTCCGCAAGCCACGCCGCCACAGGGCCCTCACATCTTGGGCAACAGCGGGGCGGTCATGCGGACTTCGGCGCCGCCCTGGGGCAGGGAGCCGATGGTCACGGAGCCCTTCAGCAGCCCGGCCCGTTCGGTCATGCCTGCCACGCCGCGATGGCCGCCGACTCGGAGCTTTTCTGGGTCCAGCTCCCCGGCGATGCCCTTGCCGTTGTCCCGCACCGTCAAGGTCATGGTCTTGCCGTCGGACTTGAGCTCCACCGTGGCCGCTGTGGCCTCGCCGTGACGGGCGGCGTTGGACAGGGCCTCCTGGACGATCCGGCAGACCGAGAGGACGGCTCCCTCGGGCAGCTCCGCAAGGCCGTCGCCGGAGATCTCGGCGGTGATGTCCATGCCGTGGATCCTGGAGAGGCGGTTCACCAGCTCCTCCAGGGCACGGGCCACGCCGAGGCCCACCCAGGGCGGCGACAGTCGGTCGCAGACGTCCCGCATCTCCTGGACGGCGGCCATGGCGGAGTTCTGGGCCTGCTCCAGGTGCTCCCTCACCCGTGACAGATCGCCCTGGGGCCTTTCCAGGCCCCGCAGCGACAGCTGTAGCCGCTGGATCAGCGCCGCCACGCTCTGCAGGGCGCTGTCGTGGATCTCCTGGGCCAACCAGAGCCGCTCCTCCTCCTGGGTTTTGACGATGTCGGCCACGTAGTTCCGCTTCAGCCTCTCCCGCTCCACGGCGCTCTGGGCCAGCTCGGAAATGGTCTGCTGCAGCTCCCGCAGCTCCAGCAGGGGCCCCACGGGACGCCGGACCAGGCCGTCGCGGCCCCATTGGAGTGTCTCGATGCGGCCCGCCAGGGACCGCAGCGGCAAGATGCACCACCGCCACATCAGGAAAAAGCCCAAAAGGGTCAGGGCCGACACGATAAAGCTGATGGTGGGCTGATAGGCCAGGGCGTCCATCAGCGGCCCCGGGATGGGGCGCCAGGATATGGCCACCACCACGGCCCGCCGGTGGTCCCTGGTGGGGTAGATGGCCGCCGCCATGGGAGCCCGGCCGCCGCGGTCGCCGAGGGTCAAGGTCCTGTAGACGCCGCTGGAGAACACCGAGCTGACGGCTTCCTGGAGCTCCCGGTTTATCTCCCCCTGGAAGCGCTGATGGCCCTCATGTATCTGTCCCTGGGCGTCCACTATGACCACCCATCCCGGCACAGGTGGGCCCACGGTAAGCATCCGTTGTAGGTGGTCCCGCCGGAAGCCGCCCTCGCCGTGGCGGCGGTCCTGATTGGTCTCTGAGGCCTCGGCGGCCAGCCCTTCGGCCAGGTTCAGGGCGTAGGCCTGAGAGAAGGCGATCATGGCCTTTTGCTGCCGGAACAGGCCGTAGCCCGAAAAGAGCAGCGCCACCAGCGTGGGCGCCACCACCATCAGGCTGACCAGCGGCAGCAGCCCGCGGCGCCATTTCATAAAGGCAGGTCCCCCTGGAGCAGCTCGTCCACCAGGATGACGCCGTTTTTCAGGGCCATGATCAGCGCCTCGGTCTTGTTGCGGACGCCGAACTTGTTGTAGACCGACGACAGATGGGCCTGGACGGTGCGCTCGGTGATGAAGAGCCGGGCCGCCACGTCCTTGACGGTGAAGCCTTTAGAGGACAGCACCAGCACCTCCCGTTCCCGCGGCGACAGGGGCTCCAGGTCGTCTCGGACCTGGCCCACCGAGTCGGCGATGCTGGAATCCAGGTAGATACCGCCGCCCATGACCGACTGGATGGCCTGGGTCAGCTCCATCACCGCCGAGGTCTTGACGATAAAGCCCCGGGCGCCGGCCGATAGGGCCGCCACGATGTACTGCTGGGCGTTGAAAGCCGTCAGCATGATCGCCCTGGTGGGCAGCCCTTCCTCCTTGATCCGCCGGGCCACGGAGATGCCGTCCAAGTTGGGCATGCGAATGTCCAACAGCGCTATCTGGGGCTTTTTCTCCTGGATCAGCTGCCAGGCGGCCTCGCCCTCGGCGGCCTCGCCCACCAGGTCCAGTTTTTCCTCTTCTTTGATGCAGGCGGCCAGGCCCGCCCTGGTCAGCGGGTGGTCGTCGGCCAGCACGATGGAGATCATTTTCCATTCCTCCTCAGGATTTTGTATGATAACAGGACGCCCAAGAGCCCTGAAAATTAGCCTTTTCATTATAGCCCAACAAGGACATCATCGATGATTCGGTAATCCTCTAAGATAAAATTGTCGATTTTACCAGTGCCTTTGAAAAAGATCGTTGATATACTTTGAATCGAAAGGGACCGGGGCCGCCGGTTCGTCCGGTCCTTTGCTGCCATCAGCCGGTGCAAGGCCCCGGGATCCTTTGGACAGGTCTTTCATCTCTGCCCTGAACGGAGGGTTACCATGAAAAGAAGATACTGGAAATGGGTGGTGGTGGCCGCCCTGTTTTTGGGGTTAGTGGGCCCTTCGGCCCCCAGCGCCTTGGCCGGGGAGAAAGAGGAGACGGCGAAATCGGAGCAGCCCGTCAAGCGCAAGCGCCGGCGCTATCCCCCTCTGCCGCCGTTGCACCACTGGCACCGGCCGCCTCCTCCGCCGCCTAACTGGCACCGGCCCACTCCACCGCCTCCGCCGCCTCGCTGGCACAGGCCCCCGCCACCGCCCCACAGGCACGGGCATTATTGAAAGCCCCTTTGTCCCGCCCGTAGATCGGGAAGCGGGGTTATGATATTTCCTTGAAGGAGGATGATCGAGCTATGATGAAAAAGACCCTTTGCGTCGGGCTGCTGCTGGCGGCCCTGGGCAGTGCGGCCCTGGCGGCCCCCTCTTGGAACGACAGCCCGGGCTGGAACGGCGGGCGCCACCACTGGACGCCGCCTCCTCGGTCCACCGAACTTCCCGAGGAAGTGCTCAGCAAAATGGACCTTCAGGCCAAGCTCTGGATCGACTTTTGGGCCCTGCTGCGTTCTCCTCAGGTGGACAGCGCCGCGGTGACGGAGCTCCACGGCCAAATTCAGCAGGCCCAGGACGAGATCGACGACTGGTTCCTGGAGAGAAGGATCAGCGGCGCCAGCCTGCCAGCGCCGATGACGCCCGGCGACAAGGGCGGCTTCACGGGGCCCAGCCGCGATAGCGGCGGAGACCAAAGACCTGGCGGCCCCGGCGGACTGGACATCGCCACCATAGAGCGCTACATGACCGTCAGCGACCAGTTAAAGCTCAAGGTGGCGGAGCTGCGGAAGACCGATATAGACCTTCAGACGGCCCTGTCGCTGGCAAACCGGGACGCCGGCAAGATCTGGGAGCTCCAGCAGGAGCGCAACGGCCTGCGAAAGGAAATCGCTTCGGAAATGCTCCAGACCTTCCTGGCCAGCTTCTCCGCCGAGGAGTGATCATTTGAACAGAACTGACTGCAAAGGGATGTGATCTCATGAAAAGGACTGTCGCTTGGGCCTTGGCTGCCGCTGCGGCGCTGTCGGTACTGGGCAGCGCTGCCCTGGCTCTGGAGCCGAAAACCGGCGGCCAGCAGTATCTGGAGGCCAGCGCCCGCCGGGGGCCCGGAGGCTACCACAGGCCGCCAGGACCTCCGGGAGGACCGGGCCGGCCGGGACACCTGCCGCCGCCTCCCCCTCCCACGCCGCCTCATCACCACTATCACGGCTGCGGCCACGATTTTATGATCGGCGGTCTCTATTACTTCCTAGATTCCATTTCGGGCAATAGGGATTACGACGATTGATCGCCGGATCCAAAGCAAAGAAGCGGGTTCAGGAGCTCTCTCCTGGGCCCGCTTTTCTTGTATAACGAAAACTCCCGGCTTCGCCGGGAGTTCAAACCGCAGACAAAGCGGGTTTAGGAAGGACCTCCTAAACCCGCTTGTCTTTATGTTCAATGATAATGTGACGAAAAATCGTAAAAAGCCTCCTCCATATGGGGCGCCAGAAGGCTCATGGTGTCCATGGAATATCTCTCCTCTCTGCCTTCGTCTCCAGGACGGCAAGCAAATACAAAGTACCCCCGAAGAACCGGCCTGTCAACCGGTCTCCGGGGGGTGGAGTTTCTGCAAGCAAAATCCCCTAGGGAACCTCTGAACAACAACGGCGCCCTAAAGTTCGTCTATATTCTATTGCATCATTGAACAGTGGTTATATCGCAGTTCTGGAAGGCCTTTTCCGAGAGTTCCTGTCCAATACCGGGCAGCTCTGGCACGGCGAACTTGCCGTTGACAGGCTGGTAATCATGGACGCATAACTCTCGGTTATAGGGGCTCAATGCGTACGTATGGTGTTCATGAATGACAAAATTAGGGATAACAGCTTCTATTTGAAGTGCTGCCGCCGTGGAAATGGGACTGCCGCAAGCATGAACTTGAACCCCCACATCAAAAGTATAGCCCATATCGCACACCTTTTTGACTTCAGTAATACCACCGCAAGTTCCAATATCCGGTTGCATCACTTGAATGGCGTCCAAAGCAAAATAGTCGGCATACTGCCAACGAGTAAAAATTCGTTCTCCCGTAGCTATGGGCAGCCCCGTCATTTTATGGACGTAATTCGTTAGCTTGGGAGTAGGCGTAGTGGGTTCTTCAAAGTAGAAAATATTGTACTTTTTAACGGCGTTTCCTATCTGACACGCCACCTGCGCATCGGTAAAGGAATGATTTTCGACGATGATATCAACCTCAGGTCCGACTGCTTCACGGACAGCAGCGCATCTGGCTTCGATAAGATTGATGGATTTGGGACTTTTAAGTCCGATGCGGTCCTCATCGCCAAATTTTGAGCCATCAGGAGCGAAGGTAAAGAAATCATATTTGACGCAATCGTACCCCTCATCAACAGCTCTCCGGCCTTCACGAGCATAATCCTCCAGAGATGTTTGAGGAACGATATCGGGCCCCCAACCAAATTGCAGCTGCGAAGCATAGGCCCTTAATTGATCCCGCTTTTTCCCTCCTAAAAGCTGATAGACTGGCGCATTGTAGTACTTCCCACGAATATCCCACAAGGCGATATCTATGGCGCTGATACCCGCAAAGACAACGGGACCACCGTTCTGCCCCCAAAAAGAGCTACGATACAGCTTATCCCATATGACCTCGTTATCTAGAGGGTTCATTCCAATAACAAGTCTGGCGAGATTTTGGACCATCCCGTAGGCGGCAATCTGAGCCTCGCCATAGGCTAAGGCTGCCTCCCCATCGCCGTAAATCCCCTCATCAGTATAGATTCTGCACACTACGGGTCTCCAGTGACCGCCTTTAAGTTGGGTTTTGAGATGCAGCACATCAATTTTGGTAATTTTCATATTGTTGCCTCCTAGAATGTCAGGTAGTACAAACAAGCAATTACCATATAACTTCCGACGGGAATCAGTGTTTTTCGAATTATGCTCCCGAAGTTTGACTTGAAATACTCAAGAGCCACAAAAATACAATAATGAGTTGGCGAAAACTGCATCGCTGCATAGGTAAAAGCTATCAAGAAAACCCCGAAGGCCGTCGAATGATCGGCAACGGCGCCAAGTGCCAACGTAGTCATCATCGCCACAGTGGCGTTATTGCCTATCATCAGCGTGCTGATGAAAAACACCAACGCAAAAGTCACCGAGAGAGGAATAGGTAGGGCAGAAAACACTTCCGGCAAGACCGCTATTGCACCGGCTTCTTGAATAAATTCCCGGAAAACCATAACCATAGCGGAGTTTACAAGCATATTACCCTCAAAAGCGGAAAAAACATTGCGCCTAATTTCTTTGAACGAGCACCTGTAAATGAACAGGGCCACAAGGATAACTCCACCAACCGCCAAATAAATCGGAACACCAAAGCATATTATTAACAAAACAATGCTGCATAACGTCCACAAATGACCCAAAAGTTTTGCTAATGCTCGGATCTTGTTTTGAGAAGAGGTCTGCCCGGTCTCTTTAGGTATTTTTCGTATGTAACATACGTAGCCCAAGGCATACAAAGCTACCACTAAAGGGGTCATCCTCAAAACAAAGGACGCCATAGAAATACGAGCCAACTGGCCAAGAAGCAAAATCGACGGGTAAGTTGGCAGAAAAGATTCTGGAATATGCCTAAAGTAACTGGTTACAAAAGCTTTTTCATCGGCAGTAAGATACGATCCGCAAGAATTATCCACAATCTCTGCACAAATATTAACGGCAGCCGCCGAGGGCAGCAATCCAATAAAAATAGGCGCCAAGGTCGCATTAATACGGCGGTTGTTAAAAAGATCGTTGAGATCCTGCTGGGCCAATCTTAACTGAGACCGATCCTCCAGAATCCTCTGCAAAAAAGTGATCAGATACAGCGCTGCCAGGACAGTCAAGGTATCGACGTTTGAAACTCCTTGCCAGCACAATCTCAAGGAGGTTGAAATCCCTATACCGAAGAGAGCGATCACTGCCAGAATTCCGGCAGTGATCGCAACATAGAGCGGCCTATTGAAGTAAAGAACGACGAGAATGGCCGCAAGAACTAGTATCAGTTTAAACAGGACCATAGACTTATTCGATGGTAGCTTTCCTCAAAGCGGTCTGGATAGCGAAATCCGACAACTCCTGTCCGAGCCCCGGCAATTCTGGGCACTTGTATTTGCCGTTAATAGGCTGGTAGTCATATTTACCCAGCTTCACAATAGCGGGTTGCGTGCTGCGGAAATGGTGCTCATGAATGGAGAAGTTCGGAATAGCCGCCTCGACATGCAGAGACGCAGCAGTGGAAAGAGGCCCGCCGGCAACATGAATCTGAACACCGCAGTCATAAACGTGGGCCATATCGCAGACCTTCTTCGTCTCCGTTATACCACCGCAGTTACAGGCATCGGCCTGGATCAACTGTACTGAATGTTCCTCAAAGAAGGGCACATAGCCCCATCTGGTAAACACGCGTTCGCCTTCCGCCTTGGGCGTCCGCACTTTTTCGGAAATAGTTTTGTGCAGCCTGTGATTCAGAGGACCGGTAACCTCTTCGTAAGCGTAGCAACGGTACTTGTCGCAAAGCTCGCCAAGACGGATAGCCGAGATCGTACTAGTCCTATCGTGGTTCTCTACGATAATGTCCACATTCCCACACTCGCTGCGAATCGCAGCCAACCGCTCCTCAACCATCTCGTACAGCCCCGGCGCGAGGAAACGCTCAGTCTGCTTCAACGAGGTTGGCTTGGCGTCTCTGTCGAAGGTCACAAAGTCAATCTTTACAGCATCGTAACCTTCGCTCATAGCGTGTTTAACGATCTTAACGTAGTCTTCAGTCTTCCCGTAAGGGCCGATTTCAGTGGTCCAACCAAACTGAAGCTGGGAAGCATAGCAACGCAGCTCATCGTTCTGCTTGCCGCCGATAAGCTCGTAGATCGGGACATTGAGCGCTTTGCCCTTAATATCCATCAGTGCAATATCAATAGCGCTCATAGCAGCATAGAAGAGAGCTCCACCATTCAGGCCCCAGAAAGTGTCGCGGAACATGCTTTCCCAAATCTTTTCCACCTGGAAAGGATTTTTTCCGATGACCATGTGGGCCAAATCCTCAAGGCATCCATAAGCTCCTGTAGAGCCGACACCGTAAGCGATGCCAGCCTCGCCATCGCCATAAATCCCTTCGTCAGTGTAAATGCGGCAACAAACAGGTTTTCTATTAGCTCTCTGCTCCCCGGCATCCAAGATAAAAATGTCCACCTTTGTTACTTTCATCGTCAAAACTCCCCTTTCTCAAGCTAGATTAGTCCTCGATCCGAACGATCTTTCCGGAATGTACCCTATAGATTCCGTACGAGACCGCGATGAGCAACGTGGTAATATTGATAACAATCAAAATAGGAGTGAGATTCTTCAATGAATTATAGACAACATAACACTCTACCAGGGCGGACAACGTCATCAATCCGTAAAAGACGAAGTTAGGAACGTGAAGCCACGATGCCTGCCACTCGTCTTTAAACTTAGTAGGCAACACGAATGCTGCTAGGATAATAAGAATGTTCTGGACACACTGGATAACTAGCGTAAAATTTGTGATTTGTGCAATAGACATATTCATGACAAGGGGGAACATAGCAATCAGCCATATGCACACGTAGTTAAACCACGCCACGCCGTACCTATTCTTAGCGCAGAAAATTTCCGGCAACCAGCCTTCGCGAGCAGCGATGTCCACAGGCTTTGAGTTAGCGCTGATACCCGAGTTGCAGGTTGTTAACAGCGCCATGATAGGACCACCGATAATGAAAAACACAAACAACGCCTGAGGGAAGATCGCTCTAGCGGTACCCGTTAGGGGCTGGCCTACAATATCCTTCAGAGGCAAGACGTAAGAAGCACTAAACCCAACTGCAGTATACACAATAAAGATGATCCCCGTAGCAATTAACATAGCCTTAGGAATATCCCGCGTAGGATTTCGGGCTTCTTCGGAATAGTTGACGATCATACTGTGCCCCGTGCAGGAATAAAAGAAGAGAACGACAGCTGTTGCGAATCCTTCCCAGCCATTCGTAAAGAAATCAGGACTGTGCCAATCGAAATGTTCAGCAGGAATTTTGAAAATGCCAGCGCCAAAGAAAAGCATGAGCGCAAATAACAGAAGGGGGGTCGCTAGACTCTGAACGAAAGCCATTGCGTTGACGCCAAAGAGGTTAACTGCAACAAGAAAAGTCCAGATGAGAGCGGATGCAACATGCGCATTGATCTCTGGGAAGATGGAGTGCACATAGATGCCCAACGCCAAAACAGCCGTACCGCGGACGGTCCATTGAACCAAAGACGCTACCGTCAACAGTCCGCCCGTACGATCACCTAAAGCCCGAGTAACAATGCCGTAGTTGCCTCCGCGAATTTTCATGATACTACTGTAAAACATGATCGGAGCAACTTTGGTAATTCCTACTATAACAGCCAAGGCATAAGCAATCCACGCCGAACGCCCAGTAGCTGCCAAAGATGCACCGATAATTGTTACAACTCCGGCCCCAATCACCTGTCCTACGGCAATCCATACCAACTGAATCAACGACAAACCCTGGACAGAACTCTCTGCGCTATTTCGCTCCATACGCACACACCACCTTCACTTATATTGTGATACAGCACCTTAAACAATCTCTTTACGAGAGATCATTTAGACACATTCCATGGCGGATTGTACAGACTCACATCATCAATTTCTTTTAGACTACAACAAAAAAAACACACAATCAATATGATACATGCCCCTAAATCGATAAATATTCATCAAATTTTATCTATCATTGACTTAATTTGTCTGGTTATGACGATATTCAACTAAAGTAGGCTTAGGAATGTTTCCCCTAACCACGCTCTCAGAGTTCTCCTGTATTCCGCTCATGCCGCCTAAGTACAAAAGGGGGATTTTAGCTTTTCTTACATGGCCCAAAGGCCCGTGATGGAACAGATGGTCAAGGCCTTTCCCGCCACCGTCGCCTTGGCCCTGTCGCCGACGCTGATGATGCTGGTGGTGTCGCTGCCTCTGGGCATCTACTGTACCGTGCGGCGGGGCGGCATGGTGGACTACCTGATACGGGGGTCTACCTTTGCGGGCATCGCCATTCCGAATTTCTGGATGGGCCTGATGGTGCTCTGACTCTTCGGCCTGAAACTCCGCTGATTCTCCATAGTAGGAGGCACGGTGACTCTGAAAAACCTGGTGCTGCCGTCGCTGACCCTGGCGGTGGTCATGGTGCCCCACAATCTGGCCGTGGCATCCTACATGTCCGATCAGATCATGGTGATGTGCCAAGGCCAAATGGTGAAGCGAGGCGCCAGGGACCAGATCATCGAGACTCCCAGCCATGAGTACACTCGAGAGCTCTTCCAGGCGGTGCCCCAGTATTTTCGCTTGATCTCCAATTGCCCAATGGGATCAGCGGGCCGCCGAGCTGTTAGCCATGGTGGAGCTGCCGCCAGACATGGCGTCGCGGTACCCTCACAGCATGAGCGGCGGACAGCGCCAGCGCTTGGCCATCGCCAGGCCCCTGGCCTTGGAGCCCCCAGCGGAGCTGTGCTGCTGGCCTTTGGAGTTTCGGGGATCGCCCTGCGCATCAAAAAACGGAGACAACAAGGGTATTAGTGTCCGAGCCCCTTTTTGCCCCCGTAGGGAGCATCGAGAAAAGCGGACCCCACCAAAGGAGTCCGCTTTTAGTGTAACCTTAAAAGGCTGTTTGAAATAAAAAGAGCCAGAGAAGCGGGCAGCGATCTACTCTCCCA
>CAZNRB010000030.1:0-15731 GCA_964575405.1 uncultured Synergistaceae bacterium | reverse complement strand
CAGATCCAGCTTTTCCACCTCGGGACCCATGGAGAAATAGTCCAGGTCCATATAGGCTCCCAGAAGGGCGATTAGCGCCTCAAGGTGCGGCGTTGGGACGCCCCTTTGCCGGCCCAGCCGCAGATAGGGCACCAAGCCATAGGGCAGGTCCTCGGTGAGGTAACGGTGATCCAGCGTAGTCGGTCCCTTGGTAGCGGCGTAGGCCGGCGTCTGGTGGAACAGCTCGTAAAGGCTCTCCTTGCCGCCGCCCCAGAAGGAGTTGAGCATCTCCAGTTCCGTCGGCGCCTTGATCCCACAGGCCTCGATGACGGCCACCCGCTCCCGGTCGATCTTCTCCATAAAGCGAGCCACCCTGACGGTGACTCCCCGGTCGAAGAGCAGAAAGTCCTCGCCGTTTTCCACCCTGGTGATGTTAAAGAGCATCAGGGGCCCGTGGGGGACCGAGTTGGCGCTGTTCAAAGAGGTCTCCAGCACACTTCCTACCGGGTAGATCTGGGGGAACACCGGGCCCAGGCGCTCCATCATGGCCCCTTGATCCTGACGCCTTACCGTGGCGGCGGCGATGGATTTTTTAAGGCTCTTGAGGAAGACGCTGCCAGGTTCGGGGGTGCTGCAGAGGATCAGCTGTCCCCCCGTCTCGGCTATGACACAGCTCTTTTCTTCGGCCTCCTGGCCTAGCTCCATGTCGAACTCCACGGCTCCCCAACAACCGTTGGTGACCAGGATCATCTGGCCCTGCCTCAACAGTCCCTTTAAAGCCCTGGCCAACGGGCGGTGCCCCGCCGCCAGGGTGCAGACCAGGAGCACGTCGCAGTCCGCCAGGTCCTTCAAATCCGCCGTAAGGTCCACCGAAAAAATGCCCTCCACGACGCCGCTGGCGGCGATTCCCCGGCGAAGGGGCTCCAGCTTGGCCTCATCGCGGCTGTAGAGGATCACCTGATGGCCTTCCTGGGCCAAGAGGGCGCTGTAGGCCTTCCCGGTGTTGCCGGTGCCTAAAATTCCGAATTTCATAGATAATCCCTCCTCTGTGTCAATATTCAGGTAGTTGAATGCCCAAATTATGTAGCTTATTTTTCAACAATTATACGCCTAACAAGCAGGAGCGACAACACTAGGCCAGCTCCATTTGGCACAACGACTTACTTGTATCAGCCTAATCCTTTCTTGTTGGATTTAGTATTTTAAACGTGTTCTAATTTTATTGATGTCCTGTCCCAGGGCAAATATCTAAACAGAGGGGGATTGGAGGATGCTGGAGAGCAAAAAAGTCAGCAGAATGGAAAAATTTCTGCGCTATGTAGAAGTCATGGGAAATAAAATTCCTAACCCCATGTTGCTGTTCATCTACTTGTGCATAGCGGTGATCGTCCTTTCTGCAGTTTGTGCTTTTTTTGATGTCACTGCAATCAATCCAGTAACAGGTGAGACGGTCAAGGTGGTTAATCTTCTCTCTCGAGAAGGTTTTATTCGGATGCTGACGCAATTTGTCTCGAACTTCAGCGGCACGCCTGCCATGGGCTTGACTCTGACCTGTATGTTAGGCGTTGGTCTGGCAGAGGCCTCTGGACTTTTCCAAGTAGCTCTTCATAACTTAGCCAAAGCCAAAGGCGCTGATTTTAAAATTATAGTGATGTTTCTTACTGTCTGCGTCCTCGCTGATTGTGCTGGAGGAGCTGGTTTCGTCGTTCTTCCGCCTTTGGGTGCTATGTTGTGGTCCGCTATGGGGCGAAATCCCATAGTGGGGATGCTCGCGGCTTATGCCACCGTTACGGGGGCCTTTGCTTCAAATGTCCTTATTACCTCTATGGACGTCATCAATATGGGATTTACCGAGGCTGCGGCCAGGTTATTGCTGCCCGGTATCTCTTTAAGTCCCTCTATGAACTGGTATTTCTCTGCTGCTTCCGCCGTTGTCCTTGTCGTAGTCTCTACTTTCATCACTTTGAGAATAGTTGAACCTCGTTTGGGACTTTACACGGGAGATTACTCTCCGATTTCCAATGAAACATCTCCTCTAGACCGCCGGGGATTAAAAGCGGCTTTGATGGCTTTTTTGATCTATGTCGCGGTGGTAGTGGTGTTATGCGTGACTGGGATATTTGCCGACAGCAACGGCTCGCTGATCGCATCAAGAGCACCGTTAATGTCTGGCATGACTGTATTAATCGCGCTGATGTTTGCCGTTCCTGGTATCGCTTTTGGTTATGGTTCTGGCCGCTTCAAAAAGTTTGACGATGTTGCTGCTGCCATGAGCACAGCCATGGCGAATATGGCTACTTACATCGCCCTTTTCTACTTTATTGCGCAATTCTTAAAGTATTTTGATTGGTCGAACCTGGGTCTTATTCTGGCGATCAAAGGCGCCGATCTGCTCAAAGTTTCAGGCCTTCCAATATGGATGATGTTGGTACTCTTTGTACTGATGTGTAGCTTCTTGAATCTACTGATTGGCTCTGCTTCTACAAAATGGTCTATATTGGCTAGCGTGTTTGTGCCTATGTTTATGTTGTTGGGATATTCGCCAGCACTCGTGCAAATGGCCTATCGTATCGGCGATGCCGTGACTAATCCTATCAATGTCTCAGACGCCTATTTTGGGATGCTGCTGGCTCTGGCCCAAAAATACGATAAAAAGGCAGGCTTCGGTACGCTGATGTCCAATATGATGCCCTATGTCGTTGCGTTCCTGGTGTTTATGACAGTGGAGCTACTCGTTTATTTCTTCCTGAATTTACCTCTGGGGCCTAATAGTCACGCGTTGTTCTCTATGGCCGGGTCTCTTTAAAATCAAGGTGATGGCGACATGAACGTTTTAGATGCTAAACGGTCGACTCCAGAACTACGCGGTTACGTCAAAGTAAGAATCCAAAAGATGCAGGAAATCATGCAGCGCAAAAAAATCGATGTGACAGTGCTCATGAGACCTGAGAATGTGTTTTACTTTAGCAACTTCAACCCCATTATCATTAGCCATGTACCTTATTTTATTCTTACTGGAGAAGATGCTTTTTTACTCGTTCATTGCATTCGTCATGCCCACGCTGTCAACGAAGGGGCCGTAGATAAAGTGCTTTGCTACGGCAAGTGGGGGGCGACGAAAGCAGTGGCGATGGATGCAATGGATGCCATGGCAGAGCTTTTGGGGTCTGGTCCTCTCTCTATCGGAGTTGAGGGAGATTACGCCAGCATGAATTTCTTGGAGGGGCTAAGGAATAAGCTTCAGGTAAAAAATTATGCTGATATCTCTCAGGATGTCATTAATCTAAGGTTAATAAAGGATTCTCATGAGATCGAGATGTGCCGTATTTCCGGCGAGTTGGTAGATCTGGGCGTCACAAAGGCGATCGAAGCCCTGGACGGCGGTGCCAGCGAGGCACAGGCGACAACTGAGGGACAATATGCTATGCGTTGTCTCTGGCAGGAAAAATATCAGCAGTACGAAGTCTCCGGTTTTTCTAATTCCGAAACCGCTGATATCGATGGTTGCGTGGTCTGGTGCATGTCCAATGAGCGACTCAACTACGGTTGTGATTGCCCTACGGGCTATGTGCCGATGCCTGGCGACTTGACTATGCCCATGAGCTGGGCTCGTATAGCTGGCTACAACGTGGAAAACGAGCGCACGGTTATCGTTGGCCAGGTGAACGAGGAACGCAGCCGTGCCTACGACGCCATGTTGCGGGCCCGGGAAAAGGTTTTTAAGATGCTGCGCCCCGGGACAGTATTTGAAGATCTGTATTTTGCGGCGATGAGGGAATATGAAGACGCTGGTTTTGGCCATATCCTGCCTGGGCGCTGCGGCCATGGTATGGGGCTTTCGTCCCACGAGTTCCCCTCTATCACAAAAGGCAACAAAGACCTCCTTGCCCCAGGCATGGTTCTCACCGTAGAGCCTGGGCTGATGAGTGCCGGACTTGGAGCTGTGCGTAACAGCGACACTGTCCTCATTACGGAAGATGGGTTTGAATTTTTGACGAATTCTCCCCGGGATAGGATTGTTATCAAGAGATCCTAAAAGATGGGCCCGTCTTCCATTTTAAAGACGGGTCCTTCTCGATGGCCAAATGAGAGTTAGAAAGGGGCTGCGGGCACAATGACGATGACAAAGAAGGAGCGCATTAAGGCCGCCATTAAGGGAGAAAAGGTTGATAGAATTCCCTATTCATTCTGGACTCATATGCCTGGGACGGACCTGGACCCTGAAGCGATTTCACAAGAAACCTACGGGTTCTACAAAAAATACGATTTGGACTTTGTAAAGACAATGAACAACGGAATGTACGCCGTGGAGGACTTTGGCTGCACCGTTGATTACTCTGAAATTGTCAAAGGCGGCGTGGCTAAGCTAACGTCTTCTCCTATCGCTTGTGCTTCCGATTGGCGTAAATTAAAACCGACTCCCCCAACTGAGGGCAGCAACGCTCGGGAGCTTCTTCATCTTCAGCTGGTCTTGGAAAAGCTAAAAGGCGAAGAAGTCCCTGTGATTTTCACAGTTTTTACTCCCCTGACCATCGCCGATAAAGTGAGCGCCGGCAAAGTATTGAGCTATATCGAAGAGGGCCACGGCTCTGATGTGAAAGCGGCTTTAGAGGTGATCACCGAGACCACTGCCCAATTGGCTGAAAGGGCCATAGAAATGGGAGCCGATGGGGTTTTCTTGGCCTCGCAGATGAGCTCCTACGATAAGTGCGCCGGAAGCCAATATTTAGAATACGGCAAGCCCTATGACTTAAAAGTCTTGAAAGCCGCCGAAAAGGGCTGGATGAATACCATTCACTGCCACGGCAACAACATCATGTTCGATCTGCTGAAGGATTATCCGGTCCAGGTTTTTAACTGGCACGCTTGGGAAACTCTTCCGGCCATCGACGAGGCCTACGCCTTGACCGGCAAATGCCTAATGGGCGGCCTCAATCGAAACGATATTACCGCGCAGAATAGAGGCGCTATTCGGCATCAGATTTTCCAGTCCTTCAAGCTTTTAGAGGGGCGGCATTTGATTCTCACGCCAGGCTGCGTGCTTCGCTATCCTCTGGATGAGGCTATGTTGGCCTTTATCGGCTCCGCTCGGACTGAAATTGAAGGTCTATTTAATCGCCGTTGAGGTTGCTGTAGATTTCCTTGGCTAGGGCGATGAATTCGCGGGCGGCTCTGGTCAAAAAGCGCCCTTTCAGAGCGCAAATAGACACCTGGAATTTTCCGATCTCTCTGGTATCTAGTTCGTAAATAGAGACCTGGGCCAGAGCCTCCTGGCTGAATAAAAAATTTTCCATGCAGTGGCTTTGCTGGAACTGTGAAGACACGAAGCTGCGAGGGAGCACGTAGGCCCCCAAGCCTGCCATAGAAAGGGCAGCTCCAGTGATCAAATTATCGGTAGAGAGCAGGATACGGGGCCTGAATCCTGCTCTTTGACAGAGCTTTTGGAAGTTTTGTCCGCTAGATGTCTTTACGTTTTGGGCAATAAAAGGCAAATGGGAGAAAGTCTCGATGGATACGGTCCTCCCTGGGCCATTGAGTTCCGGTAAATTTTCTCCTAAAAGCTTATTTGGCACGAGAATAAAGAACTTTTCCTCGAACAAAGGGATCAGGCGAAGGTTTTCTGTGTTGGCTGGGTTGTAACAGATGCAGAGATCCAATTTTCCCTCGTTAAGGGTAGCTATGACGTCGTCGTGAAAAGTGCCCTCTATGAGGTGGAGCCTAATCTGAGGAAAAAATTGATTGAAGGCGCAGAGCAACGGCGGCAGCATAATAGTTCCGCGGGTAACTGTTATCCCGACGGTTAATTCGCCCTGGCGGAAATCCTTGAGGTCCTGTATTTCTCTGGCGTAGTTATCGACGGAATCAAAAATTTCCACGGCCCTTTTTTTCAGCGCCCGGCCTGCCTCGGTAAGGACCATTGGGGAGCTCCGTTCGAAGAGCTTGACGCCGTAGTAGGATTCTAGCTTGGAGATATGGCTGCTCACGGCCTGTTGTGATATATAGAGGCGTTTAGAGGCCTGGGTGAAATTTAATTCCTCAGCGGCCACTAGAAAACATTTTAGGCTTATCAGACTAAACAAGAGTTTTCACGCTCCATTATGAGCAGCTTCTTGATTTGTCCCTGATGACCTCTAAGTCGGTTCTAGAATCCTTTTAAAACATGGTTTGCAAGCTCCTCCTAGGGTGATTTTCATCCCTTCCTCCGGCAGAGCCTGCAAGCCATGTTTTCTCTTCCTAACCAGCCCTTCACGAGGGCCCTTCGCCGCCTAACTGCACCCCATGCACGGCACCTGAATCCCCATACCCTCTAATTCATCCTCAGCGGCAGGCTGTAGGTCTCGCCTTCCAGGGTGAGCTCCAGCCGGAAGACTTGGCTGTCGGGTTCTCGGAGCTGGGGGAAGGTCAGCATATTGCGGCCCGGGCGGGCCTCCAGGGCCTGCTGATAGATCACTTCCCCCTGGCTGTCCAGGATCCGGAAGGTGGCCAGGCCCCGGCTTTGGCTCCAGCAGGGGACTACGTAGAGCCCCAGATCGGGATGGCGGATTATGTCTAAGGCGTCGGAACTGTAGCTGCCGTCGGCGTTGGGCCGCTGGGGCACCACCACCTCAGGGAATCCTGCCGCAAAGTTGGGGCGGTAGATCCCGGCGGCCTTCAGCCCCTCTCGGATCTCGGGAATGGCCATGAAGAGCTTCCAGATCAGGCGGCTGCGGTAGTTTTCCACCATGGTCACCATGGGCATCTGGTCGATGCCCAGCCATAGGCCCTGGCTGATCCAGCCGTCGCTGGGCCTGATGGCGTCGTAGGGGCCGCATTCTCCCCAGATCTGCTCCCGCAGGGGGCCGCCAAGGTACCGCAGCACCTCCATGGCGTAGGCCGGCACGTAGGGCATAGAGGCCAAGGCAGCCGTGGGAGCTATAACGCCCAGGTCGTTCTGGGGCGAGTTGGCGTTGTAGCCATCGGGGACCAGGCAGGCCGTGAGGCCCCAGAGCTGGGCGCTGTAGCCCTGCTCCCGCGGAGCACTGTAGAGACAATAGGACCGGTTTATCAGGGCCTGGGTGACGTTGCGCACGTAGTACCCCCAGGTGACGAAGCTGTCGGCGATCTCCAAGGGGTTAAGGAAAATGTAGCTGTACTGGGCCAAAAAGAGGGGGCCCGAGTCGTCCTGGGACGCCTGGATGCGGTAGCCTTCGGCGGTCTTTGGCTGGTAGCCGTATCCCGAGGTCCAGTAGTCGTAGCTTTGGCGGCTGATGGGATGGCTGGGGGAGCTAATGGCCAGCAGGTAGGCGATGTGGCACTCGTTGAAGCCCAGCACCTTGAGGCCGCCGCTGAAGCCCTTCTCAGGGTCCCAGTGCCAGTAGAGCCCCTCTTCCTCGCCGTTGGTGAACCAGTTCCAGTCCACGTCCAGCCAGAGCTCGGTGATGATCTCTCGGAGCTGGGCCTCGCCGCCGGGGCCAGTGAAGTAGCTCCGGGCCGTCAGCAGCCCGGCGATCAGATAGGCAGTCTCGACGATGTCCGCCGAAGCTCCCTGGGATTCGCTGAAGAGCAGGCCCTTGCCGGTCTTGCCGTCGATCCAGTGGGGAAAGGCGCCGTGGAGCTCCTTTCGCTCGGTCCTATCCCTAAGAAAAAGGGCTATCTTGAGAAGCCGCTCCAGGGCCTCTTCCCGGGGAATCCACCCCCGGTCCACGCCGACAACGATGGCGGCGATGCCGAAGCCCGTGGCTCCTGCGGCCACAGGGCGGATATCGGGCCAGATCTCGCTGGTCTCGTAGGTCATCCCGGAATCGGGGTCGGCCATCTCCCAGGCGAAGCGCAGGGCCGAGCGCTGAAGGTCCTGGATCAGCAGCCGGTCCTTGAGATGTTCCAGATCGGGCGTGAAGGCCCGGGCCGGAGCAGCTGCCATCAGGGTCCAGATCAGCGGGGCCAAAAGAACAAAAAGGGCGGTCCTTGTCTTCATGGTCGGTCCTCGGGGGAGCTCTCCTCTCTAAAATAAAGTATCCAATAATGACAATTGCGGCAATTTAACTTCCAAGGACTCCAGAGCGCCGGGCCAGCAGGTTATCTCAGCGAATCCAGGGGCAGTTCGATGATCACCCGAAGGCCCCCTTCCTGGCGGTTTTCGGCCCAGACCGTGCCGCCGTTGAGGTTCACCATTTTCCAGACGATGGCCAATCCCAGGCCGGAGCCACCGGAGTTTTGGTTTCTGGCCCGGTCGGAGCGGTAGAAGGGGTAGAAAATGGCCTTCAGCTCGCTATCGTCCACGCCGGGGCCGTCGTCCTCCAGGATGATGCGGCAGTGACGTCCGTCATGGTTGACCAGGCGGAGGACGATCTGGCTCCCCTCGTGGGTGTAGCGCAGGGCGTTGCGGAACAGGTTTTCCACGGCGCTTCTCAGCGAATGTTCCACCGCCCGGACCCGACAGGGCCCCTGGCTCTGGAAGGTCACCGAACGGCCCTTCCAGGAGGCCTCGAAACCGGCCTCCTCGGCCATCGCCTGGAGCAGCGGCTCCAGGTCCAGCAGCCGGGGCTGGATGTCCCTGTAGAGTTCGCCGTTGCCCAAATCCAACATGGCCGATATCATGCCGTCGAGGCGCTTGATCTCCGCCTGGATCCGCTCGGCCAACTCCTGGGACTGGGGGACCTTGAGGGTCAGCAGGTCCGTGGCCACCTGGATCCGGGCCAGAGGGGACCGGAAGTCGTGGGAGATGTCGGCTATCATGCGCTGCCGGTCCTCGGCGGCCTGGTGGAGGTGCAGCGCCATGGACAAAAAGTTCCGCTCCAGCCGTCCGATCTCGTCGTTCCGGTCCACCTTGGTATCAAAGGACAGGGGCTCCAGTTCTCCGTCGGTCAGCTTTTGCACCTCCCCGGAGAGCCGAGCCAGAGGGAGGACAAAATGGCGGGCCAGCATCCAGCTGCACCCGCAGGCCACCGCCAGGAAAAGGGAGAACACCGCCAGGGCCTCGAACCAATCGTAGGCTCCCCTGGGTCTCCAGTCGCCGATGGCCATAAGCACCACCCAATAGCGGCCCTTCTCGGTGATGTAGGGCAAAATTCGGGACCGTCCGGCCACTTCGCTGCCCTCAAAGGCCTGGCGCAGCTGGTCGCTGTCGGGAGCCCCGGAAACGCCTCGGTCCAGGATCTGGATCAAAAGACGTCCCGAGGCGGCCACTTCGCAGACCTCCTGGAAATAGCCCCCGTCGCCTCGCTGCTCGTAGGCCTCCACCACCGCTGGGACGTAGCGCTCCATGGCCCTGTCGAAGAGGCCCGTGCCCTCTAAGCTGAAGTAGAGCAGCAGCACCAATATGCCGGTGCCGAAGAACATGCCCACGTTGGTCAGAAAGATCTTTTGAAACAGCGAAAAATGAAAGGGATAAAGAGCCTTGACCTTCATCGTCAGTGCTCTTCCTGGCCCTCCTGAGGAGCCACGTAATAATAGCCGTCGCCCCGCAGGGTCTTGATGCGGTCGCTGCCGTCGGGGTAGGGCCCCAGCTTTTTCCTCAGAATGCTGATGTAGATGTCCACGCTCCGGTCAAAGGGCGTATAGGGGCGGCCCAGGGCCTGGGAGAAAAGCTCCTCTCTGGAGACGGCCCGGCCGGGGCGGCGCAGCAGATTCTCCAGTATCCGCGACTCCGTGGGCGACAGGTTCACCATCCCGCTCTCCAGCTCCACGGTCCGGAGCTGGGGCCGCAGTTTCAGATCGCCCACGCACAGCGGCGCTTCCAGATAGTCGTCGCTGTCCTCATGGGAGAAGACTTCCACCCGCCGCGCCAGGGCCCGGATGCGGGCCACCAGCTCCCGGGCGTTGAAGGGCTTGGTCATGTAGTCGTCGGCGCCCACCTCCAGGCCCAGCACCAAATCCACCGGGTCGGCCTTGGCCGTCAGCATGATCACCGGTAGCCGGGAGGTTTTGCGGAGCTCCTGAAGCAGAGTAAAGCCGTTCATGCCCGGCAGCATCACGTCCAACACCAGCAGATCCCAGTTTCCCGACAGAGCCTCTTTCAGGCCCTCTTTTCCGTCGGCCAGGACGTGGACCTTAAAGCCCTCCAGGGTCAGATATTCCTCTATAAGTTCGCTGATGACGTGGTCGTCTTCAATCACTAAAATTTTTCTCATTTCGTTCTGTCTCCTCTTAAAAAATCAAGACCCTGAGGGCATTTACAATGACACTACATAGCTAATACATTTCTCAGACCCTCTCAGAACTGCATTTTGTCCTGCGCTGAGTAAAATATACTCCGAATGTTAGCCCCTAAGCTGGCATGGACTGTAGGCACTTCTTCGGAATCTGCCGCTAGGAGATTGGGCGATTTATCGCTTTCGATTTGATTTTATCAGGATATCAACGGACAAGGAAATGAGAATATGAAAACTGACAGCGGTTTTGTGAAATTTCTGATCTGGGCGGCCTGCGTGGTGGTCTTCTGCGGTTCCGTGGAGCTCTACCGCCATCAAAGGCCCCAGGTAGAAGAGGAAAGGGTGGAAGTGGCCCGTCCTATTCGGACCATGGCCCTGGAGCAGTCCCAAGACGGTGAAAGCAGGCGCTATTTCGGCACCGTCAAGGGCGTCCAGATGGTGGAGCTATCTTTTAGAGTGGCCGGCCAGCTGAGGAGCCTTATGGATCGCGGCGAGAGGGTGGCCAAGGGAGGGCTGATCTCTCAGCTTGACCCCCGGGACTACGAAGTGCGGCTCCGGGACGCCCGGAGCCGGGTCAGCCAGAACCAGGCCGAACTGGAAAAGGCCCAGAATGACTTTCAGCGCTACAGCGGCCTTTACGAGAACGCAGCCGTCTCCGAGATGGTCTACGACAGCTACAAGAGGGCCTACGACGTGGCCCGGGCCAACCTGCAGGCCAGCCAGGCCAGCCTGAGGGAGGCCCAGAACGCTTTGGAGGACACCAAGCTGACGGCGCCCTTCGACGGCGTGGTGGCGGAGCGTTTCGTGGAGAACCATCAGGAAGTGCAAGCCAAGCAGCCTATCGTGAGCCTTCAGAACCTGGCCAACCTGGAGATAGTCTTCAACGTGCCCGAGAGCGACATGGCCAGGATCATGGCTGAGGGCCGGCAGTTCCCGGCCGTGAAGGTCTCCGTGGAGGCTTTGCCGGACCGTCTTTTCGACGGCACTTTGAAGGAATACGCCCTCCAGGCCGACGCGGCCACCCAGACCTACGCCGTCACCGTCACGGTGCCCCAGGACGGTGCCAACACGATCCTGGCCGGCATGGCGGCCACGGCCTTCCTGGAGGTCCCCCTGGAGGACCAAGCCGAGGCCAAGAGAGGCTTTAGGGTGCCGGTCAGCGCTATCTTGCAGGACGGCGGTGGCAGCTGGGTCTGGAGGATCCAGGAGGGCCGGACCTATAAAGTCCCCGTAGAGGTCCTGAACTCCGACGGCGAGTGGGCCCAGATCCTGGGCGATCTGGCTGCTGGCGATCTGATCGCCACGGCCGGCGTCAGTTTCCTCTGGGAAGGCCGTGAAGTGGTCTCCCTGACGCCGAACCATCGGTGACCTGAGCCGCACCGGCTTGGGCCATGGACCGTTGAGTTGAGGACCTTTTCAGCAAGGACATTCTTAGAATCGAGGATTCGTTATTTATGGACATTGCAAGAGCAAGTATTCAGCGCCGGACCGTGGTGATCTTCCTATGTGTGCTGATCGCCTTTGGAGGCGTGTTCGCCTATCTCAACATGGGCAAACTGGAGGACCCTAACTTCACCATCAAGACGGCCATCGTGACCACCGCCTACCCCGGCGCCACGGCTAATGAGGTGGACCAGGAAGTGACCAGCAAGATCGAGGACGCCATCCAGCTGATGGGCCAGATCAAGCACCTGCGGTCCCTCTCCACCGACGGAGTCTCTATAGTCTACGTGGACATTCAGGACCACTACACCAGCGCCGAGCTGCCCCAGATCTGGGACGAGCTGCGCCAGAAGATCAACGACGCCCTGGACACCCTGCCGGAAGGGGCGCTGACGCCCAACATCAACAACGACTACGGCGACGTCTACGGCCAGTATTACGCCCTGGTGGGCGACGGATATTCCATGCGGCAGCTCTGGGATTACGCCGACTTCCTGAAAAAGGAGCTGGTCCTGATCCCCGGCGTCAAGAGCGTGCGAGTCTCCGGCGATCAGGAAGAGCAGATTTTCGTGGAGTTCTCCTTGGCCAAGTTGGCGTCGTTGGGGCTGTCGCCGGAATCGATCTACAATGTGCTGGCCCAGCAGAACAGCATCGTCAGCTCCGGCAACGCCAGGCTGGGCCCCCAGTACCTCAAGATCGTGCCCAGCTCCGACATCGACAGCGTGGAGAGCATCAGCCAGCTGGTCATCGGCGGCCAGGGCGGCCGGCTGGTCAGGCTGGCCGACGTGGCCACGGTGCGCCGGGGCTACGAGGATCCCCCGAGCTTTATGATGCGCTTTAACGACCGTCCCAGCCTTGGACTGGGCATTTCCTGCGTGCCCGGCGGTAACGTGGTCACCATGGGCAACGCCGTCAAGGCCCGGCTTCAGGAGCTGGAATCCCAGACGCCCATCGGCATGGAGCTCCAGGAGATCTACATGCAGTCCGATTCGGTGGTCACCGCCGTCAATGACTTCCTGTTGAACCTGGTGGAATCGGTGGTCATAGTGGTGGGCGTGCTGCTGATCTTCATGGGCGTGCGCTCGGGCCTGATCATCGGCGTCATTCTGCTGCTGACCATCGCCGCCACCTTTATTATCATGCAGGGCTATGGCATCTTCCTCCAGAGCATCTCCCTGGCGGCGCTGATCATCGCTCTGGGCTCCCTGGTGGACAACGCCATTGTGGTCACCGAGGGAATTCTGGTGGGAATCCAACAGGGCGGACGGCCCAGGGAAGTGGCCTCCCATGTGGTCTCTTCCAACCTCTGGGCCCTGCTGGGCGGCACCATCATCGCCGTGTTGGCCTTCGTGCCAGTGGGACTTTCGGCCAGCAACACCGGCGACTTCTGCCGCAGCCTTTTCCAGGTCATCGGCATTTCCATGATGCTCAGCTGGGTTCTGGCCATTACCTTGGCGCCGGTCTTCGGCGTCTTGGTGCTCCGCCGCAGCAAGTCCGGCGGCGATCCCTACGACAAGCTCCCTTTCAGGATGTACCGCTCCTTTTTGGAGCTCTGCCTCCGCAACAGAGTGTTGACCCTCGGCGTGGTGGCGGCCATGTTCGTGCTCTCGTTGGTGGGTTTTACCCAGCTGAGAGTGACCTTCTTCCCCGACTCGGGGGCGCCCTATTACTTCGTGGACCTTTGGATGCCCCAGCGGACCTACATCATGGAGCAGGACAGCCAAACCCGGAAGCTGGAAGCCTTCCTCCGAGATCAACCCGAAGTTAAGAACATCAGCGCCTTCGTGGGCGGTCCGGCGCTGCGGTTTATGCTGCCTTACACACCGGAGGACAACAACACGGCCTATTCCCAGCTGCTGGTGGAGGTCCATGAAGGCGTCTCGACCCAGGAGATGATAGCCAGGACCGAGCAGTACATCGACGGCTACATGCCAGAAGTCCAGAGGTCCTGCAGGCTCTTCCCCAAGGGCCCTGACGTGAAAGCCAAGATCGAAGCCCGGTTCCACGGCCCCGATCCCAAGGTGTTGCGCCAATTGGCCGAACAGGCCCTGGAGATTTACCGCCAAGATCCCAGCTCGGACTTTTTGCGCCTTGATTGGCGGCAGACCGTGGCGGAGCTGAGACCCCAGATCCTGGAGGATCAGATGCGCACCCTTGGGCTGACCCGCCAGGACGTGGCCAGGGCCATCTCCTCGGCCACCGACGGTTTTCAGGTGGCCACCTACCGCGAGGGCGACAGGCTGCTTCCTGTCATGGCCGGAGTAGCACCCGATGAGCGCTACCGGGTGGATCAACTGCTGTCCTTCCCCATCTGGTCGCCCACCAGCAACGCCCCGGTGCCTCTGGGTGCCATGGTGTCCATGGTGGACACAGGCTTTACCGACGACATCGTGCGCAAACGGGACCGCAGCCTCACCATGATCGCCCAGAGCAACGTGAAACAGGGCGAGAACGTCAACGCCATGCTGATGCGTGTCCGTCCCAAAATAGAGTCCATCCCCCTGCCCGCGGGCTACTGGCTTGACTGGGGCGGCGAGTACGAGACCAACGGGGAAGCCCAGAGCGACCTGAAGATGTTGATGCCCATATGCGTGGTCATCATGTTCGTGATCTGCGTGTTCCTGTTCAACGCCTACAAGCAGACCATCATCATCTTCCTCTGCATCCCCATGATCATCATCGGCGTGACCATGAGCATGCTGATACTGGACCTTCCCATAAGCTTCATGGCCGTGTTGGGCGTCTTGAGCTTGGTGGGCATGCTGGTCAAGAACTCGGTGGTGCTGCTGGATCAGATCGCCGGAGATTTCGCCTCCGGCAAGGACCGCTATCAGACCATAGTGGACTCCGGCGTCAGCCGTCTGCGCCCCGTGTCCATGTCGGCCCTCACCACGGTGCTTGGCATGGTGCCCTTGCTCTGGGACGTCATGTTCGCCCCCATGGCGGCGGCCATCATCGGCGGTTTGACCATGGGCACCATCCTGACGCTGGTGGTCATCCCCGTGCTGACGGCGGTGTTCTATCGGGTGCCTTCGCCCAAGAAAGCCTAGTTTTAGGGCAAATCTAAAAGCCAGCGGCAAGTCCCTTCAGAAAGGCCTTGCCGCTGGCTTTTCGTTTTTTCCAGCTTTTTTCAGCTGACCGGAGGGGCTTGTCTCAAGCGTTGACGGCCCCTCTTTTAGAGGTGTATAATGCACCAAATTTTCCCAGGAGGTCCACTATGGCGTACTATTTTGACGAGCCGTCCCATACCTTCAGCGAATATCTTCTAGTGCCCGGATACTCTTCTTCGGACTGCGTCCCCTCTAAAGTGAGCCTCAAAACGCCGCTGGTGAAGTTCAAAAGAGGCGAAAAGCCCCAGTTGACGCTGAACATACCGCTGGTTTCGGCCATAATGCAGTCCGTGTCGGGGGAGAAGATGGCTATCGCCCTGGCCCGGGAGGGCGGGATCTCCTTCATCTACGGCTCCCAGTCCATTGAGAACGAGGCCGCCATGGTGGCCCGCGTCAAGGCCTACAAGGCCGGTTTCGTCCCCAGCGACAGCAACGTGGCGCCTCACCACACCCTGGCCGACATTTTGGCCCTGAAGGAGAAAACGGGCCACTCCACCGTGGCGGTCACCGAGGACGGCACCGCCAGCGGACGGCTGGTGGGAGTGGTGACCAGCCGGGATTACCGGGTGAGCCGCATGGACCCGGCCACCAAGGTCCAGGAGTTCATGACCCCTCTGGAAAAGCTGATCTACGCCCCTGAGACCACGTCGCTGAAGGACGCCAACGACATCATCTGGGACCACAAGCTGAACGCCCTGCCGCTGGTGGACAGCGAAGGGCGGCTGAAATATTTCGTCTTCCGCAAGGACTACGACTCCCACAAGGAGAACGCCAACGAGCTGCTGGACCCCCACAAGCGCTACCGGGTGGGCGCCGGCATAAACACCAGGGACTACGCCGAACGGGTGCCGGCCCTGATTGAGGCCGGAGTGGACGCCCTGTGCATCGACTCCTCGGAAGGCTTCTCTGAATGGCAAAAGCTGACCCTCCAGTGGATCCGGGAGCGCTACGGCGACGATGTAAAGGTGGGCGCCGGCAACGTGGTGGACGCCGAGGGCTTCCGCTTCCTGGCCGACGCCGGAGCCGATTTCGTCAAGGTGGGCATCGGCGGCGGCTCGATCTGCATCAC
>CAZNRB010000029.1:0-15877 GCA_964575405.1 uncultured Synergistaceae bacterium | reverse complement strand
AGAGCCTGGGAGATCTGAAATTGCCCTGATCGAAAGACTTGATCCCCAGGCCCTCTAGGCCTGATTTTCCGGCCTAGAGGGCCCTTTTCGTAGCCTTTTGGTCCACAGCAGGGAAAGGGTAGGAAAAAACTTCGAGTCCTAAGGGACTTTAAGTCAATTAAGATTAATCTCTTGTAACCCTATTTTCTAGTCTTTTTGCCCCTAGGTTCTATCTCCCGGAGATCTATGGAGATCTATAAAGACGAAAAGGACGAAAAGAGCTCCCCGACCATAAATCTGGTCGGGGAGCTCTTTTCGTCTATTGGTCTTTGCGTTATTTTGATCTCTATTTCGGCTCTTCCATGATCTTCAATAGCTGCTGCGATCTTAAAGAACTGCCGCCAAGTCAGTCCTTCCAGACGCCGCGGCGGACCTTGGACTCGTCCACGCCGCTGTGAGGCTCCTTCTCCTCGGCGCTGTAGCCTATTACGGTGATCCCCAACACCTCCACACCTTCGGGGATCTCCAGGACCCGGCGGATTTGGCCCTCCTTGGGTTCCCGGCGATAGACTCCGTACCAGAGAGCGCCCAGTTCCAGGCCCACGGCAGCGATCTGCATGTTCTCCATGGCGGCGGCGCAGTCCTCTATCCAGCCCAGGCCCAGACTGTAGCCCCTGAGATCGGCGCAGACAGCTATGGCCCACTGGCCTTCCTGGAAAGGCGTTTTTTGGTCCACCGCGTCGGCCACCCGAGCCATATCGCTCTTGTCCAGCACGATAAACCGCACGGGCTGAGCGTTCTTCGCGCTGGGGGCCGCGCAACCGGCGGCCAGGATCTGCTTCATCGTCACTTCCGCTACAGGATGATCGGTAAAGCGGCGGATGCTCCGGCGCTCTTGTATCGCTTCGAGTACGTTCTTCATGGTCCTTGACCTCCTGACAAAATTCCGGTCTAATCACAGCCTAATGATGTCATTTTAACAGCCCTTATCCCAAAAAACAACGAAAATAGGCTGTCTTTTTCTATTAATTACCACTTACCACTCGATTTTTAAGAGCTCGAAAGGCCGGACCCTTTGCCGCGACCAAGGGCGTTTCACGTGAAACACCGGGCTTCAGGACCTCAAAGTCCTGAGAGCTTCCTGGAGGGCTTCCAGAGTCCTATCCACGTCGTCGCTGCTATTGAAGTAGCCTGGGCTGATCCTCAGAGCGCCCTCGGGAAAAGTCCCCAAGGTCCTGTGTCCCCAGGGACTGCACTGGAGGCCAGGGCGAACGTCCACGCCTAAAGCGCTGAGCTCGCCGCCTAAAACTCCGTTGTCGATGCCCTGAAAGTTCAGGGCGAACACCGGCAGCCGTCCCTCCATGCCGTCGATGCCCGACAGCTTCAGGCCAGGGACCCGCCGCAGTCCTTCCAGGAGCCGCCCGCCCAGGTCCATCTCCCAGCGGTGGATCGCCTCCATGCCGGTGGACTGGATCCACTGAAGGGCGGCGCAGAGGCCGGCTATGCCCGGCAGGTTCAAGGTGCCCGACTCGAACTTGTCGGGCATGGCCTGGGGTTGGAGCTCCACATGGGAGAAACTGCCGGTGCCGCCCTCCACAAAGGGCTCGCAGGCCTCGGCAAAGTCCCGGCGCCAGAGGATCCCGCCGGTTCCCTGGGGCCCCATGAGGCCTTTGTGGCCGGTAAAGCAAAGGGCCGCCAGGTTCAGCCCCTGTGTGTCAATAGGCACCACGCCGGCGGTCTGGGCCGAGTCTACCACCAGCGGCACCTGGAAACCGGCACATATTGAGGCCAGAGCCTCCAGGTCCTGCAAGGTGCCGCAGACGTTGCTGCAATGGCTGAACACCGCCAGATCGGCCCTTTTGCGCTCTAGGGCTTCTTTTAACGATGATGGATCGAGGAATCCTCTGCCGTCACAGGGGATAATCTCCAATTCCAGCCCCAGGGTCTCCTCCAGGTGCCGCAGGGGCCGAATCACTGCGTTGTGTTCCATCGACGAAGTGAGGACCCTCATGCCAGCCTTGAGATAGCCCTTTAGGACTATATTCAGCGACTCCGTGACGTTGTTCGTAAAGGTAACCAGCGCGGGGTGGCCTTCTTCGTGGCCCCCCAGCAGTTGGGCTGCCTTTTCACGGCAGCTCAGGACCATGTTCATGGTGCTCAGGTCTTTGGCCGAGGCGGTGCCCCGTCCCAGATTGGCGCCTCCGTTGATCAGGAAATCGCTCATGGCCTGGGCCACCACATCGGGTTTAGGCCATGAAGTGGCGGCGTTGTTCATGTAGACCCTCATCGCTTACGCCTCCTTGTGGAAGTTATTCCTGTTCCCATCTTAATCCTCAAAGAGAGGACTGTCAAAATTCTTCATGTCCCTTCTCAGCTTTGACTATTTTATCCACAGAACTCCTCCGGTCCAGCAAAATCAAGGCCCCTATCGGGCCCAGGACAATCGGTTTCTAGAAAATTTTTCCAAACCTACTGTTCCCTTTCCAATTATGAAAACCCTTAGACATTCTATAAGAGCTAAAAGAAGCTGATTTTTAGTGATTAAAGGTTCTTCTCCAGTGGCGGCTGGTCTTATATAAATCTAAATCGGTTATGCACAATCGATACTTTATGGGGTATCATATTCCCATTGAACTCCGGAAATCTCCAAAGTTATCCACCAAAATAAAAGGTTCCGGCCGAAAAGGAGACAAAGGCCCTATTTTTCGGAATTCCGCCGTCCTATTGTATTCGTATTGTGGAAAAAACAGGGCCTTTATCCCCCATAATTTTCCCCTTATTCGCAGCTTTTACGAGATTTTTGTGATTTTGTGGATGGATTTTGTGGACATTCCCTGAGGTCCACCATAGGAAAATGGAGAGGGAAATGAAAAACGTCGATCAGCTATGGAAAAAACTGCTAGAAGAGGCATCGCCGCTGCTGCCCAGCGGCGCAACGGAGATCTGGCTCAAAAGCTGCGTTCCCCTGGGGATTCGGGATGACGCCCTGATACTGGACGTGCCCAACAGCTTTGTGGAGCGGACCATCAACGACCGGTTCAGGAAAATTATGGAAGAGGCCCTGATACAGCAGGGCTGGGGAAGCCGAATAGAGCTTCGAGTCAGCGACGAAGAGGCCCAGCCCGACGAGGAAAAGACCCAGGCCCGCACCGCTACACCACAGCCCAATGGGCTGAACCCCAACTATCTCTTTTCCAGCTTTGTGGTGGGCAAGTCCAACCGCTTGGCCCATGCCGCCAGCGTCGCCGTGGCCGACAATCCAGGCGCCGCCTACAATCCCCTGTTCATCTGGGGCGGCGTGGGGCTGGGTAAAACCCATCTGATGCACGCCATCGGCCACTACGCCCTGGGCGCCAACCCATCGCTGAAGGTTACCTACGTGAGCTCCGAGAAGTTCACCAACGAACTCATCACGGCCATCAAGAACAACAAGTCCTCGGACTTCAGGGCCAAATACCGCCATATGGACATCCTGTTGATCGACGACATCCAGTTTTTGGCGGGCAAGGAGAGCACCCAGGAGGAGTTTTTCCACACCTTTAACAGCCTCCACGACGAGAAAAAACAGATCGTCATCAGCTCCGACCGGCCGCCCAAGGAGATAAGCGACATCGAGGAACGGCTGGTGAGCCGCTTCGAGTGGGGCCTGGTGACGGACATCCAGCAGCCCGACTACGAGACTAGGATCGCCATCCTCAAAAAGAAGGCCGAGGCCCGGCGGTACCCCGTGCCCGAGGAGGTGGTGAACTACCTGGCCCAGAACGTGCCCAGCAACATCCGGGAGCTGGAGGGGTCCCTGAACAGGATCATAGCCTGCGCCGAGCTAAACAGCGAGCCTATCACGGTGGACAACGCCTCGGAGTGGCTCAAGGACGTGATCAGCCACAGCAACAGAGGGCCCACCAACATCGATACGATCCAGCAGATCGTGGCCGAAGAGTTCGGCTTCACGGTGGAGGACCTGATGAGCAGCCGCCGCACATCCGAGATCGCCCTGGCCCGCCAGATAGCCATGTACATCTGCCGGGAGCACACCGAAAGCAGCCTCCAGCAGATAAGCTTTTCCTTCAGGAAGAAGGACCACACCACGGTGCTCCACGCCTGCCGCAAGATCGAACAGCTCCTGAAGGAAAACAGCCCCAGGATCAAGAAGCTTGTGGATAACATAGAGAAAAAACTGTGAGCCCCCTGGTAACTGGGATGTGGATAAAATAAAACAAAGCCTTATGAACAGTTCAGCGGTGGATACTGTGGATAGGGTTCCACGGACTTTTAAAGGACCTGTACACGGTGGAAAAGTCCGATGTCATAGACTTCCAGGCTATTTATCCACCGTTCTCACAGTCCCTATTACTACGGCTACTAATTTTTAAAATAAAGAAAGCAGTGAGCAGAAGAGGAAAGGAAGGTTAGCCACAAAATGAAACTGGAGATCACAAAAGTCCCCTTCATGAAGAGCTGGGTCCTGGCAGAAAGGATCTGCAGCACTAAAAATACAATCCCATCCATAGCCGGAATTTTGTGCACCGTCAAGGAGGACGGCACGGTGACTCTCAACGCCACGGACCTTAAGACATCGATTTGCTGTACCGCCGAGGGCGTGACGGTTCAGGAATGGGGGGCGGCCATCTTCCCCTTGAAGGTGGTGGGAGAGCTTTTCAAAAAAATTCCCACCGACACCTTCACAGTGGAGGTCAAGGACGATCGCGGCCTGGTCCTGTCGGGACGGAACCGCTATTCCTTCTCCACCTATCCTATAGAAGAATTTCCCGAAATTCCTTTGCCCCGGGCCGCCGACAGCTTCGTGGAAGTGCCCGCCGGAGAGCTGTGCCGGGTCATGGACGAGGGAGCCATCGCTGGCTCCCTGAGCGAAGAATTTCCCAAGTACCTGAGCGCCTGCCTGCTCCAGCTGAAGAAGGGCGAATTCCGGTCGGTCTCCACCGACGGGCGCCGGCTGTCCCTATCAAAGACCTTTACTGACGGCGGTTCGGACAAGGAAGTGCTTCTCCCCCTGGCGTCGGTGCGGGAATACCAGAAGATCCTTGGGTCCTTCGCCGCCGATCAGCCGGTGCAGCTCTTCCAGGACGGCGCTTTAACCTACTTCCGGGCCCCTGGCGTGGAGTTCTCGGTTCGGCGGGTGGAATCCAGTTTTCCCAACTACGAGAAAATTCTCAGTTCCCAGAACACTACCAGCATGTTGGTGGACCGGTCTAGCTTCGTGGCGGCTCTGGAGCGGATCGACGTGGTGGCCCGGGAGCACAACCGGCTGGTAGTACTGATCCTGTCGCCCGAGGGAGACCTGAAGCTCACCAGCCGGGCCCCCGAGGTAGGCGAGGCCAAGGAGATCATCGACGCCCAAATTTCCGGCGAGCCTCTGAAGGTGGCCTTTAACGTGGGCTATCTCCTGGATGGCCTGAGGGCCTTCCACGGCAGCGAGGTCAACTTGACCTTCAACGGCCAGGAGGGACAGATGATGATGCTGCGGCCCAACAGCAGCGATTTCCTCTACATGCTGATGCCCATCAAGATGAAAGCCGCCGATCAGGAACTGGGCGAATAGGCCCCCATGCGGGTCGCTGAGACCAGGACTGTAAATTTCCGCAACCTCCAATCCCAGCGAATCCAGTGGGATCCGGGGTTGAACCTTCTGACGGGTCCCAACGGTTCGGGAAAGACTAACTGCCTGGAGGCGCTGCACCTGCTCTGCGGATGGGGCCCCTTCGGCGGCAGCCACAGCCGGGACCTGATCAACTGGGAGGCCGCTTCTGCCTTTCTGGCGGCCAGAGTCCTGGGTGAGGAGGACTGTCTCCTGGAAATATCCCTTGGGGCTAGGGCGTCGCTGAAAGCCGACGGAAGCCGCAGCAACTGGAGCAGTTTCAGGGCCAGGATCCCGGCCTTGACCTTTCTGCCCGGCGATCTAGCGCTGATCGAAGGCAGTCCGGCGGTGCGGCGCCGCTTTCTGGACGTGGTCAGCGCCCTGATCTTCCCCCTCTACGCCCGCCGGTTGGCCGACTACCGCCGGATAGTGCGGCACCGTCGCTTTTTGCTGGCCCGGGGCCAGGACGGTACGGTGGCCCTGAGGGCCACCGAGGATTTGGCCTGCTGGATCTGGAGCTGCCGCCTGGAGATACTCCGGGGCCTCCGGGAGGGCCTGGATCGCTGGAGGGCCCTCTGGCCTTCCAAAATGGCCCTGGAACTGCGAAGAGGCGGATCGGTAGGGGGGGAGGACCTGCGGGAGGATTTCCGGCGCTCCTGCGCCTCCCTGGCCCCTAGAGAGAGGGCCGCTCGGACGCCTCTGGTGGGGCCCCATCGGGACGATCTGGTTTTGACCTCCCAGGGCCGCAGCGCCGCGGCGGTCTTCAGCCGGGGACAGCGGCGCCGTGCCGCTTTAGCGCTGGTCATGGCGGCGGCTTCGCTGGCGGAGGTGCGGTTGCGCCGCCGTCCGGTGCTGCTCTTGGACGAGGTGGCCGCCGAGTTGGATGGTCCGGGGCGGCGCCTTCTGACGGACTGTCTGGCCAAGAGCCGGTGGCAGGTCTTTGCCGCTTCCGCCGAGGGTGCTCCGGACTGGCCTGGGTCCATTTGGAACCTGTCGGAGGGCCAGATCGGCCCCTTTAAAATAAATAAAATAGATAATACAGATGAATAAGGCGTTGATTAATATTGATTTTCAGGAGAGGATGAAGGGCAATGAAAGGCAAGGCATTTAAGATTTTAGCCATCGCATGGGCCCTGTGGCTCTGCTGCGGCAGCCTTTGGGCCGTGGAAAGGGAAGTAAAGGACGTGTGGGGAGTTCCCTTCGGTGCCTCCTTTGAACAGGCCCACGAGATTCTGACGGAGGGCAATAAGCTGCAGCTCTTCTACGACGTGACGGCCCTGGAGAACGGCAGAGAGGCGATCTACGGAGGCAGCTTCTTCGGCCACCCCTGCACGGTCCAGGTGAGTTTTTCGAGGCAGGGCATGTGGAAGTTCCGGTTCCTCTTCAACCGCCCCGAAAGGGAGGCCCCCCAGGCCGGTCAACAGATGACCATAGAGGAGCGGGAAGCCCAGTTCCGCCAGGAGATCATGGGCGGCAATTACAGCCAGCTGCTGAGGCTCCTTTCCCGGAAATACGGCTTGCCCGACCGGGAGTTCTCTCTGCCCGACGGCGAAGGCCGCCAGTGGAACCTGGGGCGGCGGGCCATCGTGCTGGCCGCCGACGGCCGGTCCATGAGCAACCACACCACGGTGCTGACCTATCAGGACAGCTCCCTTCGGCGCTAGGAGACCGATTTATTGGGATCTCTTCTTGGGATCTCTCGGTGTAGTCTTGGTATAGTTTTGATGTTCGGTTCAGCCTTATTGATACGAATTGATACGGATTAATACAGGAAGGGTTTTTCGGTGAACTTTGAAGGGGAAAATTCTTTTGATGTCATAGTGGTCGGCGGAGGTCACGCCGGCTGCGAGGCCGCCTTGGCATCGGCCCGGATGGGGGCCAGGACCCTCATGGTGGTCCAGGACCTGGACCACCTGGCCTATATGCCCTGCAATCCCTCCATAGGCGGACCAGCTAAGGGCCATTTGGTGCGGGAAATCTCGGCCCTGGGAGGCGAGCAGGCCAGAGCCGCCGACAGTTCGGGCCTTATGATGCGGTGGCTCAACACCTCCAAGGGCCCGGCTGTCAGGGCTCTTCGGTCCCAGAACGACCTGTGGGACTACCACAGCCACTACCTGAAAGCCCTGATGGACTGCCCCAATCTTCGAATCTTTCAGGACACCGCCGAGAGGCTCCTGATCCGCCAGGGCCGCGTGGCCGGTATCAGGAGCCGCTACGAGCTGGAGTTCTGGGCGCCTCGGGTGATCTTGGCCACAGGCACCCACCTGGGCGGCCGGATCCACGTGGGCCTGGTGAACTTCCAGTCGGGACCCTTGGGCCAGATGGCCACCCAGGGCCTGAGTCAGGACCTGCGGGATCTGGGGCTGGCCATGCAGCGCCTCAAGACTGGCACCACGCCGAGGATCCACCGGGATTCCATCGACTGGGATGTGCTGGAGCTCCAGGAAGGCGAAAGGGAGCCGGTGTGCTTTGACCTCTGGGGGACTCCCAGGGTCTACCGGGAAATACGCTGCGGCCTCTCCAGGACTAACGCCGAAACCCATCGCATAGTTCAGCAGGGCCTGGAACGGTCGCCTATCGTCCAGGGCCAGATCGAAGGCACGGGGCCGCGGTACTGCCCTTCTATAGAGTCCAAGGTGATGGCCTTCCCCGAAAAAGACAGCCACCCCATTTTCCTGGAGCCCGTGGCCCGGGGAAGCGTGGAGATCTACGTACAAAACTTCTCCACCAGCCTGCCCGTAGATGTCCAGATCGCCATGACCAGGACCCTTCCGGGCTGCTCCAGGGCGGTGCTGCTGAGGCCGGGATACGCCATCGAGTACGACGCCATCGATCCGGTGCAGCTGACGCCATGGCTGGAGCTCCAGGCCCTGCCGGGGCTCTACTGCGCAGGCCAGATCAACGGCACCTCGGGCTACGAGGAAGCGGCAGTCCAGGGCCTTCTGGCCGGAGTCAACGCGGTCCTGACCCTCAGGGGCCAAGGGCCTGTTATTTTGGGACGCCATGAGGCCTACGCCGGAGTGCTGATCGACGACCTGGTCACCAAGGGCACCAAAGAGCCCTACCGCATGTTGACGAGCCGCTGCGAACACCGCCTTTTGCTGCGCCACGACAACGCTGGCCGCCGCCTGGCTCCTTTGGGCCGCCGGTTGGGCCTGGTCTCGGAGGACCAATGGAGAGCCCTAAACGAAGGCTGGGAGGCGGTGGACCGGGAGGTGGAGCGGTTGGGCAAGATCCATTTCTCGCCCCAGAAGCTCCAGCAGAGCCTAAAGGTCCCGGGCTTTTCTGCTCCGGACCGGGGCCTTTCGGCTCAGGACCTGCTCCGCCGGCCCGAAGTGACCTATAAAGATCTGAAGGACCTGCTGCCGCCTCCGGCCCTGGAGGGTGCCCTGGCCCAGGAAGCCGAAATTACCGTGAAATATCAGGGCTACGTGGACCGCCAGAACAGGGCAGTGGAGAAAATGCTGCGCCTGGAGTCCCTGAAGATCCCCACCGGTTTCGACTATAGGGGCCTCAAATCCCTGTCGGCCGAGAGCCGAGAAAAGCTGGAACAGGTCCGGCCCCTAACCTTGGGCCAGGCCGGGCGGATCTCCGGCGTTACCCCCGCCGATCTGCAGTATCTGGCGGTGCTGATCCAGAGCCGCCGCCGGTGACCTGCCAGCCACTGGAACTACCTGGAACGAAAGGAGGTCCCTATGGCCCAAAAGGAAAAAGCTCCCGGCTCTTCCCAATCGGTAGGCGCCATCCTGCGCCGGGACCTGCCTCCGGCCCTGAAGCTGGCCCTTAAGCTGGCCGAAATCCAGCAGCTCTGGCCCAACCTGGCGGGTCCTGCCTTGGCGGCTCTGAGCCGCCCCGTTAGCCTGGACCGAAGCGGCTTGGTGGTGGTCTGCCAAAGCCCCGCCGCGGCTCAACGGCTCCAGATGGGCGCAGGCCCCCTGCTGCGGCGGATCTCCCGCCGCTGGGCTTTGGACCTTCCTGGGATCAGGCCGGTGGTGGCTCCACTGGAAAACCGGCGGGACAGGGCTCCCGAGGGGCTGCTTCCCAGGGAGATCGATCCCAGGCCCGAGGACGTGGAGGGCTGCTACGAGAAAATCCGGATCCAAATCGACCGAGAGGACACGGCCCTGGCCTTGGCCCGTTTGGAGGCCCTCTACCGGCGCCGCTTCGGCGAAGGCTCTAAAGGCTCCAACAAAAGGGCCTAAAAAGGGCCTAGATCGAAAAAAGATTTTACTGGCCGGCCGCCGGGATCTTTAAAGACAAAATTCGACCCTTTGCTGTGCTGGACCCTCGCTGGAGGGTCCTTTTTGTTTTTCTTTTTTCTCTCTCTCACTTCAGGGGTTTGGGGTCCGTAAAATGGCCTTTTTTGTCAAGATAGAACTTCCCGGTGTCGCCTATATGATATAATTTGCACATCGATGAAAAGATTTAGTAGCTTTTTGCCCGTTGAATTGAGGTGAGGCACATGAAGCCTTTTTCGATGAAGGGATCAAAGACAAAGGCCATGCTGATCCTGGCCGTTCTGTTTCTGCTATGGCCCGGATCTTCCAGGGGCGAAGAGTCCTTCGAGATCCGGTGGAGACAGCTAGCAGAAGCCCAAAGGGCCCGCGCCGGGGGACTTCAGGCCGCCAGGGAGATCTTCCAAGAGCTGGACTCGAAGATTCGGGAGGGCTCCCTGTTCAGCCTATGGAAGGGCCTGGACTCGTCCGATCCCGAAGAGCGGCTAATCTCCGCTTGGTCCATTATCCGCACCTACTGCCCCGGCGGCGACATATCCCAATGGGAGAGCCCCGGCGGCCTGGTGCTGCCCCAGATGATCCCCAAGCCCCTGATGATCATCGACGGTTTCTACACAGCGCTGATGGGTCTGTACAGAAGGCCCAACGGCCTATGGGCGGCTTCGCAGCTGCTGGAGGCCTTTGTCCATTCCACCAGGGGGCGCCATTATTTCCTGCGCACCTCTCCGGAGCCTATCGCCTCGCTGGTGCCCGAAATAGCGGCTCAGACCGGCCTGGTGGGCATCTGGAATCCCGAGGCCGTGGTGGGGAGGATGCCGCTGGCCCGCCGGATCTCGGGTGTGATCACCGACAGCCGGGCCGTCAGCGAAGGCCTTCAGTTTCTGAACGGCCACGGCATCCCGCAGAACAACGGTTTTTACGCCTGGGACCGCAGGAGCGGGAGGATCTATCGGGTGGTTTCCTCTAGAGACAGGGTCCGCTTTCGTCCCGACTAGGCCTAGAGCCCTTAGAGGCGTCTTTAGGTTTTTAGGACAGGCTATATCACCTAGGTTTTCCCGCGAGTTCGATAAAACTGGCCTACCGCCTTCAGCGGAAGGCCTCTGGCGGCGTACCCTTCGGGTAACGCCCAGCGGTCTCGCGAGGAGTGATCTCCATGACTATGGAAAAGGGATCCTTGGCTTCGATCAAGGAAAAAAATAGACGACTGGTTATCGATTGCCTGCGCCACGCCGAGGGCCAGGGTGTGACTAGGGCGGAGCTGGCCCGGGAGACCGATCTGACGCCGTCCACCATCAGCCACATCATCGGGGAGCTCTTGGACTCCCAGCTGATCCAGGAAATTGGCGCCGAATCAGCGGACCGCACGGGCCGCAAAGGCATTTTGCTGCAGATCAACGTGGACCGCTATTGCACCGTGGGCTACGAAGTAGGCTCCCTCCAGAGCCGCATAGCGGTTTGCAATGGCGGCGGCCAAGAGTTCAAGAGCCTCTGTTTCGACACGGCCCGGGGCAGCGAGGCGCTGAAGCAGCAGATTGGCGGCAAAATAAAGACCCTGCTGAATCTGAAGCCTGTGGGCGTGGGCTTTGCCTTTCCCGGGCAGGTGGACCCAAGGGCCGGCAAGGTGATCCGCTGCCGCAGTCTGGGGCTCCAGGATTTCGACCTGGCCTTTTTGGATCAGAGCCTGGGCTTGACTGCGCTGGTAGAGAACTCGGTGACCGCCAAGGCCAGGATGATATTGACGGACCCCCAATGTGACGGCAATTTCGTGGTCCTCCACCTAGGGACTGAAGTGAGAGCCGCCATCGTCATGGACCGGAAAATTCTCCGGGGCAGCGGAAACGCCGCCGGAGAGGTAGGTCATATGATGGTGAATCAGCGGGGATCGGTCTGCAGCTGCGGCAAAAAGGGCTGTCTCGAGACCGAGGCCTCCCTCGGGGCCCTGGTGAGCCACTACAGGGCTCTAACGGGCCAGGAGGCCGCCGGACAGGACCTGTGGAAGCTGGCCCTGGCCGGCGACAGTGCGGCTAGAGAGGCCTTCGAAGGGGCCGGCAAATATCTGGGCATAGCCGTATCCAACCTGGTCAACCTGGTCAATCCGTCGGTTATTTACGTCACCGGCGAGCTGTCCCAGGGGTGGCAGTTGATGGAAAAGGCCCTGCAGAACCAGCTGGACCGGCACTGTTTCGACGGCGGCTCCGTGAGGTTCCAAGTGCTCTCCTGGGACGAACAGGCCCTGGCCCGGGGGACGGCGGCCTTTGCCTTCGAGCGGTACCTTCAGGAACAGATCAAGGTCTGAGATAATCCCGATTTTGAAGCAGGACCTCGCCGGGCGGGGTCCTGTTTTTATTGCCCTCCCCGAGAGCCCAAAGGGGCCTTGGCCCATGGTCCCGACAAGATTTAATTGTTATAATAAACTAACTGGAGTCAGCGATGACGCGGCGCCTTTAGAGTTTAGGGACTTTACTGGTCCGGGGTTCCCCTGGACCTTAGGAGGATTTGATTATGGAAGAAAAGCAAGCCCCCCGGTGCCGGGACCTGATCGACCGGCTGGAAGCCCAGCGATGGCTGCCGGAACAGGACATGGCAGCTCTCATCGCCGGGGCCCAGGCCCAAGACCGGGAGTATCTTTTCGAAAGGGCCCGTCAGGTCACGGCGGAGCGCTTTGGCGACGGTGTGTTCACCTGGGGGCTCATAGAGTTCTCCAGCTATTGCAGCTGCGATTGCTATTACTGCGGCCTGCGGCACGGAAACGGCCAGGCCCAGCGGTACCGTTTGGAGAACCAGGAGATCCTGGACTGCTGCGGCGCCGGTTACAGTCAGGGCCTTAGGACCTTTGTGCTCCAAAGCGGCGAAGACCCCTGGTGGACCTGCCAGAGGGTTGTGGATCTAGTGAAGGCCATTAAGTCATCGTGGCCCGACAGCACCTTGGTGCTGTCGGTGGGCGAACGGGACCGCCAGACCTTTCAGGCCTGGTTCGACGCCGGAGCCGATGGCTATCTGATGCGCCACGAGACGGCCAACGCCGGACACTACCGGCAGCTCCACCCCTCCTATCAGACGCCGGAGAACCGCCGCCGGTGCCTGAAGGACCTGAAGGAGATCGGCTATCTGGTGGCTTCAGGCTTCATGGTAGGCTCGCCTGGCCAAAGGCCGGACCTTTTGGCCCAGGACCTGGCCTATCTGAAGGAGTTAAAACCCCAGGTGGTGGGCATCGGGCCTTTTGTGCCCCAGGACTCCACGCCCTTCGGGGACCGTCCCGGCGGCAGCCTGGACCAGGCCCTGTTGATGCTTGGTTTGCTGCGCCTTATGGACCCCGGCCTGCTGCTTCCGGCCACCACGGCCCTGGAAGCCATCGATCCCAAGGGCCTGGAAAAGGGCATTCTGGCGGGGGCCAACGTGCTGATGGCCAACATCAGCCCCCTTTGGACCAAGGACAAGTACGTGATCTATCAGCACAAGCCCCCTTGCGCCGAAGCCGTCGACGCCCTGGCCGGCATCAACAGCCGCCTGGCCTCCATCGGACGGCGGTCCCTTTACGCCAGTTAAGAAAACCTATTTACAATAGATCTCTTCAGGGGTTGATGGTCTATTATTTAGTGTTATAATAATCTAACTTAAAGGACGGCAAAGCGCTGGACAGGGGCGCAGGGCCCCGTTTTTATGGCTTCGATTAGGCCCCATACTAGCGGCCACAGCAAGGAGGCCAGTGTAGATAGAATGAGCAAAGTTCTAAAGGGCCTGGCGCTGCCTATGGTGCTGGGCCTTCTCTGGTGGGCCGCCACCTCGGCGGGGCTCTGGAGCCCCTACGTGCTACCGGGGCCCCAGCGGGTCTGGAGGGCTTTTACGGTCATGGTGGGCCGGGGAGAGCTGGCGCTTCACGTGATGATGAGCCTCCGGCGGGTTCTGGTGGGCTTTTCCATATCCTTCAGCCTGGCCTTCTTCCTGGGCGCTCTGGCTGGCTGGTCCCGGGGGACCGAATATTACGGTCCTTTGCTGGAGTTTTTCCGCCACGTGCCGCCGCTGAGCATGATCCCGCTGTTGATACTCTGGAGCGGCATCGGCGAGACCACCAAGATCGTCATCATCGTGCTGGCCTCCTTTTTCCCGATGTTCCTCAACGTCAAAAAGGGCATTGCCGGCTGCGACCCCGGGCTGTTGGAGGTGGGGCGGTCGCTGAGATTTTCCCAATGGAAGCTCTTCAGCCGCATCGCCCTGCCCAACGCCCTGCCCGACGTGCTCACCGGCATGAGGGTGGGCCTGGGCTACAGTTGGCGGGCCATCGTCAGCGCCGAGATGATCGCAGCAGCCAGCGGCCTGGGCTATCTGATCCTGGATTCCCAGCAGATGTCCCGATCCGACAAGGTGATGGTGGGCATCGTCGTCATCGGCACCGTGGGCTTCGCCTGCGACCGGATCTTTGCGGTCCTGATCCGCCGCCTCATCCCGGGAGGTGTGGACGATAGCTGGAGTTGAGATCCAGGACCTGCGCAAGTCCTACCAGGTAGAGGGCCGCTCTCTGGAGGTGCTCCGGGGCGTCACCGCGTCGTTGCCCCAGGGCAGTTTTACCGTGGTGGTGGGCCTCAGCGGCTGCGGCAAGACCACGCTGCTGCGGATTTTGGGCGGATTGGAACGCGCCGACGGCGGTAGCTTGTCGCTGCCACCCCAGGCCAGAGTGGGCATGGTGTTTCAAGAGCCCCGGCTGATGCCCTGGCTGAACCTGTGGTCCAACGTGACCTTCGGGCTCCAGCGGCCCGATCGGGCGGCGGTGCAGGAGCTCATCGATCTGGTGGGGTTAAAGGGCTTCGAAAAGGCCCTGCCCCATCAGCTTTCCGGGGGCATGCGCCACCGGGCCGCCCTGGCCCGGGCTCTGGCCTGGGATCCTGAGATGATCCTCATGGACGAGCCCTTCGCTGCGTTGGACTACTTCACCCGCCAGGCCATGCAGGAACAGCTGATCCAGCTGCACCGGCAAAGGCGAAAGACGGTGGTCTTCGTGACCCACAGCATCGACGAGGCGCTGCTGCTGGGAGGCCAAATTCTGGTGCTCCGCCGGGGCGTCATCGCTGCAAGATATCACCTGTTTGAGGCCGAGTATCCCCGGGATCTCTTCGACCCGGCCATGATCGACCTTAAACGGGCCATCCTGGGCCAGATTACGGCCCAGAGACCAAAGGAGGTTTTTTAAAATGTCCCTGAAGCGAGTTCTTCGAGCGGCGGCCGCGGTGGCGGCCCTGGCAATCCTCTCGGCTCCGGCCTTGGCGGTGGACAAGATCGGTGTCACCTACGTGACCTCGCCGCTGAACGTGCCCACTATCGTGGAACGAAAACTGGAGATTTTCTCCAAGGCTTTCGATCCCCTGCCGGTGGAGTACTCCAACCTGACGGCAGGGCCCGAGCAGACCCAGGCCCTGGCTTCGGGGGACCTGCAGTTCCTCAACGCCGTAGGCGGCACCTCGGTGATCCTGGCGGCCTCCAACGGATTGGATATCGTCATCCTGAGCATGTACAGCCGCTCCCCCGAGGCCTTCTGCCTCTTCGGCGGCAAGGACAGCGACGTGTCCTCAGCGGCGGATCTGAAGGGCAAGAAAATAGCCGGCCCCAAGGGGACCAACCTCCACGAGCTGCTGGTGTCCTATCTGGCCACGGCGGGCCTGACGGAGCAGGACGTCCAGTTCCTGTCCATGCCCATTCCCAGCGCCCAGGCCGCTCTGGTGGCCGGCGAGGTGGACTTCGCCCTGGCGGCGGGGCCCATCGCCTACAACATCTCCGCCGAGGGCTATAAACTGGTTACCAACGGCACGGGGTTGGTGGACGCCACCATCGTCACCGCCGCCAGCCGCAAGTTCTGCGACGAAAACCCCGAGCTGGTAGCCAAGTTCCTGGCCGCCCAGGCCGAGACGCTGGCTTGGATCGAGGCCAACTACGACGAGATGGTCCCCATGGTGATGGAAGCCACCAGCCTGCCCGAGGAAGCCGTCAAAGCCATGTACCCCATGTACAACTTCAGCTCCGCCATCACCGACCAGGACCTGGCGTCGCTGGAGCGCACCGCCAAATTCATGGCCGA
>CAZNRB010000028.1:0-16009 GCA_964575405.1 uncultured Synergistaceae bacterium | reverse complement strand
TGATCTTAGGACAGATCGTCTATTCCATCAGCGGCGACATTTTTCAGGCTCGCCGGGATTTGGCCGTGCCTTTTTGGGCCCTTTGGGGTTTAGTAATCGTGCTGAAGCCTCAAAGCTCCGAAGTTGTAAAATAGGGAGCTATTGTATCTATGGGTCTATCTTGGAAGGAACTTCAAGCCTCACTGGATCGAATCGGGCAGTCAGGGAAGATCGCCGTTGTGGGCGATCTCATGCTGGATCATTACATCTCTGGAAGGGTGAATAGGATTTCTCCGGAAGCTCCGGTTCCTGTAGTTACCGTCGACAGCGAACGTTTTTCTGCTGGAGGGGCTGGAAACGTGATCGCCAATCTCCAGGGCCTGGGAGTGGCCGCCGCTGTTTTTGGTCGAGTGGGGCGCGATAGTCAGGGAGAAATGCTCCAGAACATACTGTCCGACGGCTCCAGGCGGCTTGCCGAACTCTGCCTGATCCGGCGAGGAAAAACCGTAGAAAAAGTCCGAATCCTCGGCAACGGCCGCCAGCAGATCGTAAGGCTTGATCGCGAGCGCAAAGAGCTTCTCTCTCCGGAGGAAGAACAGGAGATCCTGGAGAAATTGGAGGCTATTGCCGGAGAGCTGGCTTTGCTGATCCTATCGGACTACGACAAGGGGATAGCTACGCCCGCTTTCTGCCGCAGCCTCCGAAGTTTTTGCGCCCGCCAGGGCATTTTGTTTTTCCTGGACCCTAAAACTTCCGATTGGGAGCGCTATCGCGGGGCAGATTTGGTGACTCCCAACATAACAGAGCTTTCAGCGGTGGCGGGATGTGCGGTGCCTAACGAAGACGAGGCCGTTTTAGAATGGGGACAAAAGATCCTGCGCCGCTTTGATCTCAAAAATCTCCTGGTCACTCGATCGGAAAAGGGAGCTACTTTTATCAGTGAAGGCCTTTGTTTTCACGAATCAGCTGTGGCCTCCGATATCTACGATGTATCCGGAGCAGGAGATACTATGATCGCCACGGTGGCCGCCTGTCGCGCCGCGGCCATGGATTGGCAAAGCTGCTTGTACTGCGCCAATATGGCGGCACAGGTGGTGATCGGAAAAGTTGGGACCTGCCCGATCACCATGGATGAACTGCGCCTACAGTTGCAGCGGCACAGCGGAGAAGAGTCCTTTAAAGGCCAAGCTAAAGTGGTAGATGCCGCAGAAGCGGCACGGCTCTGTAGATTATGGCAGGCACAGGGGAAAAGGGTGATCTTCACCAACGGATGTTTCGACCTATTCCATGCAGGACATGTCTCCTCGTTGACCCACGCTCGATCCTTGGGGGACAAGCTGATCGTGGCGGTGAACTCCGACGATTCGATCCGCCGTCTGAAAGGACCCCGTCGTCCCATCAATTCCTTGGATGCCAGAATGGCCGTTTTAAGCGCCTTAGAGGCCGTCGATTTAGTGGTTCCCTTTGGCGAAGACACGCCGGAACAACTGTTGTCGTTGGTTCGTCCCTCTGTGATTGCCAAGGGTGCAGATTATTCTGTTGATCGTGTGGCGGGATGGCAATTTGCTGAGGAGGTGGCGATCCTGCCCTTAAAGCCAGGCTTTTCCAGCTCTGGAATTTTAGCTCGCCTGAACGGGGAACGAGATAATGATTCGCCGTGATTGGGTTTTGCTGGATCGAGACGGGACGTTAATTTTTGAAAAGGCCTATCTTAAAGACCCTGAGGAAGTAGAACTGTTGCCTGGGGCAGTGGTAGGGTTGCAAAAACTGAAAAAGGCCGGTTTCTCCTGCACTGTGATCTCCAACCAGTCTGGAATTGGCCGGGGATTTTTTCGCAGAGACGAGGCCGATGCCGTCAATCAGCGTCTGAAAGATCTGCTAGCCAGGGAGGATATAACCCTGAAGGGAATCTACTACTGTCCTCACCGGCCTGACGAAGGCTGCCGGTGCCGCAAGCCGGGCATAGCACTGGTCCAAAAAGCGGCGGCAGAGCAGGGGATCGGTCTGGATCGCCTTGCGGCCATGGTGGGCGATAAGGCCGAGGACCTGAAGACCGGCGACGCCTTGGGAATCGCTTCAATTCTAGTTCGGACTGGCTATGGTCTAGAGACCTTTGCCAAAGGCTTCTGTGGCGACGTTTGCTGTGATACTTTAGACGACGCAGCACGATGGATCGTCCAGCGTTTTCAAAGGCCAATGGAATGACCATGAGAAAGATTTTTTTAGAGAATCTAGCGGAACATCGAAGAATTTGCGATGAACTAGTCCATCTAGCAGAGCCGGTGGCTAGAGCTGGAGAAATAATGTTAGAGGCAGTGCTAAGAGGCGGCAGGCTGTTTTTCTGCGGTAACGGCGGATCTGCCGCCGATGCTCAGCACATGGCGGCAGAGCTGTCTGGCCGCTATCTTTTGGAGCGCCGGGCCATCGACGCCCAAGCCCTCAGCTGTAACTCCTCGGCGGTAACGGCTGTGGGCAACGATTACGGCTATGATCGAATCTTTGCGCGTCAATTAGAAGCCCATGGCCGCAGAGGAGACGTGCTGGTGGCCATCTCTACCAGCGGCACCAGCCTCAACGTGGTTCAGGCTTTAGAAAGGGCTCGCTCTATGGGAATCCACTGCCTTGCTATGACAGGCTGTCACGGACGGAGAGTCGGGGAACTCGCCGACGTTTTGATAGCCGTGCCTTCCGATCAAACTCCGCGAATCCAGGAAATGCACATTTTGATCGGCCATTCCCTCTGCCAATTTATCGAAGCGGAGGTCCAAAAAGCGTCAAACCAGTGAAATTCCCCTTTTTTTATTCTTTTCCGTCTTTATAATTAGTGCTAGCCGTATAACTATATTTTCTCAGGAGGTTGAGCACGGTGTCGATACGTAAGACAATTATAGCCCTGACCCTGGCTGCATCGGTTATCTCCGGCGGGGCTGCTTTTGGAGCCAGCTGGCGGCAGAAAAAAGATTTCCGGAACGACATGGGATCAACATTGGAGGTCGAAATGACCTACTACGCCGCTCAGTACGTGGAACAGTCCGTGATGGAAGAGGCGGAGAAAAACCTCTGGACCCAGGATGAAGCCGAAAACTACCGCTATAAGCTGTTGCAGCAATTGAAACTGGACGAATATATCCCTATCTTTATCCGTTTCAACAATAACGGCCCGGCGTTGCGTATGGCTCCTTTTGACGCCCAGCTGACGCTGATCGTCGGTAGAAATCGTCTTTCTCCTGCCGATTACGACCGGCGCTTCAATTTCAAGGTGACCGATAAACGGGAAGGCTTTGTCTATTTCCCCCGCTATGACGAAAAAGGGAACCCCTATATTACCGATAGAGTCAAGTCTGTCCGATTGACCATGAACGGCAACGTCACTCCGGTGACTATGGGGCGGACAATAGATTTCATGTGGGATGTGAAGGATGACGATCCTTCGAAATTGCTGGCCGGACGGGCCGGAGCTAGAATGGAGCTGGATAGGCTGATCAAACGGCTTGAAAACTTGACCAAAGAAGGCAAGGACCTTCAAGGACAGCTGGACACGATTCAAGACGAGATACGGACTATTAACAGCCGGATGATGGAGCTGCAAACTCAGTCAGAAAACTGAGAAGGTCCTCACAGTTGAGATAAAGCGGATTTAGGACCCTGGCCCTAAACTCGCTTTGTAGTGAACGATAGGGTAGTGAACGATAGGGAGCTATAGGGGATCGAAGGCCTTGTTAAAGGCCTTCGGTCCCCTTTTGTGATTCTCCGAGCCTTTTAAGGGCTTTGATCTCTCTGAATTTATTTCAGTTCCGATACGTACTCGGCTAAACGGCCTAGGCCTTCGCGGATATCCTCTTCCGAATTGGCATAGGAAATTCGCATGGTCCCATCGGCAAAAAAGGCGCTGCCTGGAGTGATGGCCACGTATTTGTTCTCCAGTAGATCGGTACAGAAAGCGCTGTCGTCGGTCAGGACCTTGCCGTTGTGGGATTTGCCCAGGCACTTTTTGATGTCCACCAGCACGTAAAAAGCGCCCTGGGGTGTCACAAAATCGACGCCGTCGATCTTGGAAAGCAATTCTAAAACCAGATCGCGTCGGGCACTGAAGGCTTGACGCATGGTCTCAATGTCATCCTCGGAGCCCTTAAGGCCTCCCAATGCAGCGTATTGGGCTATTGAGCAAGCGTTGGAGGTCAGATGTCCTTGGATCGAGCCCATGGCCTTCAGGTAACTCTGGGGGCCCAGGGCGTAGCCAATCCGCCAGCCTGTCATGGCCAAGGCCTTGCTTACACCGTTGATGTTGATGATCCGGTCCTTGGCCTCAGGGCAGACCGCTACGATTTGGCTGTATTTGCTGTCTCCGTAGACCAGCCGCTCGTAGATTTCATCGTTGATGATAACCAGATCCCGCTCTATGGCGAGCTGGGCGATGGCCTTTAGGGTTTCGCCGTCGTAGACTGCGCCGGTGGGATTGTTGGGCGTGTTGAGCATAATGCATTTTGTCTTGTCGGTGACGGCGGCCCGCAGCCGCTCGACGGAGGGTACGTTGCCAGTATCGGAGCTTTCTACCAGCACCTCTTTGCCGTCCACCAGGTGGATTTGTTCCACATAGCTCACCCAAGCTGGCGTTACGACTATTACTTCATCTCCAGGGTTCACCACGGCAGCCAGAGCGCAGTAGAGCAACGGCTTGGCCCCAGCGCCGATCAGCACTTCCTCAGGCTTGTATTCCAGACCGAAGCGGTTCAGGTAGTACTCGCACACGGCTTCGCGCAGCTCCGGAATGCCTGGATTTGGGGTGTAATGGGTATAGCCCTTGTCGATGGCTTCGTGACCGGCCTTGAGGACCGCCTCAGGAGAGGTAAAATCGGGCTCTCCAGCGCCGAAGGAGATAACAGGATTGCCGGCCCGTTTCATTTCTTTAGCGCGTGCCGTGACGGCAAGGGTCGCGGAAGGCTGAAGGTTTTGAGCACGCAGGGACAGTGACATTAAGATCAGCTCCTAACAGGGTAATGATATGGTCTTCCCAAGACTTTAGAAAGCTGAGAAGCCCTCCAGGCAGATTATACGCTGAGAAAAGGGTTTTCACCACGACTTCTCATACCTCCGAAATTTTTTGAGATCAGTTTACGAAGACCCTGCAACGCAGAGGGGCCCTTTGGTATTTGCTTCGTTGCCCTGAAAAGGTTACAATAAAAGCAAGCCGGAGAGAGCGGTAAGATCGCTGTTCGGCTTGGTGGGTTTGTTGGAGGAAGGAGGTTCCAATATGGATATTCGTTTTGTAGTGAAAAACGTTGATGTTCCCAACGATCTGAAGGAGTACATGGAGCAAAAGCTCTCTAAAATGGAGAAGTTTTTCTCCAGGATCTTGGACAATCAGATTGTGGTCAATAGCCTGCGCAACAATTTCATAGTCGAAGTGACCTCCAACGTTAACGGTGTCATTCTAAGGGGAGAGCAAAAGGACGCAGACCTACGCAAGGCTTTTGATCTGGCCTTGAAGAACCTGGAGCGCCGTATTATCAGGCACAAGGGCTATTTGCTGGATCGGGCCCATCTGAAGACCCACGATATAAGTTTCGGCAATTTGGGCGGAGACGAGGTTGTGGAGGAGTCCAAGGAAAATATCGTAAAGGTCAAACACTTCGATCTTACTTCCATGGACCCCGAAGAAGCCACCATGCAGATGGACCTTTTGGGCCATTCTTTCTTTGTTTTCACCGACGGAGAGACCGGAAAGATCAATGTGGTCTACAAGCGAGACTCCGGCGGCTACGGTCTATTGGTCCCCAATGGCTAGGAGAGTCCCTTTAAGCTTTAAAAAGAGAAGGCTTTTCTCTCCCAAGAGCGATCTGAAATAGCGTAATGAACGTAATGGAGGGGCAGAAGGCAATTTTGCTTTCTGCTCCTTTTTTATGACGATTTTTCTTGTGAATATGGGCTATACTTAGGAGGCTGGCGTCCTGAAGGATTTTAAAGGTCAGTGCCTAGGCCTGAGTTGGAGGGATTGTAAGAAAATGGCCACAGACATAGATAGGCCCCAAGGGATGAGCGGTCTTACTCCGTTGGGAATGGGGGTAGGGACTTCCTTCCTCTCCGGCCAAGGGGTGGATTTGCTGGTTGCTTTAATGGCGCAACGGCTTAGGCGTAAAGGCGCAGTGGAGGAATGGTAGACCATGGCCGCTTTGACGGATCTGCTCAGGGGACTCAACGAGGCACAAATCCAGGCCGTTCAATTTACTGGCGCTCCCTTGCTGGTGCTGGCCGGCGCCGGCAGCGGCAAGACCCGTGTGCTGACGAGCAAAATTGCCTGGTTGATCGAGGAGAAAGCGCTCCTGCCTTGGCGGATTCTGGCAGTGACGTTCACCAACAAGGCTGCCAGGGAGATGCGGAGTCGGGTGGAATCGGCCTTGGGCAATGACCTTTCAGGAATGCAGGTCTGCACCTTCCATTCCTTTGGTCTGCAGATGCTTTTCCGACACCGAGAATGGCTGCGGGAGCGGGGATACAATCCAAATTTTGTGATCTATGATCGAAACGACTCTCTGAGCGTTATCAAAAGGGTTATGGAATCGCTGAATGTGGACCCTGAACGTATCGAACCCTCGTGGATTCTGGAACAGATCTCCCGGGCCAAGGAAGCTGCCGACCCGGCACTGTTGGATTCGGACCTTCTCGATGGGCTGGTGGGCCAGCTTTTCGAAGGTTACTGCGCTGCCTTGAAAGACCAGGGAGCCTTTGACTTTGACGATCTGATCGCCATGCCCCTGCAGATGTTAAATGCCGATAGCGACTTGCTTCGGCAGGAGAGGGACCGGCTGGACTGGATTTTGGTGGACGAGTATCAGGACGTCAACGGGGCCCAGTATCGGCTGATGAAAAAATTGACTGGCAATTCTCCAAACCTGATGGTCGTGGGAGACCCAGACCAGTCCATCTACGGCTGGCGGGGGGCCGATGTGAGCACCATCATGAATTTTGAAAAGGACTTCCCTTCAGCCAAGGTAATACTGCTGGAACAGAATTACCGCTCTACCGATAAGATCTTGGCCGCTTCTAACGCGGTGATCCGCCACAACAGCAACCGGCGGGAAAAGGAGCTCTGGACCAATCGCAGCGACGGCGGCCTTCCTCAGGTCTGGCAGTTGGCCAACGAGCGAGCCGAGGCCCTGGCGGTGGCCGAAAAAATCCAGGAGCTGGCCGCCCAAGGATATCCCTACGGCCACATGGCCATTTTGTACCGTATCAATGCCATGAGCCGCACCTACGAACAGCAGCTTTTGGAAAGGGGATTGCCCTACCGAATCGTGAAAGGCACTGGATTCTACGATCGCGAGGAGGTCCGGGACGTGCTGGCCTATATGCGTCTGGCCGTAAATCCCTGGGATCGAGCGGCCTTGGACCGGGTTGGAAATCTGCCCCCTCGTGGGCTGGGCTCTAAGAGCCTTGACCTGTTAGACCAATTTATCCAGGAACATCGCGGTCCCGATCCGTTCGTCCTGTGGCGCACCGTCAAGGAAGAGCAGGGCGGGCTCAGCGGAAAAGCAGGCCAAGGGGCGGCCCAATTGGCAGGCCATATGGAGGCGCTGTGGGAACGTCAGTCCAGCTTGGCCTTTGTGATCCATTGGATCATGACAGCCCTGGATTACGAGCAGATCCTGCGACGGCGGCATCCCGACGACTGGCCCGACCGATACGACAATATCCGAGAGCTCCAGTCTCTGGCTCCAGAAGGGGAGGAACTGTCCGGAGTTCTGGCCCAGGTCGCACTGTACACTGATGCTGACTCCCAAAGGGATGAAGGAGCTAATCAGGTGAGTCTGTCGTCGCTCCACGCAGCCAAGGGCCTGGAGTTTCCCGTGGTCTTTTTAGTGGGCATGGAGGAGGGCATTTTCCCCCACGGCCGCAGCTCTGGCAATGCCGACCAGTTGGAGGAGGAGCGGCGGCTCTGCTATGTGGGCATGACCCGTGCTGAGGAAAAGCTCTTTATGAGCGGAGTCTACAGCCGCCGGATCTTCGGCACAGTGCTGAAGAGCGGCATTTCACGGTTTATTCGCGAGATACCTCAAGATCTTAGGGAGACAGTAGATTTCAGAGACCGAGAGGAGGAGTGGGGCTATGATCGCCGTTGGTCTTACCGGAGAGGTGGGCGCTGGTAAATCCACGGTGGCCCGATGGTTTCGGGATCATGGCGCGGTAACGGTCAGCGCAGATGGATTGGTCAAAGAGTTTTGGGCCGAAACTTGGCTCCAGGATTTGGCGCGGGACCGATGGGGATCCTGCGTTTTCAGCGGCCAAGCTATAGACTATAGGGCCGTGGCGTCAATCGTTTTCAGCGATCCCCAGGAGTATCGATGGCTCTGTGACATCGTCCATCCGGCTGTACGGGCCAGGATCGAGCAATCCCTTCCCAGCCGTGGCCTGGTTATCGCCGAGATTCCCATGCTCTTCGAAAGCCACGGCGGCTACCCGTGGATGGACGGAGTGATCTTCGTCACCGCTCCTGCGGAGCTTAGAGCCCGCCGCAATGCCCAACGGGGCTTGGACAGCGCAGAGCTGCTCCGGAGGGAGCAGTTTTTCCTCAGCCGAGAAGAACGGATGGGATGTTCCGACTGGATCTTGGACAACGGCGGCGACTCCCTAACCCTAGAACGGTCCCTAGCTCCGATACTGGAGGATCTGGGGCGCTTGGACGATTTAGCGGTGCTGGTCTGGCCCGACGAGCCGTCCATATTGGACAGATTGAAAAAGCTCCAGGAAAAAAAAGTTCTGTTGTTGCTAGAGCGAGAGGGCCCGGCAGTATTCTCTGCCCTGATCCGAAAAAGCGCCTTGGCCGATTTGAAAAAGGATCTATCGGGGGGATTTGCCGTGGAGGAGGTCCGGCGCTGCACCATCCGAAGGCGGCGGGAGCTGCTGAGCCGTCTAAAGTTCTGAGCCATAGAAATTTCAGATCATAGAAAGGGAGCGCCCCGGTTCGAAGAGCTTGGGGCGCTCTCTTTTGTGTCATTCCAGCGCAGATTCCTCTGGCTCCAAGGCCTAGGGCTTTTCCTGGAGCAGTTGGGCTTTCAGTTCTCTATACTTTAAGGTGTAGTAGGGGCCGTTCTGAGCTTCCCGGTGATCGAAACCGAAGGCCCGGCGGCTCAGAGCCAGTACCGGCGGCGCTTGGATGCGCTTTGCCACGGCCATGCCTGTGTAGAGGTTCCACCACCGCTCCAGATCGTCGATAAAGGCCTTGGCGTCGGGGAAAAGCCGGGCGGGCAGGCCCTTTTCGCAGCCCAATTTTTCCTCCAATAGGCCCTGATGGTACCATTCCAGGATCTCCTGGGGCGTTGCTCGATTCCAGGACTCCACAAAGGCCCGGAACAGATAATCGTGATAGGGGTACTGAATTGGATCGCCCTTGCCCTCGTCCACGGCCTGATTCGCCGAGAGTTCCGCGCTTGGGACAATATCCATGGAAGCTTGGGGCACCACCTCTCGGCCGTAGACCTGAGTGTTCAGATAGCGGGCTAGGTCATAGACCTGATGTTTCCACAGATCGGCTAAAGCGGCCAGGAATCCCGATTGGTCGCCGTAGAGCGTGGAATAGCCCACGGTGGATTCGCTTTTGTTGGCGTTGCAGGTGAAGACAGCTCCCCAGCTGGCCGCGACTCCAGCCAACACCCTGGCAGAACGATCACGGGCCTGGATGTTTTCGGTCACAAAGGAAGAGACCTGCAGCCCTTCGGGCGGTTGATTGGGGAGTTCCAGTTCGGCCTTTTCTATCTGGCTCACCGTAAAGTCCACCGACTCTTGGATGGGCATCACGGTGTAACGGCAGCCCAAATTGTGGGCCAACTCCCTGGCAAGCCCCCGAGTAGTGGCGGAGTTAAACCGGCTGGGCATGTTGACCAACAGGATTTTATCGGGGCCCAGCACATCGGCGTAAAGAGCCGCCGTTACAGCCGAATCGATTCCCCCCGATACGCCGATCACGGCCTTCGACGCGCCGATGCTCTTCATGAACTTGCCGATGCCGTAGCGCAGGGCCCGATATATGGTAGCTGTTTCCTCTTCTGGAGGCTCGGAAACTTCCTGAAGGCCCGGCTCAAAAAGAGACACTACGGGACATTGCTCCTCGAAGGACTTTCCGCAGAAGAGCAATTTTCCGCTGGGGCCGTAGACAGCGCTGGAGCCATCGAAGGTGTATATGGTTTTTCCGTTGTTCTGGATGCCCACATTGTTCACGTACAGCAGTGGCGCTCCGGCCTTGATGGCTTGGGAGGAGAAAAGACGGTGCCGCCGCTCCTTTTTCCCCAGCGTGTAGGGAGAGCAGGAGATGTTGACCAGCAGGTCCACTTTTTTCTGAGCCAGGATCTCGCCAGGGGAAAGGGGATAATTTTCCGACCATCCGTCCTCGCAGATCAAGCACCCCACCCTCAGGCGCTGGCCGCCTAGGGAGAGTTCCAGCGGGCGGAGAAGATCTCCGGGCTCTATGTGTAGTTCCTCGGCCAACTGGCGGACGCCATAGAAATGCCGGGGGTCGTCAAACTCCCGATAGGAAGGCAGCAGCGTCTTTATAGCAAAGGGGTAGGGCGCTCCAGGGGCTTGAACCAGCTGTCCATTCTGGGCGGTAAAGAAGGCGTTGTATTTTCTCGGACGGCCGTCGTCGTTGTGGCGGTTCCAATCCACAGCCACATTGCCAAACATCACTGTAATGGCCTCTGAGGCCTTGATGAGCCGGCGCCCGCAGGCCTCGCAGTCCTCCAAAAAGGCACGCTGTTCCCAACTGTCGCCCAGCAGGTACCCCGGCAGAGCCATCTCCGGAAAGACGATCAGCTCCGCGTCGGCTTGCCTGGCCTTATCGACTATAGCCAGCATGGTCTTTAGGTTTTCCGATGGCCGTCCCGGGCGCACTTCCATTTGCCCTAGAGCGATTTTCATGACAGCACCTCGCTTTTTCAGTGTTGCCTCTATTCTACACGATTTCTGCACAACACCCTTCCTTTCTGAACAAATAAGAAAAATGACTTTTTGCGCTAGGTTCTGTAGCATAGGCTCTTTTTGCCTGTTCTGGTGCTGCCTTGGCTGATACAATAAAACAGTCTGCGATTCAAAAGCGAATGAAAATTTTTAAGGAGCGTGATGGATCCTGTTCCGTCAATTCGACATCGTAGCGATTCTTCTTAGCCTTCCTGGGGTGCTCTGGGCAATTTCGTTCCACGAATTCTGTCATGGTTGGGTCGCCTACCGGCTTGGTGACCCTACGGCGTACAACGCCGGCCGCCTTACCTTGAACCCCTTGGCTCATTTTGATCCCTTGGGCGCCCTAATGCTGCTTTTGCTCCATTTCGGCTGGGCAAGGCCTGTCCCAATCGATCCACGATATTTTCGCAGTCCCCGTAGGGATATGATCCTGGTCACCCTGGCCGGAGTGGCTGGCAATTTGTTAACTGCCGCGGTGGTGGGGCTTACGATCCGATTTTTTCCCCAGATCCTGCAGATTAATTGGGCTTTGAGCCAGCTGCTGTTCTCGCTGATCCTGATCAACTTGGCCCTGGCAGTTTTCAATTTGATCCCTATTCCACCCTTGGATGGCTCCAAGCTGCTCTATACGTTGTTGCCGCCCCAGGCCTTTAGGTCCCTTTATGGCTTGGAGCGCTATGGCTCCTTGATCTTGCTCTTTTTGGTGTGCTTCGGCTTGGTGGGGCAGATTATAGATCCGGCGGTGCGCTTTCTGTTCTTCCTGATTCTGATGGGCTGAAACTATGGTGCTTTTGACCAACGATGACGGCGTGGCAGCGCCGGGGCTCTTAGTTCTGGCCAAGGCGTTTTACGGCGCGGGCGTTGAGATCGCCGTGACCGCTCCCGATCGAGAACGAAGCGCCGTGGGCCACGGCATGACCTTCAGCCATGGGCTGACAGTCCAGGAATATAGAGGGGCCTATCCACCAATACAGCGAATTTACAGCTGCAGCGGCACCCCCACGGACTGCGTGATCCTGGGGCTAGATGAGTTGGTACCGGAAGCTTCCTGGGTGATCTCCGGTGTCAATCGGGGGCCCAATCTGGGCGATGACTTGACCTATTCGGGCACTGTGGCCGCGGCTATGGAGGGGCTTTTGTCGAACCGCCGGGCCATTGCCGTTTCTCTATGCACTTCGGCCGATGAGAGCGCGCCCCATTATGACACAGCGGCGGCTCTTGCGCTGAAGATCTACCGCTGGGCCCAAGAGCAGAATCTTCCTCCTGAGATATTGCTGAACCTCAACGTCCCCGACTGTCCGATGGATGAGCTTCGAGGCATAAAGGTGGTGCGCAAGGGCATTCGGCGCTATGCGGGACGGGTTCGTAGAGAAACTGACAGTTCCGGAAACTCCCTTTACTGGCTGGGCGGCCAAATCTCGGACCTTTTGGAGCCCCACACCGACGTTTGGGCCGTGGCTCATGGCTATGGGGCGGTGACGCCGGTCCACATGGATATGACCCATTTTCCTAGTCTGTCCGCGCTGGCCGGCTTGGAGGACCTTTAGTTCCTGAGTCGACATTTATCTCACGGGAGGCCACGTTATGAACCACCTCTGCTACTATCAGGGCCGTTTCTGTCCTGTCAATGAAGTGCTCATTCCCATAAGCGACTACATTATCCAGCGCGGCGTTGGGGTCTTCGACTTGGTTCGGACCTACGACCGCCGGCCTATGCAGCTTTCGGATCATTTAGAGCGGCTTTTGAGGTCCGCGGAAGAAGTGGGCATCGCCGTCCCCTGGACTATGGAATACCTGCGGAAACTGATCTGCCAGGGAATCCAGCGTTTGGAGGGCGAAGTGCTGGCCAAAATCTACATTACCGGCGGAGACGATTTTGTGGACCAATGGCGCTTTCCCAATCCGCGGTTATTTTTGACCTTTGATACCTTGGAGCCGCCTGATCCAAAGATTTACGAAAGTGGGGTGCGGCTCTATCCGGTACATCATGGCCGGGCTAACCCTACGGCCAAGAGCATCGATTACCTCTCTTCCTACGAGAAAGATCGGGACGATCCGGCGGCTTTTGAGGTCCTTTACTGTCCTGACGGCGAGATCACCGAGGCAGCTCATAGCTCCTTTTTCCTGGTCCATGAAGGCCGCGTCTTGACCGCTCCGGCCGATCGAGTTCTTGTCGGCACCACCAGGGCTGTGGTGATCCAGCTTATGGAAGAACAGTCCATTCCTCTGGAGCTGACCTGTCCCACCATGGACGAGCTGGCCTATGCCCAGGAAGCTTTTATCTCTGGCAGCATCAAGCAGATTGTTCCGGTGGTGCAGGTCGGTTACCAGGTCATAGGCGGCGGAGTTCCTGGACCCATGACCCGACGGATCGCAGAACTTTTTCGCCAAAATATCCATCGCTGGGTGGAATAGGGCCTATCGGACAAGAAAAGACTTTGAGTTATTCAGAGGCCGAAAGCTATCTGGGAAAAGCTACAAGAGAGAGGAGAGTTATCCATGGCAGGTCAGAGAAATTTCGGCATAGAGCTGGCCCGCGTGATAGCCTGCGTCATGATTGTGGTGACCCATGTCACCTCAACGCGCTACATGTCTTTCCATCCGTCCTGGAGCTGGCTCAACGCCGTGCTGTCTTTTTCTCGAGGCGGAGCCGTTATGTACATGATGATATCGGGCGCTCTTCTGATGAACCGCCAAGAGCCGATCGGCCTGGTTTGGAAAAAAAGAATACTGCGAATTCTGCCGCCTCTGTTGTTTTGGGGTGGGCTCTATACGATCTGGAGCTTTATCTGGGGCTACGGCCCCAAGACCTGGACCGAACTGCTCTACACCGAAGCCTATTACCATCTCTGGTATCTCTACGCTCTGATAGGTATCTACGCCTTTCTCCCACTCCTTAGGCGGCTCTATCAGGGGATCACGACAGCAGAGCGATGGTACTATCTGGCTGGCTGGTTTCTAGTGGCTTCGGTCTGGAGTACGCTAAAGCTGTGGTTCTCCCTGCCCGGCGACCCTGTGAATTTTTACCAGCTTATGGGATTTACCGGTCTTTCGGGCTACCTTTTTGCCGGAGCTTGGATTTACGAGACCAGGGATAGGAGCCTGGGCCTTTTCGGAGGATTTGTTCTCTGTTTGGTCTTCTTCTGTATGAGATATCTAATTTGCCGCCTCACATGGAGCCTTTCTATGGCCAATGGGAAGCCCATTGGAGGATTCTTATTTGACCATCTGTCGCCGATGTTGCTCCTATCGTCGGTCTCCCTATTTGCGCTACTGCTGCGCTGCCGGGAGGGAAGTGGAAATTTCAGCCGGTGGATTGCCGATATATCGAGCCTTACCTTTGGAGTCTATCTGATCCACCCGATGGTTTTCGAGTCCTTCAGCCGCACCATATTCCTTTTTTACGGCACCTGGCACTTGCCCTGGTCGCTGCCCATCAATATCGCTCTGACCTTGTCCCTGTCGTTCTGGCTAGTGAAAAAACTCAAAGGCCTGGCCTTTTTCCGATATCTTCTCTAGCGCTACGACGGGGCCCTTTGTCCGAACCTCCGGAACCTTGCAAAAGTTCCCGTGAATTGGTAATGTATAAAAACATTTTCCGCAGAGCTGAGGCTCTCGATCTTGTTTCCGAGAGCCCAGCCAGGGGGATTTTTCAGCGGCCTGGCCGCTGGTAAGGAGATGACGGAGTTGACAGAAACGGCCATTCAGCTTGGAGGTCTTGTTGTCCTTTCGGCGATCGGCTATGTAGGATTTAAGCTTTTTAAGAAGTTCCGTCTTCCGGCTGCCGCGCTGCTGGGGTCTATGGTGGCTTTAGGAGCTTTGGGCCTGGCTGGTTTTTCGCTGCCCTTTCCCGTGAAAACTGTTTCCTTTATCTCCAAGATCCTCAGCGGCATAGTGGTGGGCCAGCGAATCGACCGTCATACTGTGAGATTTATGAAAACCCTATGGCTGCCGGCTTTATTGGCTTCCGGCAGCCTGGTGATCGGGTCCATAGTGACGGGCTATCTGCTTTACTACGTGGCCGGTGGCAAGCTGGATCTGATCACCAGCGTGGTCAGCTCCTCCGCTGGCGGCATCTCGGAGATGTCCATCTTCGCCATGTCTGTAGGGGCCGACGTGGGGACAGTGGCCTTTTTTCAGACCATCCGGGTTTTTTCGGTGGCTTTTTTCATGCCCGCAGGATCTCGGTTTTGGCTGAAGCGGATGTCGCCACAGGAGCGGGCCCTTGCTTTTGATCAGGGCCGTGGCAATAGCCTTTCTTCCGATGGAGAGCCCCTCCCTCGTTACAGCCGTCCTGGCTTGGTCCTTTTGGCCCTGGTCTGTTGTCTCTGCGGTTGGACTGTCGACTCTTTCGGCATGCCGGCTGGAGTGCTAGTCGGAGCTATACTGGGATCGGCTGGAATGAACCTCTCTACGGGCCGGGGTTTTACTTGCCCCAACAGCGTGAAGGTAGCAGCGCAGATCGGTCTCTCCATGGTCATTGGCCGGAATCTGACTCCTCAGACGCTGCACCTCATCGCGTCGCTGTTCTTGCCCCTTTGTATTTCTTTGTCCTTCCTGCAGGCCTGGTCCTTTGTGCTGGGATGGGTGCTTCGAAAGATCAGCCACTGGGACCCTGTGACCTGTCTAATGGCGTCCTGTCCCGGCGGCCTGAGCCAAGTGGTATTCTTGGCCGAGGATATGGGTGCCGACAGCCTGAGGGTCAGCGTTATGCATACAATGCGAATGGTATCGATCGTGCTTTTCGTGCCTCTGCTGACAAAGCTATTTATTCTCTAACTAATCTGTACCCTCCACACAAGATGGACTTTAGTTTTCGATGGGAGGCTCCTTTTGATCTCTGTAATGGAACCGACGGACAAAAATCTAGTTAGGCTAAGGGACAGATGAAATTTCTGAATTGTCGCCGAAAAAATCGCCTATTGATGAGGAATTTCCCCTGGTGAGGTGTATAATAGGGTTGAATGGGACAGCGCCCCAGGGTTTCTGTCAAAACAAAGAGGAGGAATTTTCAAAATGGAACAACTTCGTTCGCTGAGCGCCCTGATTGACTATGCCAAGAAGGTCACCGCCGAGAAGG
>CAZNRB010000027.1:0-17046 GCA_964575405.1 uncultured Synergistaceae bacterium | reverse complement strand
TCCCGGCTGGAAGGGCCTAAAGTCCCTAGAAAGATAAAAGGCCTTTCGATAGGGACACGACACAGGAACGACTCCGGCAGAGATCCGCAGTCGTTAGGGCTAGCATCAGGCTGTATATCAGACAATCTCTAACGAACATCATTAGCCCTCCCCTTTCCCTGTGTGATGTCTCGGTAGATTAAATCAGAGATATAGCTTTCCGTCAAGGAGGAATTTATAAGATATTCTAGAACTTCTGACTATTGGGCTATATATTAGGGCCCCGACTCTCCAGGTCCGTCAGCAAAGGCACTATAGTGCGAAGCTGCTCTTCCCCTTGAATGTCCGTATCCAGCATAGGAAGCTTAACCACTCCGTAGGCGCCGAATTTTTCCTCGATCTCCTCTAAGTATTGGGCCTGTTGCTGCCGTTTTTTCGCGAAAAAGGGACCGGCTTCGGCAGGTATAACCCGGTTGATCACCACCGCGCCCATGGTGATGTGGAATTCCTCCAAGAGAGTTATGGCCCGCTCGGTCTCTAGGATGGGCATCTTCTCGGCGTTCAGCACCAGATGAAAGACCGTGAGGTCCCGATCGGTCAGCAGCTTTTTAGCGAGCTGAAACCGGTCGCGGCGACGGGATAAAATTCTATAAACTGGATCGTCTTTCAACTTTTCCCGCAGGTCCTTTTCGTAATGGGCGGCCAAGCGCATGAGATCCATGGCCTTGCTGCGTTTGGACAATAGATGGTCCATCCATACCCCCAGGAGCTCCGGCAGGGTCAAAAGCCGCAGAGTGTGGCCGGTGGGGGCAGTGTCGAAGACTATGGCGTCGTATCGATCTCCGGCCTGCTCCATCAGGTCAATAAAACAATCGAAGATTGCCGACTCTTCGGCGCCGGGGGACATGTAGGCGATGCGGAGCTGCTTTTCAATCTCCTCCACTATGGCCGGACTGACTATCTCGATCATTTGCTTCTTTATGCTTTCCATGTACTTTTGGGCTTCCAGAGAGGCATCGATCTCCAGCCCCCAAAGGTTATGGCCTAACGGGACGATCTGGCTTCCAATTTTTTTGCCCATGGCGTCGGCCAGGGAATGGGCTGGATCGGTGGAGACCGCCAGGACTCGGAGTCCCTGGCCAGCTAGAGCAAGAGCGTAGCCAGAGGAACAGGTGGTCTTGCCGGTGCCGCCTTTGCCGCCAAAGAAGGTATAGCGCTTATGCCCCATGACTCTTCCTCCGTCCTGAGATCAGCCTTCGAAATCGAATTGCCCAGCTTTATCGGCCGCCAACATTTTCCGATTCTGCATCCGCCGCAGCCATGCCGGCAGGTCCTCCGCTATATAGGGCAAAAGCTCCAGCATGTAATAGGAAAGGGGATTGGGAATTCCCAGATAATCCCCAAACAGCAGCAACATCAGCTCGTCGTTTTTGTCGTGGGCCTCCTTGCGGACCATGGCCATTTTCTTATCCAACAAGGAGCCCCATAAAAAGAGCCCTATCCATTCCTTTAGGCTCCTCAGCCGCTTTTTCACCGTGGATTTTTCCATCCTATGGCTCCGCCCCGTCAGAAAACAGGACCGCCGGAGCTTTCAGCCCTGGTGGAGGAAATAAGGTCCACCATCTCCGAAGAGAAAGAGGACAGGGAATGCAAATTCAGCTTGACCGCTCCTCCGTACCAGGAAGCCCGGTAGTCCTCGGCGCTCTCGGCGGCGTAGGGACTCAGGGCTTCGGCGAAGCCCTCTCCCCATGGCTGCTCCAGCCCCAGGGCCAGAGCGTAGGGCAACAGGCCCTCAAAGAACTCCGAAGTTCGGTCGGGAGGATTAGTCAAGTTCATGTAGTCCTTCTCAGCCGCAACGATGTAAAGCGCCAATCCGTCCAGCCGGTCGCGGAGCTTCTGGCCCTCTTCTGTGGGGGCTCCCATGAGGAGGATGAAGACCGCAGGGATTAAGCCGTTCAGCAGGGACAAGGTGAAAGAAAGGGGCCTAATGGCCGAAAATAGGGCCATGGTCCTCAACACCTCCCATCCTCCGCAGCCGAGCAGGGCTACAAGGGCCAGCAGGAAAAGCCAGCGAGCCGCTCCGGAGGTACTGGAAAGAAAGTGCTCCAGCAGTGTCCCAAAAAGCCCCGTGATAGCGGCCGAAAGGGCGGTGATCGTCAACAGCAGCCGGGCCGTATTAGGGTCTCCCAAGGCGTGGAGCGCCACGGCAAGGGGGAAAAAGGTCATCAAGATCCCCGCCACGCCTACCCTGATATTTCGATGGTAAAGGGACCCGTATTGCCTTTTAAGAGAGGCCTGAGCGGACCCAAAGGCTTCTGATAATTCTCTGACGGCGTTCTTGCCCAGTTCGATCTTGCCTATGGAGTAGCCCATCAGGGCCTCGAAAATCCGGCCTTCGTCCTCAGAGAGCAGATTCTTTTTTCCGTCGTCGCGGCGCTCCAGCCAATAGGTGCATTTCCGGCCCTCCCCTTGGGCGCCGTCGCAGCGGATGCGAACTACTCCCTTGATGGCCATGGACACTATGGCGGCGACTAGCCCCCGGGTGTCAAGCCTGCGCTTAAGCAGATATCTGGCGCCGGCGGGCGATAGCCCTTCGGGAGGATCGAAGTGAGGGTTCACAGCGCCCTTTTCCGGATCCCGGCCGTAATGGTTCCACAGCAGGAAGAATACAAAGCTGATCCAAACCATGCTCCCTAGGAGCACCGTCAGAATAGGCGCCACCGCTTTTATCATGGACCACACCTCGATATCGAAAATAGAGGCCCCTGAGGGTCTTAAAGCTATTCTAGGCCTTTCCGAAGCCCTGTCAATTTGGGCAAAAAGCACAAAAAGGGCTTTCCCGGCGCCCTTAGCTGAACTCAAAGGTCCCCAAGGTCTTTCCTGGAACACCCCGGGCCTTTGAGAGAGCTCCAGCCCCGGGAATCGGGACATACCTGGATTTGGACCTCAATCCGCTCCCGCAGCGCCGCCACGTGGGAAATTACTCCGATCTGCCGGCCCTGCTGCCGCAACGTGGCCAGGCATTCCATTACCGTGGCCAGGCTTTCCTCGTCCAGGGATCCAAAGCCCTCGTCGAGAAACAGGGATTCCACTCGAAGGCCCTGAGCATTATAGGACAGTCCCAGGGCCAGGGCCAGGCTGACTAAAAAAGCCTCGCCGCCCGATAGATTGCGGGCCGATCGAATCTCTCCGGCCCGGTAAAGGTCCTGCACGTCCAATTCCAGAGGATCCTGAGAATTGGGAACTAAGAGATAGCGGCCGCTGATCTCCAAAAGCCGGCGATTGGCCTGTTCGATCAGCCTTTTAAAGGTTAAGGTCTGGGCGTAAAGGCGGAATTTCTTTCCGTCGGAGGATCCTATCAGTCCCTCCAGACGTTCCCAACGACGGCATAGAACCTCTCGCCGCAGCTGCTCTTCTCCGAACTGAGCCCGCCGGGCCCTCAGCTCATCTTGATGGAGAAGCTTCTGTTTTAGTGCTCCCCGACGCTCATCGCCCTGGCGGCATGAGACCTCTATCTCCTGAGCCCTGCTCTCAAGGGCCTCCATGGTCTCCTCTGGACCAGAGCCCAGATCCTCCCGAACTCTGTCAAGCTCTGCCCTTCGGGCCTCCCAGTCCTGGCGCTGACGCCTCAAGGCTTCCCGGCGCTGCCTGAGGTCCTGCAGTTCCTGCTCCAGCAGGAGACTTGCCCGCCAGCAGGAGAGGTCAGGGAAGGACTCCCCGGCTAGGTGGCCGTCGAAAAGAGCCTGGGCCTTCTCCTTTTCGGCTTCCGACCGGGCCAAGGAAGCCAAAAGCTCCTTCCTTGCCCCCTCCAGAGCGGCGCAGGAGGCCTGGGCGCTTCTATGGCCCTGCTGATTTTCCCTGTGGACCTCCTCGGCTTCTTCCAGGATTTGCCTCCAACGGACCTCCTCTTGATCGGGATCTTCCGCGCCGAGAAGCTCCTCCCTGCGCTTCTGCTGTCCCCGGCTTTTCTTTGCCCTGGCCTCCATGGCGGCGGATTTTTGGTTCCACTGCTCCTGGATCACGGCGAGATCGGAGCTGAGCCGGCATAGCTCCCTGTCTCTTTGCTGGAGCTCCTCCTTCAGATTGGAAAGGCCTGTCACCAACTCTTCAGACTGGCGGCCAAGGTCCTCTAGATTGCCGAGCACTTCCTCCAGCTCCTCCAGCTTGGGCTCCTCCAGAAGGTAGGGTCTGGCACTGTCCATAAAGACCCGTCGCGATTCTGCGCAGTTTCTCAGGGCTTGGGACAACTCGGCCTCGCTCCGGGCCAAAAGATCGCCTTCGTGGCTACGCTTCTCATCCAAAGAGCTCTTTTCGACCTGAAGGGTCTCCAAGGCTCTTTGTTGGTTCAGGCAAAGGTCCTGGAGATCCTTCAGCTTTTCCTCCGCTGTTTTGCGGCGGCGCTGGAGATCTTCCAGATTCCCAAGGGCCTCCCCGGCGTCCCAAGAACCGCCCCAGGGAATTTCCAGGGCCTTCAGAGAGGACTCTATAGATTCTTCCAGAGCGGCAAGCTGCTTTTCTTTTTGCAGGATACTTTTCTCCACGGCGTCCTGTTGGGCCATGAGGAATTGAAGCTCCTGCTGATGACCGCCCCTTTCTAATCCTACTTTCTCGGAAAGGGCTTCGGCCTTTTGGGCCTTTGATTTTAAACCGGCCTGATCGGGCTCGTCGCCCAGCCAAGGCGAAGGATGATGGAGGGCCCCGCAGAGAGGACAGGGAACTCCTTCTTTCAATTCTTTTCGCAGAGCCGTCAGCGAGCCGTGGGTCAGGGCCATCAACGCCTCTGAACGGGCGGCTTCAAAGGCCTGTCGGTCCTCCTGGACCTGGGCTCGAAGTCTCTCGATGCGGTCTGAAAGGTCCGATTTTTCGAGGTTCAGCTCTTCCAGGTTCTTTTTTTCGGCTTTGTACCGATGAAGGTTCAGTTCGGCCTCGGCCGCCTGCCGCTGGAAGTCCTGAGCGGCTAAAACCCTATCGCCCCGTTGGGCCTCCAACGCTTGCCCTATGTTCTCCGCCAGAGCCTGAGCCTGGGCCAATCGGGCAGCTGCGGCCTCTGCTTGCAAATCCAGCGAGGCCAGAGCCTTTTTATGCTCCTCCGCCTGAGCTTGAGCCCTCTGCTCTGCCACGTGGTAGCTTCTCCAGATCTCTGCCCGCTGCCGCAGCAGCGCCATTTGGGCGGCTAGGTCTTGGCAGTTACCCCTTTCCGCCTTTTGGCGCTCCAGATCCAGCCTTTTTGCCTCCAGGTCCTGGAGTATCCTCTGCTGATCCTGCACCTGCCGCTGCAGGTCCTCCCGTTGCCCGCTCAACTCCTGAAAGTCCCGGGCCATCTCCTGCCGTTCCTGCTCGCCTTCGGCTAAGGACCGATCTAGGCTGCGGACCTCCGCCCAATGGGCAATTAGATCCTGAAACTGATCCCGCAGGGTTTTCAGGTGATCAGCCGAACGGCGTTCCTGCTCTTCCCTCTCCAGCAGCTCCTTTTTCGCGTCGGCCTCCTTCAATTCCAGCTCGATCAATTGCTGGCCCATTTCCTCCACCTGGCCGCACAAAGCCTCTAAGGGATACCAAAAGTCTTTCAGCCTGGCCGCCCGCTCTCCCAGCAGGAGCTTCTGATCCAGAGGCCCGAAATCCTGTTCTGCTTTGGCTAGCTCGGCATGGCTCTGCACCAGAGCTGCCTCTGCCTCGAGGCAGCTCTGGTGCCTCCTGTGCCATACCAGCCTTCCTTCGACTATCTCCTTTTCCTGCCTTAGGGCTCTATCGGCGTCTTCGCAGGACTTCAGGCTGTCCAGCAAGTTTTGATAATCTTGATCGGAAAGGAGCTGCAGGTCCTCTATGCGGTTCTCCAAATCCAGGAGCGAGGCCCTTTCTTCCCGGCAGCGGCAATGGACCTTTTTCGAGATCTCGCCGTAGATCTCCGTCCCCGAAAGGCCTTCCAGCAACAGAGCCCGCTCGGTGCTTTTGGCCTTCAAAAAAGCCGCCACGTCGCCCTGGGGCAGTATGGCGGTCCGGATAAATTGTTTAAAATCCATTCCGCAGACCGATTCGATCTGGGCGGGCACCTGGCCGGCCTTTTCCTCCAACAGTTGAAATTCTCCGTCCCGAAGCTCCGACAGCTGATGACGGTAGGCCATCAGCCCTTCGCCGCGGCGCTTCTTTTTTTGGGACCATACCGCCAAAAAACGGCGGCTCCCCATCTGGAACAGCACTTCGGCGAGGCAGTCCTGGGCGCCCCGGGATAGGATCTCGTTGACCGAGGCGATCTTTCCAAGCCGAGGAGTGGCTCCGTAGAGGGCCAGACAGATCCCGTCCAGGATCGTGGTCTTTCCCGATCCCGTAGGGCCGGTAATGGCGAAGAGCCCTTCGGAATAGCGAGGATCTTCGAAGTCGATGACCCACTCGCCGGACAGGGAATTCAAGTTGCGAATTCTAAGTCTACAGATTCTCATGGAGCTTCCTCCTGCCTCAGATCTTCCAGGACCTGGCGATAGAGCGCCATTAAGTCCCGGGCCTCAGGTCCGGCGATTTGCCTTTCCGTTAAAAGGGCTTCAAAGACCTTTTCGGGCGACCAATCCTCCATCAGATCGAAGCTGTCCGGTAACAGGGGCCCGTCGTTTAAGCTGCTGCGGAGCCGCAGAATCTCCACTGCGCTGCCCTTTATGATTTGTTGAAACCTTTCCCAGAGGCCGGGATCGGCCTTTCCTGCGCAGGAAAGCTCCAACCAGAGGGGCTCTCCTTTTTGACAGAGATCTTGAAGGTCCTGCTCCAGTTTTTCAGGGGAGCCCTCCAGCCTAGCCAACCTGTGGAAACAGGGCACCTCCAGGCCGCGGACCTCCGCCTTGGAGCCCTCAAAATCGACCAGGAGCACCTCCTTGCGCTGGCCCACTTCGCTGAATCCCATGGCTATGGGCGATCCCGAGTAGCGCCAATTTTCTCTCTTTCCTACCCGCTGGGATCTATGGATGTGGCCGAGGGCCAAATAGTCCAGCTCTGAAGGAAAAAGGTCCAAGGGGACAAAGTCCAGGGACCCCACCGCAAGGTCTCGCTCCTCGCCGTCCATTCGCCCTCCCGCCGCGAAGAGGTGCCCCATAGCTACCATGGGCACCGGCGCACCGCCCCGCAGCTGGACCATTTGCTTCATGGCCTGGCTGTACCGGGTCCCCAAGGCCTCCAAGGCCCGGCGGCGCTGCTCCTGGGGGTCTTCGTCCTGGAGTGCAGGACAGAGATCTCGGGTCCGCAAAAAGGGATCGGCGTAGACGATCAGCTCCAGATCGCCTTCAGAGTTTCTCAAGGCCAGAATCTCGTCGCCGGGATCCTGAGACGGAAGGCCCCTGACCCAGACGCCCAGGTATTCCAAAAGTTCCCTAGGACTGTCCAACAGTGCCGGGGAATCGTGGTTCCCAGCGATGATCACTGTCCAACGGCAGCCAGTCTGGCGGAGACGCCAGAGAAAATCGAAATAGAGCCGCTGGGCCCACAGGGGCGGCATTGCGCTGTCAAACACGTCGCCGGCCACCACCAGGCAATCTACCGACTCCCTTCTCAGCACCTCCAGGAGCCATTGGAGAAAGGACTGAAATTCTGCCTTTCGCTCCTTGCCGTAAAGCCTCCGCCCCAGATGCCAGTCCGCTGTATGGAGCACCCTCATGGGCCTTTCCTCCTTTTGTTGTCCTCCTTGTTATCCTCCGGCAGGGTCAATTCCATGCCGTCAGGGACATAAAAAGCCCGACAGGAAAGCCTCCTGCCGGGCTGGCCTGGGAGATCTCTGCCGCCGACTATTCCACCGTTACGCTTTTGGCCAAATTCCTGGGCTGATCGATGTCGCAGCCCCGCAGCGCCGCCGACTCGTAGGCGAAAAGCTGCAACGGCACCGCCGTCAAAAAGGGCGTCAGCTCAGGCTCCGTCGCGGGAATTTCCACTAAAAGGTCGGCCACGCCATCGGGCAGGGCCCCCTTGGTCCCTAAAAGCATTACCGGCGCCTTGCGGGCCCTGGTCTCTTCCACGTTGGACAGGGTCTTCTCCAACAGGCCGTCCTGGGGGGCTATAGCGACCACAGGCACCTGCTCGTCCAGCAACGCTATGGGGCCGTGCTTCATCTCGCCGGCGGCGTAGGCCTCGGCGTGGATGTAGGATATTTCCTTGAGCTTCAGGGCCCCTTCAAGAGCCACGGGGTAGGAAATGCCCCGGCCCAGGAACAAAAAGTCCCGGGCCTTTCCGAAGCGGCAAGCGGCCTCTTTTATGGCCTCTCGCATCTGCAGTGCCGCCTCGACCTTATAGGGCAGTTTCAGCAGTTCCGCCGCTAAACGGACCTCTTCCCGGGGGGGAAGCTCTCCCCGGAGCTTCGCCAGATAGAGGCCCGAAAGGATCAGCGCTGCCATCTGGGCCATAAAGGTCTTGGTGGCCGCCACGCCGATTTCGATCCCGGCGTTTAATAGCAGCAAATCCTTCATATCTCGGGCCAAAGAAGAGTTGCCGTTATTGGTCACTGCCACTCCGTAGGCGCCCTGAGCGACGGCATGGCGGGCGGCGGCCAGGGTGTCGCTGGTCTCGCCGGACTGGGAGACGAAAAGGGCCAAGGTCTTAGAGTCGATTTTCAGGGGCCTGTAACGGTATTCCGAAGCGATGTCCACGGTAATGGCCATTCCCAAATAGCGTTCCAGCACCCGCTCGGCCACCGACGCAGCATAGTAGGAGGTGCCGCAGGCCACCATGTGGAGCCTCTCGAAGGAAGCGGCCCTTTCCGGCGACAGCTTCCATTCGCCGCTCATGTCGATGCAGTCCTCCCGGCAGCGCCCGTAGATGGCACGGCGAAGCACCGAACCTTCTTCGTTGATCTCCTTCAGCATGAAATGGGGATAACCGGCCTTGTCCACCATGGCAGGGTCCACGTCGATGGCAATAGTCTCCCGAGAATGGGGCTGTCCCTGGAGATCCCAAAAGTCCGCCCCCTGACGGGTGAGCCGGCAGATCTCCCCCTCCTCAAGGAAAATCACCCGGCCGGCGTACTCCACCAGGGCCGGCACGTCGGAGCCGCAAAGGGCCTCGCCGTCCCCCAGGGCCACCACCAAGGGGGCCCCGCGGCGCAGGCAGTAGAGCTCGTCAGGCCGGTCGCCGAAAACCATCACCAGGGCGAAGGCCCCTCGAAAACGGCGGTAGAGCCCGCAAATCGCCTCTACAGGATCGCCTTTATAAAGCCTGGCTAAAAGCTGGGCCCCCACTTCCGTGTCGGTGGCCGACTTAAATTGGACGCCAGAATCCAGCAGCTCCTGGCGGACTTCCGCGAAATTCTCGAAAATGCCGTTGTGGATCATCACCAGACGGCCCAATTCGTCGGTGTGGGGGTGGGCGTTGGCCTCGGTGACGCCGCCGTGGGTGGCCCAACGGGTGTGGCCTATACCCACAGTGCCCTCCAAACCATATTGGCCGACAAGTTTTTCGAGCTGAGCCACCTTTCCCACGGTCTTGAGGATCCTGAAGCCCTGGTCCCCCGATACAGCTATTCCAGCAGAGTCGTATCCGCGGTATTCCAGACGCTTCAACCCTTTCAGCACGATCCCACTGGCCTGTTTATTGCCGATATAGCCTACAATTCCGCACACGCAGAAAAGACCTCCTTACATCTTGAAGGGTTCGGTCCCCTTTATCCCGACAGTCGCCTGCCGTCTTTGTAGGACCGACTCAGGGCAGCCCTTCGCCGTCCCCGAAAGCATCCGCCGATTTTTTCGATGGCTTTCGACCTCGTCAACTGGAGCGTCTCCAGTCCTGGCGCTTACCCTTGCCGCTGTTCCTTTCTGTCCTCTCTGTCCTTTTTCGCAGTCCAACCTCCTTCCTGGGGCAAAAACAATAGCAAAGAAAATTTGCCCTGCTTCTGTATCATACAACAAGAGTGGCCTAACTGCACCTGAAGGGCCCCATAAATAAAGGGCTGGTCCCCACTCTTATGTGGAAGGACCGGCCCCTATGGGTTTTCTCTATCCAGGAAAATTCAGCGGTACCGGCGTCCCCTCAGTTGGCCGCAGGCCGCGTCGATGTCAGCGCCCTTTTCCCGGCGAAGCTCCGTCTCGATGCCCAGATCCCTGAGGATCTTCATAAAGGGCCGGATCCGGCTGGCTGAGGGACGGCTGAACTGGGGCACCACTGGATTGTAGGGGATCAGGTTGACGTAGACCTGCAGGTCCTGCAACAGCGCGGCCATCTCGTAGGCCAATTCCGGCAGGTCGTTGACGTTTTTCAACAGGACGTATTCGATGGTCAGCCGCACCCCAGTCCGATCCTGCCAGTACTTTAGGGCATCCATGACCTGGGCCAAGGAATAGCTCCTGTTAACTGGCATCAGCCGGGACCGGAGCTCGTCGTTGGGACCGTGGAGGGAAAGGCAGAGATAGACGCCCAGGTCTTCGTCGGCCAGGCGGCGTATCGCCGGGGCTATCCCCGAGGTGGAGATGGTGATGTGGCGCACTCCCAGGCCTCGCATTTTAGGTTCCATTAGCATCCGGATTGCCTTGATCACGCTGTCGTAGTTCAGCAGCGGCTCGCCCATGCCCATGAAGACCACGTTGGCGATGTCCCGGCCCAGATCGGCCTCCATGGCCAGAAAATGGCCTACTATCTCGCCTGTCGTAAGGTTTCGCTGGAAGCCCTGGCGGCCAGTAGCGCAGAACTGACAGGCCAGGGGGCAACCCACCTGGGAGGACAGGCAGGCGGTGTAATGGTTGCCGTGGTCCAGTAGCACCGACTCGATCTCCTGGCCGTCCCAGAGCCGCCAGAGGTACTTTCGGGTCCCGTCGGCGGCAATTTGCCGCTGGGCCAAAAAGGGCCCCTGGATACCGATCTCCTGGGGCAACCGGGCCCGCAGGTCCTTGGACAGGTCCGTCATGGCGCCGAAGTCCAGGGCCTTTTTTTTGTATATCCACTGGCATATCTGGTCGGCCCTGTAACGGGGGGCGTCAAAGCGCTGCTGCAACAGCCTGCGCCATTGCTCTAGGTCCAGGTCCAATCCGTCGATATAGCCCGCCGGTGCGTCCATGGGCTTTCCCTCCAAGGCTTCAGGCCCAGACGGAGCGCCTGGGGCCAAAGATGGGCCGCCGAAGCAGCCAGGGCAGGCAACCAAAGGATCCCGCCGAAATTCGCCCTGGAGCATAGCAGGCTTTGGCCAAAAGGGCAAGCTGCCCAGGCATCGAGGCCTCTAGAAGAAAATGGTCCTCCCGCGGTTGCCCTTGGAGCAAAAGGGTGGTAGGATGGAGATAAATCAGGAATTATTCTTGTTATCTTCCTCAAGATACCGAAAGGAGATCCGCCATGACCTATATAATCGACCTGCCCCCAGCCCTCCAGGCCCTGCTGGCCACCAGCTTCACCTGGGCCATGACCGCTGCTGGAGCGGCCATGGTCTTCGCCCAACGGACGCCCAGCCAGAAGTTCCTGGACGTGATGCTGGGCTTTGCCGCTGGAGTCATGATCGCCGCCAGCTTCTGGTCCCTGTTGGCTCCTGCCTTGGAGATGGCTTCCAGCCTGGGGTGGCCCTCCTGGTTGCCCGTTTCGGTGGGCTTTTTGGGCGGAGGGGTCTTTTTGCGAATCGTGGACCGGGTCATGCCTCACATGCACCTGGGAGCCCCTAAGCCCGAGGGAATGCCCAGCCATCTGCGCCGGGCCGTGCTGTTGGTGCTGGCCATCACCCTCCACAACATCCCCGAGGGCATGGCCGTGGGAGTGGCCTTCGGCACCGTGGGGCACCAACTGCCCTCGGCCAGCCTCAGCGGCGCTCTGGCACTGGCCCTGGGCATCGGCATCCAGAACTTTCCCGAGGGCATGGCCGTGGCGTTGCCGCTGCGCCGCGAGGGCATGTCCCGGTTCCGGAGCTTCTGGTACGGCCAGCTCTCGGGGTTGGTGGAGCCCTTCTTCGGCGTGGTGGGCACCCTGGTGGTGGCCATCTCCCAGCCGTTGCTGCCCTTCGCTTTGGCCTTCGCCGCCGGAGCCATGATCTTCGTGGTCGTCGAGGAGGTCATCCCCGAATCCCAGTCCAATGGCAACGGCGACAGCGCCACCATGGGCGTCATGCTGGGCTTCACAGTGATGATGATCCTCGACGTGGCCCTAGGCTAACCCATCCCGGCAAAGGCCTTCCCGGTACAGTTCCGGGACTGGCAAAACAATAAAACATAGTTTAAAATAGGCTTCACTATAAACTCACCACTGGAGGCGGCTATGAAAGACTACGCCATAAAGATGGGACGGAGGGTCCTGAACTGGACCAGCCCCTACGATTACCTGGAACCCCAAGCCGACGGAGTCGGCCCTCAGGGCGTCTTTTCCTCCCCTCAAGAAGCCCTGGACAGCCCTGTGGACTCCCAGCCCCTGGAGGCTCTGGCCGCCGAGGCCGGTTCTATCGTCGTGGTGGTGCCCGACGCTTCCCGGAGCTGGCAAAGGGCCTCTTTGATGGCCCAGGCCGTCCGGGACCGAATCGCCTCGGCCACCGATAGGCCAGTCCAATGGATCGTGGCGGTGGGACAGCACAGACCGGCCCTCCAGTCGGACCTGGCGCTGCTTCTGGGAGAGGCCGCCAAGCCCGGCGACAGCTGGAGCAGCCACGACTGCGACAGCGCCGTAGACACGGGGCTTCGCACTCCCACGGGCACACCGGTGACGCTGAATCCTCAGGTCCTGGCCGCCGATCTGTTGGTCCTGTTGGGCGGCGTGACCTACCACAGCATGGCCGGCTTCAGCGGCGGCCGAAAGTCCCTGATCCCCGGCGTGTCGGGACGGCAGTCCATCGTCAAAAACCACTGCCACTGCATCAAAGACGGCCAGGTCAATCCCGACGTCGGCAACGGACGGCTGGAGGGCAACCCCATGGCCGAGGACATGCTGGTCTACGCCAAGCTGGCCCTGGAGGGCCGTAACGTCTTTTTGCTGAACACCATCGCCGACAGCCAGGGCCAGCCAGCAGCCTGGGTGGCCGGCCATTGGCTGGGAGCCTGGGAGACTGCGACCCAGGCCGCTGTGTCGCTCCAGACTCTGTGGTTGCCCGGCAAGGTCCGGCGGGCCGTTTCGTCCTGCGGCGGCTATCCCTACGACCTGGACCTCTACCAGGGCACCAAGGCCCTTTCGGCGGTCTGGGATTTGCTGGAGCCCGGCGCTCCGGTGGTGCTGGTAGCCGATCTGGAGGAAGGCCTGGGGCCGGGCAACTTCGAGGAGGCTCTGCGCCGCTCCTTGGTCGACAGCGACAGCGTCATGAAGGAGCTGGAAGAGACCTTTACCATCCCGGGCTACATCGCCGTCAAGACCGTGCTGGACCACCAAATACATCCCTGCGCCCTGGTGACCTCTCGGGAGGACGTCCCTTTCCCCGGGCCGGTGTTCCAGGACATGGCCTCGGCCGATCGCTGGCTCCAGGATATCTCTGGCCTCCAGGGCCTATCGGCGCTGATCCCCTCGGGCAACGCCGTCCAGGTCTTCGCCCGTTGAGAAACCCCATACCAACGCTAGGCCCCAGGGAACCGCGGTTCCCTGGGGCCTCTTTGATTATCTTCTAACTGTTTTGGGTCCCGAAAGGCTAGATCTGGGTGTAGACCTTGGAGACGATCTTCCAGCCCTGATCGGTCTTCATCAGCTGGTGAAAGTCCACAAAGTTCTGGCCGTGCCAGCCCTCCATGACCACTCGGGCACAGGCGATATCGCCCACCACGTCGAGGATGTCGATATGCCCCACGGCGTTGGTCGGTCCAGCCTGATCGATGCCGTCGAAAAGGGTCTGAATCGGCTGGCCATTGATGATGGCCTGGGGATGGAAGGCCGGTTTAGCAGCCTCGCCGCTGGTGTTGCCGCCCTGGAGATAGATCTCGATGACCTTTTTAATTTCCTGGTAGTCCTTCACAGTGCCATTCATAGCCATTGCCTCCTCTGGAGATCCCGATTATTCCGATTTCGTCGCCGGAGCCAAAGAGCCGTAGCCGTTCCAGGCGAAGAGGGCTTCCTCTTCGGCGTCGGCCCAGACCTGGTCCACCTCGCAGATGTAGAGGTAGTGGTCCCCGGTCTCCTGGAACTCCTTGAGGCGGCAGCCAATGGCCAGGGCGGTGTGGTGGGGAATCTTGATGTCCCAACCCTCCAGCTGGTCCATTTCCAGGCCGAACTTCTCGGCCTTGTCACAGTTGCGGCCTGAGACGGTGCCGCAGCCCATGGCGCCCTTGGCGATGGCCTTTCCAGGGACGGCCAGGATCACCTTGCCGGTCTCCCGGACTCGCTCGCCGCTGTAGGACGTCTTGGCCATGGCGTAGGCCACCATGTTGGGGTTGTAGGATAGGTAGGTCCACCAGGACACCGCGGCCAAGTTGGTGGCCCCGTCGGGCCTCTGGGTGCAGACCAACACCAAGGGATTGGGCGAAGTGACCTGTGATGCCTCAGGCAGAGAGATCTTTTTCAAGTCCAAACAGCTCCTTTCATAGCTTTGGCTCCGTGGCGCCTCAAGACCGGGGGAATCGCCAAGATCCGGGCCGGGCCAGATCGGCTCGAACCGGCTGGCCCACAGGAGCCCTTTTCGGTCCTGTCAGAATTGACTTCCCCCGCTGGTCATACTAGAATGATATTAGAAACAGATCTAAAAACAAGTACACACATCAAAGTGCGATACTCACCAAAAGGGAAGTACTATGAACGAAAAGACCATGATTGAAAAAGCCACGAATGAAAAGAGAGACTACAGTAGCTGCATCGCCGACGCCAAACTCTGCGACACCGGCTTCAGTTACACCCTGTCGCTGATCAACGGGAAGTACAAGATGACGATCCTCTACGCCCTGATGTGCTTCGGCGTGGTGCGGTTCAACGAGATGAAACGGTACATCCCAGGCATCTCCTACAAGACCCTGAGCGCTACCCTGAAGGACCTGGAAGCGGACCGGCTGATCCACCGCGAGGAATACCCCCAGATACCGCCCAAGGTGGAATACAGCCTCACCGACCGGGGAAAGTCGTTGATTCCCATCCTGGACAGCATGTGCGACTGGGGCGAGCAAAACCGGCTTTGAGGAGGCCAAGGAGTTGAAAAAGATCCTGGTAGTTTTGGGAGGAGGCCGTCCCAGGGGCAACACGGCCCAGCTGGTCCAGGCCTTTATGGAGGGTGCTCACTCGGCGGGTCACCATACGGAACTGCTGTCGTTGAACAAGCTGAAGGTCCAGGGTTGCCTGGGCTGCAACCTCTGCCGCTACGGCAAGCCCTGCGTCCAGAAAGACGATTTCAACGCCATGGTGCCCAAGATCAAGGAGGCCGATCTATTGGTCCTGGCGTCGCCGCTCTATTTCTGGACGCTATCGTCCAAGATCAAGGCCTTTATAGAGCGGTTCTACTGCATCGCCCAGGAGGATCCCGCCCCGCCGCTGGGCCGTTACGAGCGCTATCCCGTCAAGGACTGCGCCCTGCTGATGACGGCGGCCGACGACTTTTTCTGGACCTTCCAGCAGGCTCAAAGCTATTACCACTTCGCCCTGATCAACTACATAGGTTTCCACGACAGGGGCATGGTCCTGGCTGGAGGATGCGGCGACACCAACGGCGGACCCAGAATTGCCGAGACCGGCCACTTGGATCGGGCTTTTCGGTTCGGTAGGGACGTCTATTCTGACCAATAGAGCAGCGTCTTTTTGCTATACTGGAGTTGCCCTTTATTGACGGAGCAAAAGGAGGTTTTGACCTTGCAAATTCGCTACTTGAGCCACGCATCGTTTCAACTGACCGGAAAAGGGGGAACGGTACTGATCGATCCCTTTTTCAGCGGCAACGCCATGGCGCCGGTGACCGCCCAGGACTTTGACGGCGTCTCGGCTATTTTGATCACCCACGGCCACCACGACCACATCGGCGACACCGTGGAGATCGCCAAGCGCTCCGGCGCCGTGGTGGTCTGCATTCCCGAGATCGCTACCTGGCTCCGGCGCCAGGGCCTGGAGAACTTCTGCGCCATGAACCTGGGCGGCACTGCCACCTTCCCATGGGGATCGGCCAAGATGGTACCTGCCCTCCACAGCTCCGGCGTCTCGTCGCCCGAGGGAGTGCTGGAAGGCGGGGTGTGCTGCGGCTATCTGATCAAAATGGACGGTCTGACGGTGTACCACGCCGGTGACACGGCGCTGACCATGGAGTTCACCCTCCTACAGGGCCAGGGCATCGACGTGGCCCTGCTGCCCATCGGCGGCCACTATACCATGGACCCTACCGACGCCGCCCGGGCCGCCGCCATGATCGGTCCCCGCATAGCCGTGCCAATGCACTACAACACCTTCCCGGTGGTCCAGGTGGACCCCCAGGACTTCGCCCGCCAGGTGCCGCCGGAGATCGCAGTGGAGATCTGGTCCGTCGGCCAGGTCCGGGAGTTCCCCAGCGATTAGAACCACGCGAAAAAAAGGACGCCTCAGCGCAGGGGCGTCCTTTTTGCTTTATGGGGATTTAGAGGGCTTCCGATGGAGGGACTAGTAGCGCAGGCCGAAGACAGGATAGTAGACCCGCTGGTCCTGGAGGCACTGGGCCTGCTCCTCCAGGGAGAGCCGGGCCTGTTCGCCCAGGTCCACCGACAGCACCGACGAGAGCAGGTGGATCAGGAACAGGGAGCTGATCAGGCTGTTGCCGAAGGTGGGGGTGTTGTCGCTGACGAAGAAGGACAGATCGGCGAAGCGACAGATAGGAGCGGCGGGACTGTCGGTGATGGTCACCACCTTGGCTCCCTTGGAGCGGGCCTTTTCCACAGCCTCGGTGAGGAACACCGAATAGCCCGGCAGGTCTAGGGCGATCATCAAATCGTCGCCGGTGATGCAGCGCACCTGCTCGATCAGGGACAGGCAGCCCGGCTTCATGTGCTGGGCCGGCAGGCCCAACTCCCGAAAACGGCTGTAAAAGCACTCGGCCATCATGGCCGAGATGTTCCAGCCTGCGCAGTAGATGTTCGACGCCCCTCGGACCAGGGAGCAGAAGCTCTTCATGTCCTGGGGACGCAGTCGGTTCCAGGTGTCCTCCAGGTTGGCATGTTCCATCTGCCGGATCCGGTTGGGCAGGTTCTCCTCGTCGTTCATGGCCCGGGTCAGCCGCGCCGC
>CAZNRB010000026.1:0-19267 GCA_964575405.1 uncultured Synergistaceae bacterium | reverse complement strand
CCGGATCTGTTACGCCTTCATGCAGGCCTCGGGGATGGTCAACGACCACCTGACCAGTTGCTGGCGTCATCCCGATTTCGCCGCCGGGAACCCTAGCCTTCCGGCAAGCTACCCCGGTGAAAACCCTTAAAAATCCGCCGAAATGTACGCCCCTTGACGGCGCGGCACCTGGAGTCTAAAAAGTAAGAAAGAAAATCGGCGTTTCGGCGCCAAATCCCGCGGAGGAGAGTGATCTTTTACTATGATGACCGACCTTCTGACCGCCCTGGCGGTGGTGGTCAACGGCATTCCTCAAGGCCTTTTGGCCCTGATGTACGGCTTCGGAGCGCTGCCCACGGCGCTGGCCTTCCTGGTGGGGATAGGCGGATCCCTCTATTTTGACTGCGTAGCCACGGTGTCCTTCCAGGCCGAGAACCTGACCTTGGCCGGAAAAATGGGAGTAGACATCCGGGAGCGGCTCACGGTGGTCTTCTGGGCCGGTGTGATCACCCTGATTCCCTCGCTGTTGGGCGTCAACGAGATCATAGTGGACTGGATAGGCCCGGTCATACTGAACTCCATGATGGCCGGCGTGGGGCTCATGCTAGCCAACGTGGCCGTGGACCTCTGGCAATCGGAGCGCTGGTCCGGCACCGTCTCCCTGGCCGTGGCCCTGGGGACCTGGTTCTTGACCAGAGACCTGGCCAAGACCATTATCGTCTCGGTGGCCGCGGCCACAGCAGCCTACAACTATCTGCTGCGGGTGAAGGGCATGGATCTAGACCAGACCACCATCGACATCGGCAACGAAAAGTTCCGTTTCGGCAACATCGAATGGCGGATCTGGAAATACCCCCGTATGGTCTACGGAGCCTTGGCCCTGGCTTGTTTGACCGTGGGCTCCAACATTTCCTTCGGCAAGATCACCGGCTCCCTGGCCGGGGTGGACACCAACGTGGACCATCTGTCCACCTACTCCGCCTTGGCCGACATGGCATCGTCCCTTTTCGGCGGGGCTTCGGTGGAGGCCATCATATCGGGCACCGCCACGGCTCCCAATCCCTTGAGGTCCTCGGTGATGATGATGGCCATCATGGCGCTGCTGCTAATCTTTAAGCTGCTGCCGGCCATCGGCCGCTACGTCCACAGCTCCTCCATCGCCGGTTTCCTGCTGGTGTTGGGCGTGTTCGTCACCTTCGCCTCCAACGCCGCCGGCGCCATCGCCGCCGTTCCCGCCGAAGCCCTTCAGAGCGGCCCCTTCGGCATGGGTCCCTGGGGCATGGTCATGGGCCTTACCACTTTCGCCTCGGCCCGCTGGAATCCCTTCTGCGGCCTGGTGACCGGCGTGGCCCTGCGGCTGATCTTCGGACTTTGACCTTCCCTGTGCTACAATGAAATCAAAAAGTACCAGCGGTGGTCTCTCGGGAGCGCCGAACTTTCATCGTACCTTCTAAGGGAGGAGATTCTCATGGAAACAACCTATGAACTTCACTTAGCCGGTTTGGTCCGTCACCTTCCCCTGCGCCGCGTAGCCGATCACCTCAGCGTGGCCTCCTTCGTCATGTTGGGCGACACCGAGCTGGTGGAAGCCTGTGCCGCCGAACTGGTCAAGCTCCTGCCTGAAGGCATAGATTACCTGGTCTGCCCCGAGGCCAAAGCCATCCCCCTGGCCCACGCCATGGCCCGACTGATGGGCATCAACTACGTGGTGATCCGCAAGACCATCAAGGCCTACATGGCCAATCCTATGATCGCCGACGTGCGCTCCATCACCACCCAGGGGGAACAGCACTTGGTCATGGACAGCTCCGACGTACTCAAACTGTCGGGCAAACGGGTCTGCATCGTCGACGACGTAGTGGCCACCGGCGGCTCCCTGGAAGCGGTGGAGAAAATGCTGGCCAAGACCAACTGCACCGTGGTGGCCAAGGCGGCGCCTCTCCTGGAGGAAGCCGGCTACGAGGGCACCGACCTGATCTACCTCAAAAAGCATCCCGTTTTCCGGGACTGATCCTCTCTAAGAAAAGAAAACCCTTGAGCCTGCCGCACCCAGCGGCGGGCTTTTTTATGTCCCCTCGCTCTCCTTTCGCACCAGCCCAAGGCCCCTCGCCTGCCTATTCAAGCCATATCACCAGCCTAAAAGGGGCCTTGGCGTTTTTATGCACCTAGATCGAAATTAAAAATCAGTTTTTATTCAAAAAGCACTTGCATAATTCGAGGAGGAGGTGTATAACCGGACCATCAAAACCTCAAGGAGGGCAATGCCATGGAAAAGGACATCGTGAAACCTGAAGTGCTCTTTGGCAAGTACCTGTTCGGTCGTCGGGAGATGAAGAGCCGGCTTCCCCAGGAGGTCTACCGGAAGCTGGTGGCCACCATAGAAGGAGGCCAAAAGCTGGACCCCGCCATCGCCGACTACGTGGCCGCAGCCATGAAGGACTGGGCCCTTTCCAAGGGAGCTACCCACTTCACCCACTGGTTCCAACCCCGCACCGAGATGTCCGCGGAAAAACACAACGCCTTCCTGAACCACGACGACGAGGGGAACCCCATCCAGAACTTCACCGGCAAGGAGCTGGTCTGCAGCGAGCCCGACGCCTCGTCGTTCCCCTCCGGCGGCCTACGGGCCACCTTTGAAGCCCGGGGCTACTGCACCTGGGATCCCTCCAGCCCCGCCTTTATCGTGGCCAGCAAAAAGGGCGGCGTGCTCTGCATCCCCTCGGTGTTCATCTCCTACGATGGCACGCCTTTGGACATGAAGACGCCGTTGCTGAAGAGCATCGACGTCATCCGGGACCGGTCGGTGAAGCTGCTGAAGCTCTTCGGAAACCGTTCGGTCCGCTCGGTGGAGGTGACCATCGGCGCCGAACAGGAGTATTTCCTGATCGAGGAGTCCAAGGCCCAGCTGCGGCCCGATTTGGACCTCTGCGGCCGCACCCTGATCGGCGCGCCGTCGCCCAAGGCCCAGACCGTGGAAGCCCACTACTTCGGCTCCATCCCTCCCAGGATTTTGGCCTTCATGGAGGACGTGGAGCGGGACATGTACCGCCTCGGCGAGATTCTGATGTGCCGCCACAACGAGGTGGCGCCCTGTCAGTTCGAGTTCGCGCCGGTGCTGTCGGAGGCCAACGCGGGATGCGACCAGAACTTCATGCTCCTAGAAGTGATGAAGCGCATGGCCCAGCGCCATGGCCTGCGGCTGCTGGTCCACGAGAAGCCCTTTGACAGCGTCAACGGCAGCGGCAAACATTTGAACTTCTCGCTGCGGGACGACCAGGGCCGCAACCTCCTGAAACCTGTGTCCAACGCCAAGCGGAACCTCCAGTTCCTGGCCTTTATGGGCGCCTTCCTGATCGGCGCGGCGCGCTATGGCGGGTTGCTGCGGGCCTCCATCGCCTCGGCGGGGAACATGCACCGTCTGGGCGGCCACGAGGCGCCGCCGGCGGTGATGAGCGTCTACATCGGCGAGGTGCTGACCCACGCCCTGGAGTCCATCGTCAAGGGAACTCCCGAGGACCTGCCCGACGGTGCCAGCCTGCACCTGGGGCTGAACCGGCTCTGCGATATCGCCGCCGACAACTGCGACCGCAACAGAACTTCGCCCATCGCCTTCACGGGCAACAAGTGGGAATTCCGGGCCGTGGGGTCCTCCCAGGCCCTGGCTGGCCCCCTGTCCATACTTTTGGCGGTCTGGTCCAAGGGACTGGAGGAAGTGCTGGCCATCATGGAGGACCGGTTAGTCCAGGGCCAGGACGTGACCGAGGCTGCTCTGGAGGCCATCAAGGCGGCCGCTATCGAATCGGAAGCGGTCCGCTTCGACGGCAATGGCTACGATCCCAGCTGGCCCGATGAGGCCCGCCGCCGGGGCCTGCCGGTCTGCAACACCACGCCTCAGGGGCTGGATCAGCTCCTGGTTCCCGAAAACCGCGAACTTCTCTCGGAGCTGGGGATCCTGACGGAGCGGGAGATCGACGCCCTCCACGAGATCCGGATGGAACAGTACAGCGCCGCTCTGGACGTGGAGATCAAGACCCTGCGGATGATGATGATGGAGGGTGTGCTGCCGGCTATATCGAAACAGCTGACCCGGGAGAGCGGCGCCATGAAGGCCGTCGATGGGATCGGCGGCCTGGAGCGCTGGAAGAGGGAACTAACCGTCCTGGCGGAGATCAAGTGCCATATCCTGGAGGCCCTGGACCGGCTGGAGGCCGTGGAGGCCAAGGCAGAAGGCCTGGAAGACATGGCCAAGCGGAGCCATTACCTCACCGATGAGGCCCTACCGGTGATGAGGGAGATCAGGACCCTTTCGGACCGAGCCGAGGGGCTGGTGGCCAAGGACCTGTGGCCCTATCCCACCTATCGGGACCTGATGACCCTGTCCAACAGCTGAAGACTTTGAGATCGCCCATCCTGCTCCTACTGAAGAGAGCCCTCTGCCGAAAGGCGGCGGGCTCTCTTGTTTATCCTTTTCCTTATCTCCTGTTTTTCCCCTTTTCTTCCGCGCCTTTCTTCCTCTCGATCATTCCCAATTAATTTTATCAGTTTTTCTCGGGACGCCTTTTCTGTATAATTATTATTAAAGGCACCGATCACCCCATAGGGAGGCGTGAACTATGACTGAAAGGAACAGACGGGAACTTTCCCACGACGAGATGGAAATCCTGCGGGACGAGCCCTTGCCTACGTCGGAGGATGAGCAATGGGTCGACGACGAGTGGGCCAATTTCCGAATCCTCTCGGAGGAGGAACAGAAATGGGCTCTGATTCAGTTGCAGCTGGACCAGGAAGCCAAAAAGCTCGACGTTTTTTTGAGCGGCGAATAGGCCCAAAGCCCCGGTAAAAGACCGGCCGAAAGTACGAAAAAAAGACCCCCGGACACCGCAGGGGTCTTTTGCTTTTGTGCTGGATTCTCGTGCCGAGGTCCCAGCTCCTAAAGGCCACCGTTGTCTTTGACGGCCAGGGCCTTGCCCGCCGAGTAGGCCCGGCCCACCAGCTGGCCCAGGCCGTAATAGAGCCCCGTGCCGGGCAGGAAGACCAGAGGGCGGATCACCTCGGGGTCGATCTGGCCCCTGTCGTCCAGGGCCTCCTCCACTACAGTGCAGTCCATGATCTGGCCCACGAATTGGACGTGGCTGCCCAGGTCCAATTCGGCGATGACCTTGCACTCAAAGGAGATGGGGAACTCTTCGATCACCGGGGCGTCCACAAAGGTCCCCCGGCGGGCCGTCACTCCGGCCTCGGCGAACTTATCCCGGTCCCGGCCGGAAAAGATGCCGAAGTAGTCGGCCACGGCCATCAGGGCCTCGTTGGGCACGTTGACGGTGAAGGCCTTCCGGGCGGCGATGGCGCTGTAGGTGTAGCGCTGGCGGCGGACCGCCACGGCCAGTGACGCCGGCGTTGAGGCGCAGACGCCGGCCCAGGCGGCCGTCAATCCGCAGGGCCGGTCCTGAGCGTCGTAGGCGGCCACTACCACGGCGGGAGCGGGGTAAAGAGGGGTCTTCTTGTCGCCGATGGAACGTTTCATGGTATTTTCCTCCTTTAGGATAGCCATAAGGTTTTCCGCTGATCCCCCAAATGGGATATAGGGCGTATTAAAAAACAATGTTCCTGTCTTCATTAACTCTACTGCCATGATATAATTATAAAATGCACTAAAATCTTTTCCCCTTGCCGAAAATTCCCGACTAGAGACCTTCCAAATGCTTCCGGAATTGATGGCTGCCGGGCGGCAAAGCAGATCTTCACTAAGCGAGGTATTTTCGTGAAACCACATCTTTTCGACGAAAAACAGACCGCAGCCGGACGAGTAAAGGCAACCCTAAGGGAGCGAATCTTTGGCGGCATCTACTCGCCGGGGTGCCAGCTACGTCAGGACAAGCTGGCGGCCGAACTGGGCGTGAGCCACATCCCCGTTCGGGAAGCGCTGATTCAGCTGGCCAACGAGGGCCTGGTGTTCTTCTTGCCCTACCGGGGGGCCGTGGTGGCCTCTCTGACCTCGGAGGAGCTGTGGAGTCTCTACCAGGTGCGGGCGATCCTGGAGATGGCGGCTACCCGGCAGGCGGTGTCCCAGATCACCGAGGAGACTCTGAAGGAGCTGGAAGATCTGCTGCGGCAGTGCAGGTACACCGAGGACATGGAGACGCTGTGGCGGCTCCATTGGCAGTTCCACGAAATCCTCTACAGCGCCGCGGGCAATCCCAGGCTGCTGGATCTGATCAAGCGGCAGCTCTACAGCGCCGGATGCTACCTCCGGATCTACCTCGAAAAGCTGGCGGACCTGGAACAGTTCCAGAGCAGCCACGAGACTATGCTCCGGTGCTGCCGCGAAGGCGACGGCGAAGGCGCGGCGGCCGAGCTGGAACGGGTCATCATGGAGTCGGCCCGGCAGATCTGCGATTACCTGGAAGACCATTCCCCAAAAGGCGCCGCTAAAAGGACGAAGATCAGCTGAATTTCCCTTGTTGTCCTCCCGGATTTGTGAGATACCTCAATTGAGATCGAACGAGCAAGATCAAACAAGGCACTAGGCAACACAGGGAGGTCTTAACTATGAGATACGGCCTTTTTAGGAAAGCCGTCGCCGCTGCGGCGGCGTTGGCGGTGGCCGCGGCTGCCCAGGCGGCTCCGGTGAGCTCCAGCGAATTTTTGTCGCTCTGCGCCACCGGTTCGGCCTCGCAGGTCAAGGCGGCCATAAAGCGGGGCGCCGACCTGAGGGCCTTCGACAGCGCAGGCTGGAGCCCTCTGCTGGCGGCGGCCCGAGACCAGGACAACCTGAAGGTCCTCAGGGTCCTGCTGAACAGGGACGTGGACGTCAACGAGGCCAACCCCCAGGGAATGACGGCGCTGATCGCCGCGGCTACCTACAATCCCAGGGAGAAGATCCTCCGGGCCCTGATTCGGGCTGGCGCCGACGTGGGGGCACAGGACCATTCGGGACTGCCGGCGGTCTTCTACGGCGCCCGGTACAACAGCAATCCCAGGATAGTCCGGATCCTGTTCCAGAACGGCGCCGATCCCCAGACCAGGACTTCCACGGGCTACTCGGTGCTGATGGCGGCGGCCCAGAACAGCAATCCCAAGGTGCTCCAGGAGGTGCTCCGAGCCAAGGTGCCGGTCCAGGGCCGGGACGAGCAGGGACGGACGGCGCTGGCCTTTGCGGCGTCGGGCTGCTCTAATCCCCAGGTACTGAAGGCCCTCATGGCCGCCGAGGCCGAGGTGGACAGCCGGGACGACCGGGGACGGACGCCTCTGATGGAAGCGGCGGCTCACAACTCCAATCCGGAGGTGCTGAAGGCTCTGCTGGAGGCCAAGGCCGACGTGAACGCCCAGGACCAGGAGGGCATGACGGCGCTGATGTACGCCGCTCAAGGGAACTCTAATCCGAAAATCCTGGCGGAACTGCTCAAGGCAGGGGCCGATCCGTCGATGCGGAACCGGGAGGGCAGGAGCGCCCTGGACTTGGGGCGCCAAAACCCCGGGGTAAAGGCCAGTCAGGAGCTGTGGGCGCTGAAGGACGGGCCCGATCCGTCCAAATAGATCCACCTTCACGAAAAGATGGGGAGAGAGCCCTGGGCTCTTTCCCCTTTTTTGATGGCCAGGCTAGCTCAGGGCGCTGGAGCCTTCAGGCCTTGGGACGGTCCTCAGGATGGGCTTCCAAATAGGCCTTGAGGGCCTCCATGACCTCGTCGTCACTCATCTCCTCCATCTCGTCCAGCTCCTCGCCGTTGTTCCAGCTCCAGTCCTCCTGGCTTTCAGGGTCCCAATGGCCTTCTTGGCCATGACAGCCGCAGTGGCCACCGCAGGAGCAGCCGTGGTCGTGCCCCGCCTCGGGGCCCTCCTCTTCGAAGATTATGCCGAAGACTTTCTGAAGCAGGGCAATCTCCTCTTCGCTGCCCTTCACAAGGCCCATAGAGGCCAGATATTGATCGTAGGTTTCGCGATGTTTTTCCATGAACGATTCCTCCTGATAGGATTGGTTCTAAAGTATATTTTGACACTTTTCGGCTCCAAAGGCCAGGCGCCTCGAAAAAGAAAAATTCGCCGCTGTGCTACAATGGCAACTATTCCATGGGGCGAGGCCAGAGAAAGAGGCCCGGCGGAGCCTAAATCGGCTGAAAGGGGTTGGGCCATGAAGACCGTGGCGCTGTACCGCTGCGACGACTACCGTTCTGAAAAGCTGCCTTCTATCGTGGAATCGGCGCTGTCGCTGGGGAATTTTTCCCGGGGCCAGAAAGTGCTGGTCAAGGCCAACATGCTGGCGGCCCGGCCGCCGGAGCGCTGCGTCACCAGCCACCCCGCGGTGGTGGAACTGATCTGCCGGGGCCTGCTGGATCTGGGATGCCGGCCCCTCATCGGCGACAGCCCAGGCATCGAGCCCTTCGGCTCCGTGGCCAGGGTCTCGGGACTGGGCGAGGTGGGACGCCGCCTCGGTGTTCCCGTGGAGGAGCTGGGGGACTCTACGGTCTGCCCGCCGTCGCCCCTTCGGGTCCACCGGCGGCTGGAGCTGGCCCGGCAGGCCCTGGAGGCCGACGCCATAGTCAACGTGCCCAAGCTGAAAACCCACTGTCAAATGCAGCTGAGCCTGGCTGTGAAAAACCTCTTCGGCACCGTGGTGGGCACCCGAAAGGCCCAATGGCATTACTCCGTGGGCCTGGACCGGCGGCGCTTCGCCGATCTGCTGCTGGACATCCTGGTATCTCTGCCGCCGGTGCTTTCGATCCTCGACGGCATATGGGGCATGGAGGGCCATGGGCCCAGCAACGGCACGGCCAGGCACTTCGGCCTTGTGGCAGCCTCCAACGACGCCGTGGCGCTGGACGCCGCCGTGGCGGCCATGATGGGGCTTCCGGGAAGCCGTTTTTTCCTGATCGGGGCGGCCCAGCGGCGGAACCTGGGCAGCTGGGACCTGAAGGGCCTGAAGTGGGAGGGAGACCTGCCGCCGGAGAAGACCTTTCCGGCGGTGCAGATCCCCGAGCTGGACGCCCTGAGCCTGCTGCCTCCCTGGCTCGACGGCCTGGCGCGGCGGTTCATATCCTCCCGGCCCGTCCAGAACCGGGAGCGCTGCGTGGCCTGCGGGCGCTGCGCCAAGATCTGCACTGCCGGCGCCTTGGAGCTGGAGGGCCGGCGGCTACGCTTCGACTATCAAAAATGCATACGCTGCTATTGCTGTCACGAAATGTGCCCCGCCGACGCCATAGCTTTCCGGGAAGGCCTCCTGACGGGATTGATTTCCCGGCTGCGGGATTAGGTCCCAGTCCTCGCCTTAGTGCCTCCAGGCTCATACAATAACAGAGTCTTTATTGCTATAATAAATTAGAAATTATGCCGCCCTTTGCGGCGATCCCGGCAAGACGAAAAAATTCCACGAGGAGGTCTTTCTTTTGAAGGCCATCGATCTGAGCCAATACGGCATCACCGGAGCGACGGAAATCGTCCACAATCCCAGCTATGAACAGCTCTTTGAAGAGGAGACTTCTCCGGAGCTGGAGGGCTTTGAGAGAGGTCAGCTCTGCGCTTCCGGGGCTGTGAACGTCATGACGGGGCAGTACACGGGACGGTCCCCCAAGGACAAGTACATTGTCATGGACGACACTTCCCGAAACACTATTTGGTGGACTTCCCCTGAGTACCCCAACGACAACCATCCGGCCTCGGAAGAGGCCTGGAAGACCGTGAAATCCATCGCCCAGAAGGCCCTGTCGGGCAAGCGGCTCTTCGTGGTGGACGCCTTCTGCGGCGCTCACCAGGACACCAGGCTGGCCATACGGTTCATCATGGAAGTGGCCTGGCAGGCCCATTTCGTCAAAAACATGTACATCCGGCCCACCCAGGAGGAGCTGGATAACTTCCAGCCCGATTTCATCGTCTACAACGCCTCTAAAGCCAAGGTGGAGAACTACAAAGCGCTGGGGCTCCGCTCCGAGACGGCGGTGATGTTCAACCTCACCAGCCGGGAACAGGTGATCCTGAACACCTGGTACGGCGGCGAGATGAAAAAGGGCATATTCTCGATGATGAACTACTACCTGCCCCTGAAGGGCATCGCCTCCATGCACTGTTCGGCCAACACGGACCTGGAGGGGAAGAACACGGCCATTTTCTTCGGCCTCTCGGGCACCGGGAAGACCACTCTCTCCACCGATTCCACCAGGCTGCTGGTAGGCGACGACGAGCACGGTTGGGACGACAGGGGCATCTTCAACCTCGAGGGGGGCTGCTACGCCAAGGTGGTGGACCTGGACCGGGACTCGGAACCGGAGATCTACAACGCCATCCGGCGGAACGCCCTGATGGAAAACGTGACCCTAGACGATCAAGGCATCCCGGACTTTCACGACCGGTCGGTCACCGAGAACACCAGGGTGTCCTACCCCATCGACCATATAGACAAAATAGTGGGGCCCATCCCGTCGGCTCCGGCGGCGAAGCGGGTCATCTTTTTGTCGGCCGACGCCTTCGGCGTGCTGCCGCCGGTGTCGATCCTGACGCCGGAACAGACCAAATACTATTTTCTGTCGGGCTTCACCGCCAAGGTGGCCGGCACCGAGCTGGGAGTGTTGGAGCCCACGCCTACCTTTTCGGCCTGTTTCGGCCAGGCCTTTCTGGAGCTCCATCCCCTGAAGTACGCCCAGGAGCTGATCAAGCGGATGGAACGGAGCGGCGCTCGGGCCTATCTGATAAACACGGGATGGAACGGCACGGGCCGCCGGATCTCCATCGCCCACACCAGGGCGATCATCGGCGCCATCCTGAACGGCGAGATAGACAGGGCGCCCACCAAAGTGCTGCCGAGGTTCAACCTGGAAATACCCCTGGAGCTGCCCGGCGTGGACAGGGCCGTGCTGGACCCCCGGGACACCTACGACGACCCGGCAGAATGGGACCGCCGGGCCCTGGAGCTGGCCCGGCAGTTCCGCCAGAACTTCAAAAAATACGAGGGTACCCAGGAGGGCAGCGCATTGGCCGGCGCCGGCCCTCAGATTTGAGGCTTTGAAAAAGGCCAGGAAGCAGGAAAAAGCCCTGGGGCCTCGCGGAGGGAGCCCAGGGCTTGGGGGCAGGAGCTTTTCGCCGCTCTATCAGGACTTGTTGTTCTGGATCACCGCTACCAGCTCCAGGTCCTCGGCGCCGATGTTCTCCAGGGCGTGGGATCCGCCGTCGTCGCAGAGATGGCCGTCGCCGGGGCCCAGTTCCAGGATCTGGCCGTTATCGGTCAGTTTGGCCCGGCCCTTGAGGATGTAGAAGGTCTCGAAATTGCCGGTGTGGGTGTGCTCGCCGATGGAGGCTCCCGGGGGGAGGATCACGCGGGCGAAAAGGGAGCCCTTACCGTGCATCTCCTCGGCTTCCAGGATATGGTGCATCGTCAAGGTGCCGTTGCCGCCGCGAAAATTCTCGTTGTGGACCGCTCTCATGGCGTCAGCTCTTCTGATCATGGAAACTGCTCCTTTCTGAAATCCTATGTAATCTTGATGGGCCGTAGGGTTATTTTCTCTGTGGCTATATGATAAGGCCTTTTTCTCAAAAAATCCATAGCTTTTTTATAGGATTATCTCGGGAGGCCCGGGGAATTTTCGCTCCGGATGGAAATTGCCAGGGCCGGCCAATTTAATTTACTTGTTTGTGCGGAGAGGTGTGCTCGTCATGTCCCTGAACCAATCGGCCGAGGCCATGGGCCAGTTTTCCATCCCCCGGCTGCTGCTTAGCTTTTCCCTGCCCGCCACGGTGGCGCTGATGGTCAACGCCCTTTACAACATCGTGGACCGGATTTTCATAGGCCGCTACGTGGGCCTCGAGGGGTTAGGGGCCATCACTATGATCTTTCCCATGGCCATATTCGTGGCGGCCCTGAGCTCCCTGATTGGCGTGGGCAGCGCCTCCCAGGTGGCCCGTAGCCTGGGGAGAAAGGATCTACGCAGGGCAGAAGAAACTCTGGGCGCTTCTTTGGCCGCCGTAGGCTGTCTGTCGGTCCTGGCGGTGCCGGTCTGCTGGCTCCGGATGGATTGGACCCTAGAGCTTTGCGGCGGCGATCCACTGCTGCTGCCCCTGGCTCGGGAGTATTTGGCCATTATCTTCTGGGGCCTTATCGTGCAGTTTTTCACCAACGTGCTGAACTACCAAGCCCGGGCCCAGGGCTTTCCACGCTACGCCATGTGGACTATGATTCTGGGCGCCCTGGCCAACGTGGTTTTGGACTGGTTTTTCATCGTCCTCCTGGGCTGGGGCGTGGCCGGAGCTGCCTGGGGAACTCTGCTGGCCCAAATGCTCTCCTTCGGCTGGATCCTGGCCTTTTACCTCCGGCGGCGGGGGGCCCTCCGGATACGGCTGGGCTATATCAGGCTCCAGGCCGCCATCTTGATGGAGACTCTGACGGTGGGGCTCTCGCCCTTCCTAATGGGCCTCTCCTTTGGTCTCGTGTCGGTGAGCTTCAACAGGCTTTTCGCCCACTACGGCGGGACCGTGGCCATATCGGCCATGGGGATCTTTTTCAGCCTCGATTCGATCTGCTTCATGCCCGTCAACGGCATCGCCGAGGGTGTGCTGCCCCTGGTGGGCTATAACTACGGCGCCGGAAACCTCCAGAGGATCAGCCAGACCGTCAAAATCGCCCTCTGCTGCGGCGTGGGCTACTTCTTGGCGGCCCAGGCCGCGGCCATCTCACTGCCGGAGCTCTTCGTCACCGCCTTCACCAGCGACCCCGATCTGGTTGCACTGGCCTCCCGGGCCATGGTATTGGGCCACATCGCCATGCCCATGGCGGCCTTTTCCATCGTGGCGGCGGCCACGCTCCAGGGCCTGGGAAAGGCCCGCTGGGCCCTAAGCCTCAGCCTGACCAGGCAGCTCTTCTATGCCGTGCCGCTGTTAATACTGCCGCCGCGGCTGGGCGTCGACGGCGTATGGCTCAGCCTGCCCTGCGTGGAGACCTTCGGGGGCCTGCTGGGCATAGCCCTGCTCTGGAGAGAAAGCCGCCTCTGGCGCTAGGGCGGCGAAAGCCGGGCCCGTCTCCACCGGCGGCGCCATTTTTGCCGGATTATTACGGGATATAAAAGAGCGGGCTTAGGAGATTTCTCCCAAGCCCGCTCGCTCTTATTTGCCCTGTTGAGGGCAAGATCCTCACCGGTCAGTTCAAGGACAGCACTTCGAAGCCCGCCTTTTCTACGGCCTCCTTCAGCTGGCTCTCCTCCACCGGACTATCGTAGATGACCTTGGCGGTTCCCGACTTCAGGTCCACCCTGGCGGAAACTCCGTCGATGCCGTTCAGCGCATCGGTGACGGCCTTGACGCAGTGATCGCAGTGCATCCCCGAAATGGTCAGCGTCTTTCGGCCCATGACGGGCCCCGAAAGGGCCTTCTCCTGAGCGAGGCCCTCCCCGCCGGAGCTGCCGCAGCAGGAACGCTCGCCGCGAAAGTGTTTGACGGCCCCCTTAAAGGCCAGGACCAGCAGCACTGCCACAGCTATCAGAACTAGAATATCAGCCATAATAGGACTCCCTTTTTCTAAGGTCGCCTAGGTCCTCCTAGAGCCCGAAGGGCCTTGCCTTAGCGAAAATAAAACCCCTGTGCCGGAGATTTAGCGGCCTCTGGATCTCGTCCATTTTTTGACCACCTTGCAGAGGCAGTAAAGTCCCGCTCCTGCCAGATAGATAGCCATAAAAACGGCAAAGGCCCAAAACATAGACCCCGTGGAATCTCCCATTCTCGATTCAGCATCCTTTCTTCCGGACTTCTTCGCCGCCGTAGGAGAAATTACAGCTGCTGCAGCCGCAACAGCCGCAACCGCATCCGCATTTCCGGGCCTGTTTCCGCGCCCCCCACCGGCGGTAAAGGATCCAAAAACTGTAACCGGCGATCAAAAGGATAACTAAAAAATCGGCCATAGCAGTTGAAAAGGGCAGAAAGGGCCCGCCAAAACCGGACCCTTTCCACCGTCAATTATTGTTCAGTCAGGAGCCCTTAGGCGGCCTGGACGGAGCGTTTCGAATAAACCCGGGTATGCTTGTAGGGATCGGGGCGCACCAGCATGTAGATCATCACCACGGTCACGGCCACGCCGATGCCGGTCCACATCGTGAAGGGACCACGGAAGACCAGCCATAAGCCCACCTGATAGATCGCCAGGCTGACGGCGTAGGCGAACAGGTTCTGGAAGAGGATGGCGAACCAGAACCAGGCCTTGGACTGGAGCTGCTGGGCCATAGTAGCGATGGCGGCCAAGCAGGGCGAATCCAGCAGGTTGAAGATCAGGAAGGTGAAGGCCGCCAGGGTGTTGGGGAACCAGGTCATGACGGCACCGGCCACGGTCTCGGCGTCCTCCACGTCGCCGGCCACGTTGGCCAGCACGCCCATGGTTGACACGATGGCTTCCTTAGCGGTGAAGCCCGACAGCGAAGCCGCCACAGGCTGCCACTCGCCAAAGCCCAAGGGGGCGAAGATCGGGGCCATGTAACCGCCGATCATGGCCAACAAGCTCTCGGCGCTGTCCTCTACCATGCCGAAGCCCTCTTCGCCGAATCCGAAGCCGCCCAGGAACCACATGACCACGCAGGCCAGGAACAGGATCGTACCGGCCTTGATGATAAAACCCCTCAAGCGCTCCCACACGTGGATCAACACAGTCCGGGGCGCAGGGAAGTGGTACTGAGGAAGCTCCATGACGAAGGGAGCCGGCTGGCCCGCGAAGGGGCGGGTCTTTTTGAGCATAATGGCCGACAACAGCACAGCGGCCACGCCGATGAAGTACATAAGGGGAGCCATGAAGCCGGCGGCAGCATAGTCGCCGGTGGCGTAACCGGCCATGACGCCGCCCATCAGGGCGATGACCGGCAGTTTAGCGCCGCAGGGCACGAAGGTGGCCGTCATGATGGTGAGCCGCCGGTCGTTGTCCTGCTCGATGGTCTTGGAGGCCATGATGCCGGGGATGCCGCAGCCCGAGGAGATCAGCAGGGGGATGAAGCTCTTGCCCGACAGGCCGAAGTGACGGAACACCCGGTCCATGACGAAGGCGATGCGGACCATGTAGCCGCAGTCCTCCAGGATGGACAGGAAGAGGAACAGGATGGCCATCTGGGGCACGAAGCCGAGCACAGCTCCCACGCCGCCGATGATGCCATCCACCACCAGGCTCATGACCAGATCGCTGACGCCGATGGACTCCAGGAAGCCTCCTGCCATCTCCTGGACAGCGCCGACAAAGGTATCGTTGGTCCAGTCGGTGACCCAGGCGCCGACGGTGGTGACCGAGACGTAGTAGACGGCGAACATCACCGCCACAAAGACGGGAATGCCCAAAAGCCGGTTGGTGACCACCATGTCGATCTTGTCCGAAAGGGTCAGCTGCTGGTCCTTCTTGCGCACCGACGTGGCCACCACCTTCTGGACAAAGCGGTAGCGCTGGTCGGTGACCAGGCTTTCCACCTCGTCGTCGGCTGCTTCGGCCAGGGCCTTGGCGTGGGCCTCCACCACCGCGGCGGCTTGGGAGGACAGCGACATCTGCTCCAGCACCTTGCTGTCCTGCTCCAGCAGCTTGATGGCGTACCAGCGCTTTTTGTGCTCCGCCACGTCGCCCAGCTCGGCCTTGACAGCGGCGATCGAAGCTTCCAGCTCGTCGGAGAAGACCTCGTTGGGCAGCTTGTGCTCCTGCTTCTTGGCCAGCTCCACGGCCTGGTCGATCAGCTTTTCCAGACCGGTCTGCTTCAGCGCCGAGGTCTCCACGATGGGGCAGTCCAGCAGCATCGAGAGCCGCTCAATGTCCACCTTGATCTGGCGCTTCTCCAGCAGGTCGGCCATGTTCAAGGCGATGATCACCGGAATGCCCGTCTCGATCAGCTGGGTGGTCAGGTAGAGGTTGCGCTCGATGTTGGTGCCGTCGATGAGGTTGATGATAACGTCGGGATTTTCCTTCAGGAGGTAATCCCGGCTGACCACCTCTTCCAGGGTATAGGGCGACAGGGAGTAGATGCCGGGAAGGTCGGTGATGACGATGTCATCGCCGCTCCGGCGCCCCCTGAGGCGGCCTTCTTTTTTCTCCACGGTGACGCCCGGCCAGTTGCCAACGTACTGGTTGGCTCCGGTCAGGGCGTTGAACATCGTGGTCTTTCCGCAGTTAGGGTTGCCTGCAAGGGCTAATTTGATGGTCATAGTGTCTGCGCTCCCTTAAAAGTCTCGCTGCCGAGGAGCCGCCTAGGCCGAGACGGCTTCGACTTCGACGCACTGGGCGTCGTCTTTGCGCACCGAAAGCTCGTAACCGCGGACGGTGATCTCCACGGGATCGCCCAGAGGCGCCACCTTGCGGATGTAGAGCTGGGTCCCCTTGGTCAGGCCCATATCCATGATCCGGCGCTTGTAGGCGCCGGTGCCGTCGATCTTCTTCACTATCACGGTGGTTCCTACTACCGCTTCACCTAAAGTCATCGCAGTCTCTCCCCTTTAACATGGACGTTGCTATGGCTCTTTTTGTAAAGGCCCCGGGGGGCCGGTCACACCAGGATGTGTTGGGCCACGTCGGTACTGATGGCCAGCCTGGAGCCCTTGACGCTGACGATGATGTTGCCGCCGATGGTAGTGGCTATCACCGAGATCTCCGAGCCTGGCAGGATCCCCATATTCTCGAGGTGTTGGTGAAGCCCATCGCCTCCGCGGACCCGTCGAATGCTGTAGGTCACGCCGAGATCGGCCAAAGTCAAAGGCAACACGGACATTCCTCCTAAAAAGTAGCGCCCTGTTTTGAAAGGCCCAGGGCATTGGCGCCAGCCTCATCGATAAAGCCGGGAAGGGTCTTCGTCGTGAGGTTGTTAGGTTGAAATAGTAAGTTCTAAAAAAGAAACTTTTTCTTGTTGCAGAATAACATCCTGGCCCAGAACTTTCAAGGGCCAGGGGCGATAAATTCGTAGTTGTGGCGTTTTTTTCATATCCTTGCAACCAAATCCGACCGATTTGACCGCCTTAGCGCCCCGAAAGTGAAAGATGGGAAGAAGGAAAAGAGATGGAACCTTTTTCGCCAGGGGGCTTGCCAAAATCGGGAAGATCCCATAAGATTAGTACCAGATATTAAGACTTGATAACACAATAGGCCAAGCTCCCCTTTTCACTACCTTAATTATCTAAAGAAATAAACTGTTTTGTGTTATGATCGTGGAAAGCCAGCAAAAACTTGGCCTGTGGTTCTGTAGCATCCTGTCACAAGAGCTATGGAGGTGTTATGATGATGCTTGATATCGCGAAAATTTTCGAAGTCGGCGCGACTATCGAGGAACACTTCGAGGTCGCCCCCGATGACGCCGTGGGCAACTGCTCTCTGTCGTTGCAGGATCTGCTCTCCACCCAGGGCTCGGTAGCGCGGATCATCCAGGCCTTGGGGGACTACTGCAATGCCCGTCTGCCGGAAGGTTACGTCTCGGTGGGACTGCGCTTCACCATTGATCAGGTGGCGGCGGCCCACACCGGCACGAAGGTGACCCTCCGGGCTATAGTCCGCCGGGTGGAGAACCACACCGTGACCTTTGACGTGGAGCTCCGAGACGGCGAGGGCGTGTTGGTCTGGGCTCAAAACGATAGGGCTGTAGTGAACGCCCAGGCCATCGTCGACGGGGCGGTGGCTCGGCTGGAGCGGCTACAGGCCCAGCAGGGATAAAGCCGGGAGACGGTTTGTCCTCCTGGGCTGGGCTTTTTTCACGACAGGTTCCGCCTGGGGAACAGGTGGGCCGAGATTAGGAGGACGCTGCAACCATGAACGGGGCAACCCTAAAGGCTATATCCTGGTGGCTACCGGAGACGGTGGAGACCAACGAGGACCTGGTCCGGGAGTTCGGGACCTGGACGCCCAAAAAGATCTACAGCAAGACAGGAGTACACCAGCGCCACGTCTCCCAGGGGGAGCCGGTGTCGGAGCTGGCCAGTCGGGCTGGGGAGAAGTTCTTCCAGGAGCACCCCCACATTTCCCGGGACAGCATCGACATGGTGCTGCTCTGCACCGAGACGCCGGATTATCTGCTGCCGGCCACGGCCTGCCTGATCCACCATAACCTGGGGTTGCCCAAGACCTGCGGCGCCTTGGACTACAACCTGGGCTGTTCGGGCTACGTCTACGGCTTGGCGCTGGCCAAGAGCTTCGTGGTCAGCGGAATGGCCCGCCGGGTGCTGCTGCTCACCGGCGACGTGATGGCCCGCTACATCAACAAACAGGACAAGGCCACCAGGACCATATTCGGCGAGGGCTTCACGGCCTCGCTGGTGGAAGCCAGCGACCAGGACCTGCTGGGACCCTTTACCTTCGGTACTGACGGATCGGGGTCCCGCAGGCTGATCATCGAGGCTGGCGCCACGGCGTTGCCCCGTTCGGCCGAGACGGCTATCGAGGAGGTCAACCGCTTCGGCAACCACCGCAGCAAAAACGACCTGTACATGGACGGCCCCGCTGTGCTGGACTTCGCCCTGCGGGAGATGCCCGAATCCCTGGCAGCGCTCTTCGCCAAGGCCGGTTGCTCCATGGATGACGTGGACCTGGTGGTGTTCCACCAGGCCACCCAGTTGATGCTGGAGCGGCTTCGGGACGCACTGGCCATCCCGCCGGAGAAGTTCGTCATCGCCATGGAGGACAAGGGCAACACCATCAGCTCCACCATCCCCATCGCCCTGGCGGAGTGCGCCGCCTCGGGGCGGCTCAAGCCGGGCATGAAGGTGCTGATCTCTGGCTTTGGCGTGGGCCTCTCCTGGGGCTCGGCGCTGATCCAGTGGGACTATTGAGCCAAAAGCGAGGGCCCGGAGCGATCCGGGTCCTCGCTTCGCCGTGGGGGCCCTAAAAGCCCAGGGGCTGAAGGCTCCGCCAGGGGCCGCTAGAGGGAAGCGCTAGTTAAGGAAGGAAGTGGGACGGTGATTCGCGCCGTCGTATTCGATTTTGACATGACCTTGGCCGACTCCAGCTACGCCATGGAGCACAGCATGAACCTGATGACGGCCCATTTCGGCCTGGCGCCGGTGAGTCGCCAGAGGCTGCTGGAGGTGATCGGCCTGAGCACGCCGGAGTTTTTCGCCGCCATCACCGGCAGCTCCGACCCGGCCTATCCCAGGTACTACCGGGATCACTGCCGCGACGACGAGTTCTCCAGGCTGCAGCTCTTCCCCGACGCCTTGGCCTGCCTCCAGGAGCTGCGGCGGCGGGGCCTCAAAATCGGCCTGGCCTCGAACCGCAACGATCCCCGCCGGGCTCTGGCGGCAGTGGGGTTAGAGGATCTGATGGACTGCACCGTCGGGGCCGGAGACGTGGCCCAGGCCAAGCCGGCGCCGGACGTGATCCTCA
>CAZNRB010000025.1:0-19504 GCA_964575405.1 uncultured Synergistaceae bacterium | reverse complement strand
TCCCAGGCTCTGCACCGGCAGGCCCTGAAAATCGGGGGACCACTGGGGCGGCTCCGTCATGAGCTGCTGCCAGTGGTAGCTCTCGGTCCGTCCGCGGAGGGACTCTTCAAGGCTCCTGGGGACCCAGACGATGACGGTGACCTTTTCCGTATAGGAGAGTTTCCACAGCGGGGCGTCAAGGCCGGCCTGCCGTAGTTGGTGCAGCAGATCCTGAAAGAGCTGATAATCGCTGACCAACTTCAGAGGGCGGGTCACTAAAAGCTCTTCCGTGGCGGCCCTTTCCAGAGCTTGAGCCGCGGCGGCTCCGTAGGCTTCCACCAGTCCCCGGACGCCCAACTTTATGCCGCCGAAGTAGCGGGTCACCACCAGGGCCAGATCGTAGAGATCCCGGCTCAGCACAGCTCCCAGAATGGGCCGTCCCGCCGATCCGCTGGGCTCGCCGTCGTCGGAACAGTGGGAATCGGTCCTGGGAAATCCGACCCTGTAGGCCCAGCAGTTGTGGGAGGCGTCAAGGTGATCTTTGGAGATTGATTCGATGGCTTTCTTGGCCTGCTCCATCCCCTGGGCTGGGACCACCGTGGCAATAAATTCGGAGCGCTTCTCCTTGAGGACTGCCTGGACAGGGGCTGTGATCCTGCGGTAGCAGTCGCAGCTCATTTCCAGTGTTCCCGGAAGAGCTTCCAGCAGTCCTGAAGGGAAAGGGGCAGCACCGAGGTGGCCCCCAGGACCTGCATGAAATTGCTGTCGTTGTTCCAGCGGGGCACGATGTGGCGGTGGAGGTGGTCGGCCATGCCGGCCCCGGCGGCGGCTCCCATGTTGATTCCCACGTTGAACCCCTGGGGGGCCATGGCCCTCTGGATGGTCGACAGGGCCCGGACCGTCAGATGATGGAACTCCAAGGCCTCCTGGTCGGTCATCTCGGTGATGGCGGCGATGTGCCGGTAGGGCAGCACCATCAGATGGCCCGTGGCGTAGGGGTAGGCGTTGAGCATGACGTAACAACTCTGGCCTCGAAAGACTATGAAATGATTTTCGTCGTCCTGTTTCTTTGGAAAATCGCAGAAGATACAGCCCTTGTACTGGGGTTTCTTCGCCGTGATGTATTGGTAGCGCCAGGGCGCCATAAGGGTTTCCACGGTGGATTCCTCCTTAAAAATTCCCATTATCCACAGTTGTGGACAAAATAGGTGAATAACTTTTCAAGCGGTGGATAATCGGGAATCAGCGCCGCAATTTTTTAGCCAGTTCCCGGATTTCCCGATATCCCGAAAAGAGGGCCGCCGCTGCTCCGGCCAAAATGGAGGTGCTTTGGGTCCAGGATGGGTACCCCTTGGCCAGCAGGGAACGGCCGATCCAATAGCCGGCCAGGAGGTAGCCGGCCACCAGCAGGGCCGTTCCTACGACGCGGCTGAAGACCAGCAGGTCCTGGACCACTGGACCTAGGGGTTTCACTGGCTGTCCTCTTTTAGCGCCTTCAGAGCCTGGTACTCCCGGGCCAGGAGATCGCAGAGGGCGTTGACCTGGTCCCTGGTCAGGCCTCTGAGGACCACTTTGTTCTGCTGGCCGTGACCGGTCACCGACAGAGATATGCCCAGCCGCCGGGAGACCTTAAGGGCCGATGCAGGGCGCCACTTCACCATCTCATTTTTAGGCGAGGCCTGCTGCCGGTTTTTCAAGGCCTTGACGCAATTTTCCAAGGTCCTGACGGGCCATGAAAATTTCAGGCACTCCGATAACAGCTCTTCCATTTGCTTAGTATCCTCCAGGGAGAGCAAGGCCCTGGCGTGGCCCTCCGAGATGGCGCTGCCGGCCAGGCTGGAGTGGACCACTTCGGGCAGAGCCAGGAGCCGGAGCTTGTTTGTCACCGCTGAGCGGCTCCATCCCAGATGGGCCGCCAGTTCCTCCTGGGTTATTCCATAGTGGTCCACCAGCTCCCGCAGGGACTGGGCCAGCTCCAGCGGCGAGAGGTCCTCCCGCTGGAGGTTTTCCACCAGCGCCATCTCCCGGAGCTGCTGTTCGCTGGCCTCGATGAACCGCACCGGCACCGTCTTGAGCCCGGCCTTGCGGGCCGCTCGAAAGCGGCGCTCGCCGGCGGCCGCCATAGCGTTGACCGTCAAGAGGCCCAGCTCAGAGGCCAGGTTGATGCAGGTGGTAGTCTTGACCACGCCGCCTTTTTGGTTTAGCACAGCGATGATCTTCATAGCTCACCTCCACCAGAGTTTTTTCTCGGCCCGGCCGGGCCGGCGAGGATAGGCCGGCGGACAGGGGCCTATTTTGTCCCATTGGATCACGAAGCGGTGCCGCCCCGCCAGGCAGTAATGCCAGGCCTTGGGCTCCGACAGGCCCAGCTCCTGCCATCGCCCCGCCAGAGGCGCCGTTTCCTCCTCCCAGGCGGGGCCCTTCATGGCCAGCACCGTGCCGCCTTGAGCCGTCAGGGGCGCCAGGTATTCGGCGATCACTCCGGCCTCGCTGACGGCCCGGACGAGGCTGCATTGGAAGGCCTCCCGGCGCTGTAGGGCCAGATCTTCGGAGCGGCAGCAGATCACCCCGGCGTTTTGTAGGCCCAATTGGCGGACTATGGCCTCTAGAGCCGCCGTCTTCCGGGAAAGGCTGTCGGCTAGGGTGAAGGACAAATCGGGGCGGCAGAGGGCCAGCACGGCCCCAGGCAGGCCGCCGCCGGTGCCCAGGTCCAGCACTTCGCCCCGGGAAGGCAGCAGTGGCAGCAGATAGAGGCAGTCCAGGACGTGATCCTCCCAAAGGGTCTCTTCGTCCCTGGGGCCCGCCAGCCGGACGGTCTGATTGGCCCTGTGGAGAAGGGCGCAGTACCGCCGAAGACCCTCCAGATTTTCCCCCGCCAGATCCTGGGGGCTCCCGGTGAGTTCCAAAATTTCCATGGCTCTGCTCCCCTCCTAAAAAGCTGGTGTTTCTCCTCAAATCCCCTCCATAATACTACATAAGGGCCTCCTATTTAACGGTTTCCTTCCCAAAAAACAGGGCGGAGCAAAAAGCTCCGCCCGAAGGGGCTGGATGTTTCACGTGAAACATCAGCGAAGGCCCGGGAAAAGGGCCTGGAGTTTTTCAGCTATGATCTCCCAGAAGAGCCACAGGGGGACCGATAGGGCCATGAGCAAGCCCATGAAGACCTTTCCGGCGACAGAGCTTCCGCTGATGAGGCCGCTGCCAGCCAGGGTGAGGACCGCCATTCCAGGCCCACGGCCGGCGAGGCAGAGCAGCAGCAGCGGCAGGATCTTCAGCTTCGTCAAGCCAGCCAGGAAGCAGATGGCGTCGTCGGGCATGGCCGGCAGGAGATAGACCATGAAAAAAGCCCCGTAGCCGCCCCGAGAGATCAGGCCGTCGAATTTCTCCATCACCTCCTGGGGGACGGCCTTTCGGACCCATCCTTTTCCGAGCAGCCTGGCCAGGCTCATGGCCAAGAAGGACCCGATCCCAAGGCCGGCCATGGTCAAGCCGAAGCCCTTCCAGAAACCGAAGACGTAACCCCCGGCCAAGCCCATCAGCTGGCCCGGTATGGGCGCCACCAGCACCTGGAGGCACTGGAGGCCCAAAAAGACCAATGCCCCTCGGTAACCGCCGGAGCCCAGGCGGTCCCGGGTCAGGCCTGGGTTTTGAAAGGCCTCGGCGGCCCAGGACCTAAGGGCCTGGGACATGTGGCCTGGCAGGAGCCACAGCAGAGTCTGGAGCGTCAGGGCCATCAACAGCACCAGCGCGGCCCCGGCGGCGGTCAGTGCCGCCAGGGAGGCCAATTTTTTGCGCAGCAGCGCCGTGAATTCAGATCGATTCATCAATGGCCAGGAGCTCCTTTCTCTTTCAGCGCTAGGCAAATGGAAATAAATAGAACCGTTCCTCCCTTGTAACACAGGAAATCCAGAGGGTCGACCGTAAATCTACCAGCTCAGAGGACTCTGAGGACAAAGGGGAGCCCAAACCGGGCGGCCGCCGGTGGATAGACTTATCCACATAGGCAGAACTAGAGACTTTCTTTTTACAGCAGGTGGAACTAAAAGTAAGGGAAATAATGGCGAAGTATAGGGAGAAAGGAACCTCAGTTTATTGTCCTAAGGGAGGTGCAGTAAACTGCCGTAAAGGCTGAACCGTCAAACTCCGACGGTTACTCAGGAAGCGCCCCAAAGGGGGATCTGTAGCCCCATGGATGCCGGGGGATAGTTAGGATTTTAAGTAAGAAATAGACCCTCTCCGGTTCTGGTTCTATAGTTCCTATCCTCATAGGCTCAATGAAAAGGAGCGTGGGGAAAACTGTCGGGCCGCTGCCGTGGAGGGAATCCTTTTTGCGTCTTCGAAGGGCTTAAAGGCTCAAAAGGTCTATATTAATCAACGCTTTATTCCGCTTTCATGATGGCAAAGTGGCTCTGAGCTGTTCCGTAGCTTCTCAGGTCCGGGCTTTGGACTGTGGCCCTGGGCCAAGGGGCCTGAAATTGCCGAGCCTCCGGGACGGTCCTATGCCGGACCGGCGGCTTTTACCTTAAAGGGCCTTATCGTATAATCTCCTGTAGTGGATTAATTTCTCCAAAAAAGCTCCGATTCGGGACGCCGCGCCCCGAACCGGACGGTTTTCGCGGTGGCTCTGTGAATCGACACCGTCCCGTCGGCAAGGGCCCGGCGGGAGATGCCCCTTCGATCGTTCCTGCGGCTACTTTTGGTCCTCCCCAGGGGGACCTGTCCCTTGGAGGGGATAGTCATGAAAACTGCGGACCGTCGTTTTCGCCAAGGCCGCTACGAGGCCCTCTGCTCTCTGGCCTTGGCGCTGCTATTTTTCCTGTGGTGGTACCTTTTCGCCTACGGCCTGGGATCGGGAGATCCCGCCGGTTACAGCCTGGTGATGGGCCTGCCGGCATGGTTTTTTTACAGCTCCGTGCTGGGGCCCATGCTGTTCTGCTGCCTGGCCTGGCTGATGGTGAAGTTCCTCTTCAAAGAGGTCTCTCTGGAGGCCCACGAAGAGGACCAGCAGGAGGGCGCCGGTGATGACCGTTAATTGGCCTCTGACCCTTCCCGTGGCGGCCTACATGGCAGGGCTCTACCTGCTGGCCTGGTACTGCAACAGGAAAGTGGCCGCCAGCCAGGACTTCCTGGGCGAGTACTTCATCGGCAGCCGGAGCATGGGCGGCTTCGTGTTGGCCATGACCCTGGTAGCTACCTACACCTCGGCCAACAGCTTCATCGGCGGCCCTGGCATGGCCTACAACGTGGGCCTCAGCTGGGTCCTCCTGGCGGTGATCCAGGTCCCTACGGCTTGGCTCACCCTGGGAGTGCTGGGCAAACAGTTCGCCATCGTGGCCCGGCGGATAGACGCTATCACGATCAACGACTTTTTGCGGGAGCGCTACCGCAGCCCCATGGTGGTCGTCCTGGCGTCCATGAGCCTGCTGCTCTTTTTCCTGGCGGCCATGACGGCCCAGTTCATCGGCGGCGCCAGGCTCTTCGAGGCCATCACGGGGCTGTCCTACCTCTGGGGATTGGCCATCTTTGCCTGCACGGTCATACTCTACACCACTGTGGGCGGCTTCCGTGCGGTGGCCCTCACCGACGCGCTCCAGGGCGTGGTGATGATCCTGGGCACGGCTGCCATGATCTTCGGCATCGCCTCGGCTGCCGGCGGCTTGAGCTCCGTAACGGCCCAGCTGGGGGCCATCGATCCCGGCCTGCTGTCGCCCTTCGGGCCCCAGGGATCGGTGGCCAAGCCCTTTATGCTCTCCTTCTGGGTGTTGGTCTGCTTCGGCACCATCGGGCTGCCCCACACGGCGGTGCGCTGCATGGCCTACCGCGACTCGGCGTCCATGCACCGGGCCATAGTGATCGGCACCTTTATGGTCAGCTTTATCATGCTGGGCATGCACCTCTGCGGGGCCCTGGGCCGGGTGGTGCTGCCTGACCTGACGGTGCCCGACACCATTATGCCCCAGCTGGCCCTGGCCACCCTGTCGCCGGTGATGGCCGGCATATTCCTGGCCGGTCCTCTTGCTGGGGTCATGTCCACCATCGATTCCCAGCTCATCCAGATGTCCGCCACGGTGGTCAAGGATCTCTACATCAACTACATCAATCCCCGTTGCGGCCAGGACGAGGCAAAGGTGCGAAAGCTGAGCTTTTACAGCACCGCCGTGCTGGGGGTTATCGTATTTTTGGCCGCCGTCCGTCCGCCCAGCCTGATAGTGTGGCTCAACATCTTCGCCTTTGGGGGCATGGAAGGGGCCTTCCTGTGGCCTCTGGTGCTGGGCCTCTACTGGAAAAGGGCCAACGCCGCCGGGGCCCTGGCGTCCATGGCCGCCGGCGTGGGGACCTATTTTTTCATGGCCCTGTCCGGCAAGAGCTTTTTCGGCATGAACGCCATCATTCCCGGCCTGTTGCTCTCCCTGGGCGCCTTTGTGGTCGTGAGCCTGGCCACGGCGCCGCCGGAACGGGAGGTGGTGGAGACCTTCTGGGGCTCCTAGGGCCGTGATGCCGGGCCTTGCCGTCAGGGCGATTAATTTGTTACGTGAAGGACTTATCAATACTCTTGGAAAAGTTTTTGTATTTTGTATAATAAGCCCATAGAAATCTGACCAAAGGAGGTCTTTATCTCATGAAAGCGACGGCCATAACGGAACGCATTTGGTGGGCCGGTGTCAACGACCACACCACTCCCCGTTTCGAAGGACTCTGGCCCCTCCCCACTGGCGTGTCCTACAACTCCTATTTGATCGACAGCCAGAAAGTGGCGCTGATCGACAGCGTCAGAGGCGAATTTTTCGGCGATTTTATGGACCAGCTTGACCTCATCCTGGGCAAGGGCCGCAAGGTGGACTATTTGATCGTCAACCACATGGAGCCCGACCACTCGGGTGCCATCAAGATGCTGCGCCGGGTCTTCCCCGACATGGTGGTGGTGGGCAACAAGCAGACCATTAAGTTCCTGGGCCAGTTCTACGGCCCCGATCACCAGGTCATGGAAGTGAAAGAGGGCGACGTGCTGGACCTGGGCGAGCACAAGCTCCAGTTCGTCATGACGCCCTTTGTGCACTGGCCCGAGACCATGGTGACCTTTGAGAGCACCTCGGGAATTTTGTTCTCCTGCGACGCCTTCGGCAGCTATGGAGCCCTAGACGGAGCCCTCTTCGACGACGAGATGGACAGGGCCGTCCTGGAGGAGGAGGCCCGGCGGTACTACGCCACCATCGTGGGCCGCTTTGGCACCAACGTCCAGACCGCCCTGGCCAAGTGCAAGAAACTGCCCATCAAGATGATCTGCACCTCCCACGGACCTATCCACCGTTCCAACGTGGCCAAGATGATGGACCTCTACGACAGGATGAGCCGCCAGGAGACCCAGCCAGGCGCCGTGGTGGTCTACGGGACCATGTACGGCAACACGGCCCGCATGGCCGGCGCCGTGGCCGAAGGCCTGAAGTCCGGCGGCCTTTCTATGAAGGACGTGAAACTATATGACTCCAGCTCGGCCGACCTCTCGGCGGTCATTCGGGACGTGTGGAAGTACAGCGGCCTGGTGATCCTCAGCAGCTGTTACTACAACGACGTTTACCCCGCCCTGTTCCCGCTGATCGAAAAACTTAAAAACAGCAAAGTCGAGGGCCGGGTGATGGCCCTGGGCGGATGCTACACCTGGAGCAAAGGCCTGGAGCTCAAGCCCCTGGAGGAGCTGGCCGTTGCCCTGAAGGGCAAAATGGTGGAGCCCAAGGTAGAGGTCCAGAGCTCTCCCTCGGCGGAGCAGCTGGAGCAGTGCGCCGAGATGGGCCGCGCCGTGGCACGGGCCGTGCTGGGCCAGGAAGCCTAAGGCGCTCCAGGAGGCCCCCAAATAGGCAGTATAAAAACAGCGATAGGCGATCCCTTAGGTCGCCTATCGCTGTTTTTGGCGCGCTAAATTCTACCAATCCCGGTCCCTCTTGGCGGCTACTTCTTGAGGGCCACCGCTTCGATCTCCACCATGCCGTCCTTGGGCAGCCGTGCCACCTGGACGGCGCTGCGGGCCGGAGGATTTTCGGTGAAGTAGCTGCTGTAGACGCTGTTCATGGCGGCAAAGTCGTTCATGTCTTTGAGGAACACCGTGGTCTTCACCACCAACTCCATGGAGCTTCCGGCTGCCTCCAAGACGGCTTTCACGTTCTCCAGGGACTGGCGAGTCTGCTCCTCGATGGTGCCGGGAAAGACTCCGTTGGTGTCCATGCCCAGCTGGCCCGAAGTGAAGACCAGCTGATCGATGGCGATGGCCTGAGAATAGGGGCCGATAGCGCCGGGCGCTTTCGCTGTAGCGATGACGCTTTTCATGGTGGTACCTCCTGATAGAGAAGTTGCGAAGGTCCCCGTTGCCGGCGACCTCCGTAGATGCCGTGATTATAGCACCAGAAGAGAAATCCTTCATCAGCGTTCCCAAAAAGGCATTACAAAGCTCTAACCTGATCCTAACCCCTCGCCCGCCATCCCCCGGAAGGGCGGCAGGGCCCTGTGGGGGGGGCCTACCATATAATAGCGGAACCGCTGATCAATCCCATCATTTTCACTTGAAAATTAGTGATCTCCTGTGTAATGATGGCATATAAACCAGACCAAGGAAGGTGCCGAAATGAGCAGTAGTCCTTTAGCGACATAGGATACTCCAATTGCCGTCGGAAGACTAAGCGAGAGAAATTCCTCGAAGCTATGAACAAGATCATCCCCTGGAAGGATTGGACGGGGCATTATCGAAGCTATGCCATTGATAATGCCAAAATTACCACAGAGTTGGGCTGGGCTCCAGCCTATACCTTTGAACAGAGTATAGCCAAGACCACACAGTGGTATTTGGATCACCAGGAATGGATGGATCGAGTAACGCCAGCCACATATTTGAGATATTACTCGGAATATGTATGATTGAAAATCAAAAGCCATGGAGTGAGTTGGATGGAAAAAATTAATGTCACACGCTCTTCAATGCCGCCTCTTCAAGAATATGTTGATGAGATAAAAGACATATGGAGCAGTCGTTGGCTTACAAATGCGGGTGAAAAGCATCAAAAACTAGAGAGTGAATTATTAAAGCTACTTCAAGTCCCGTATATTTCACTTTTTTCTAATGGTCATCAGGCGTTGGAAGCTGCTTTTTCTATCTTTCCCAAGGGCGCAGAGGTGATTACAACGCCTTTTACATTTGCCTCGACTACTTTGGCAATAATCCGATCCGGACTGGTTCCTGTTTTTTGTGATATTGAACCTCAATTTTACACTTTAGATCCAGAAAAAATTACGGCCCTAATCACAAAAAAGACAGTGGCTATTGCGCCGGTCCATGTATATGGGAATCTGTGCCAATGGAGAACTATTAAAGATATCGCGCAAGCTTATAACCTGAAGGTCATCTATGATGCTGCACATGCATTTGGTGTAAAGGATGGAGAGGTAAGCGCTGCGTGCCTTGGCGATATTTCTATGTTTAGTTTCCACGCTACCAAAGTATTCCATACTATTGAAGGGGGTATGCTTGCATATAATGATACAGCATTGACGGGACAGTTTGCAGCATGGAAACAGTTCGGAATGTTTGATGGTGTTCAATCGGAAATGATTGGCACCAACGCAAAGCTGACTGAATTTGCGGCAGCGATGGGGCTTTGTAACCTGCGGCATTTTGATGAATATATTTCTGCAAGGCGTACAGCGGTCCTGCGATATCGGGAACGGTTGTCTAGCATAGATGGCCTGATCCTATGTCCGGAACAACCAGGAGTCACATCAAACTATGCATATTTTCCTGTCCAGGTGGATGAAAAACGATTTGGTCATAGTCGGGACTGGATAATCGATTGTCTAGCAAAGCAAGGCATCTTTGGGCGTAAATATTTCTATCCGCTGACATCTCAATTCCCAGTTGTCAATGAGTACTGTGTGGTCCATGACACGCCTATTGCAGCTGAAATATCCAGCCGGATTATCTGTCTGCCTCTGTTCTCTGACCTGTCTGTTCAAGATGTAGACCGTATCTGTGCACTAGTCAACGAAAATTAGACAGCGAAAATACCTTTCTTGGACCTATTGGACCTATTGGAGGCGGTGGTTAGACATCGATCGTCGTCTCCATGAATTCCCCCTTGTGCTGCTTTGGCGTCAGATATTCTGGGGCATAGGCCGGACACTCTTCGTTGAAAGATTTGACGTAACTCTCTGTTTTCAGCTCTATGGTCTCCAGGCCAGTGAGGTGAAAATCGGAGAATAGCTCTTCTTTGAGCCTTCCGTTGATGGACTCCATAGCGGCGTTGTCGGTGGGCGTCCCAGCTAGGTATATTGTCCCAGTTTGACCATCCGCTGTCCAAGATTAGTTTGCCAGTGGAAGATAGCATCTGCATGGTAAGGAGGAACGAGCATTGTGCAGAATTTAATTGGTAAACGCTTGTTGATACTAGGCGGGCGTCCTGCCGCCTCTTTGGATATTGTAAAAATCGCCAAACGTATGGGTGTTTATACAATTGTTACAGATAACCTAAATCCGGAAAGGTCTCCTGCAAAAAAAATTGCGGATGAATATTGGAATATTAGTACTGCCGATGTCAGTAGATTGGCAGCAGAGGTATCTGAGAAACGAATTGACGGAGTTTTTACCGGTGCGCACGAGTTTAACCTGTTGCGCACCAAAGAACTATGTCAAGCATGCAAGCTGCCTTTTTATGCGACAGACGAACAATTGCAACTAAATTTTGATAAAAGCTACTTTAAGCAAAAATGCAGTGAATTTGGCATTTTTGTCCCCGAAAGCTATGATTACTCGGAGTCAGGTAAGATTTCAGCGATGAAATTTCCTGTTATCGTGAAACCGAGGGACGGCGGAGGCGGCCAGGGTATTACAGTTTGCAATACAAAGGAAAGCTTGCCACAGGCCATTAAGTTTGCATATCAACATTCTCCGAGTAAACAAGCGGTCGTTGAGGAATATGTGCTTGGGTGCGAAATAACAGCTGTATATACAATGAAAAATGGGGAGATTAGCCTATCCTGTTTTCGCGACAGGTATCCAACAGAGGAATTTAAACAGGTTACAGCTCAATATGATTTATCTCTTATTCCCTCCAGATATACAGAGCAATTTATTCGTGTTGACCATCCAAAGTTTGTTCGCCTATTGAAAAGTGTAGGTGCAAAGGATGGCTGTGTATTTTTCCAGGGCATTGCAAACAAAGAAAAAATTACATTTTTTGAGTGTGGTTATCGTCTGAATGCCCTATGTGACTACCATAATATTGAAAAGCTCAACGGCATTAATTATTTGGAGATGATGATCTCATACGCCCTGACGGGGGAAATGTTACCCTATGACTTAAGTATGGATAACCCTCAGCCTAAGCATGTAAGTGGAATTTTCAATATTACGGCCCATGCGGGTGTGATTGGATACCAATCTGGAATAGAGCAGGCGCGCCGTCTGAAAAATGTAATTTCTGCTGACTATCTGCATGTTGTTGGCGATGAAATAATAGAGAATACCGGGTTAGCTCAGTCGGTTTTCCGCGCTCATATTTATGGAAAAGACCTATCGGAGTTGGCAGAGACGATAAGCGCAGTTCAGCACTGTATAGTAATTCAGAATACAGAGGGAAAAAATATGCAATATAAGCCCTTTAATACGCTACGGTGCACTGGTAAACCATGAAACTGCTGATCAACAGGCTTGTATCGATCAGCTGCCGTCGCTCGTAGGCATTTCTCTTACGCCTACGATTGGAGTATTCTATGTAGCGAAAGGACTGCTGCTTCATCAGGGCACCTTCTTTGGTCTGGTTTCTATGCCGCCATCATACAGGAGATAACGCTATTTTCAGGCCAAAACGAAGGAATTTATCTGTGGTTACCTGATTTTCGTTGACTAGTATGGCAGAGGTGGAAGAATTGGTTTATTTGCACGTATCTATACCCAGTGTGAGAATGATGGATACCTTTACCAGAATGATACGTAAAAACTTTCCCGTAGAGGAACACCGCTTCTTATATTGGGATCAGCTGATCGGAAAAGATCGAGAGCTTCTGAAATATGGAAATTCTGTTGAAATTACCGGCAAGAGATTTGCAAGGTGGAAGCTGATTTTAGACGAGTTAAACCATGCTGATGTAATTATTTGGCACGGCTTGCTATTTGGCGCAAAGAGAGCACTTATACCCCTTCTATTTAAAAAATATATGCGCAAATCAGTATGGATTATGCGCGGTCTTGATTTATACAACTGGAAAACTGATGAATGTGGTTTTAAGGCTTGGCTAACAAATAAGGTAAACTATTACTGCCGAAAAAATATGCCAAATGTAGCCGCTATTTTCCCAACTGATGAGAAGGTGTACCGCGAGCAGTTTGGGAACCGGGCAAAACTTTTTTGCCTGCCATATCCCATTGCGGAATCTACCTTTGAACTGATGGAGCACTACCGCAATTCACGGCCGAGGCCAAACGGGAAGATTTATGTCCAAATAGGAAATAACGCATATACATTTAATAAACATCTGGAAATATTAGACCGCATTCAGCACTTTAACGATGAAAATATACGGGTGATTATTCCGCTCAGCTATGGAAACGACTGGTACAATCGGACTCAAGAATATTTTCATATGGTATCTACCAAAGCCGCAGCATTTTTTGGAGAGAAGGCCGTTTGCTTAAAGCATCTTATGCCTCCGAATGAGTACTCTGATCTGCTGTGCAATATAGACATCAGTATTTATGGCTCTGAGCGGCAAAATGCACTGGGAAATATTTTACGTTCTCTCTATCTGGGAAATAAAGTGTTTCTCTCTGAGAAAAATCCGTTATATAGATATTTTAAGAATATGGGTATTGACGTATACAAGACAGAGTCTATTTCCGACATGACTTTTAAAGAGTTTTGCCGGCCCTCTAATTCATCAAATGCAGTTAAATGGATTCGAAGCCTCTACTATCCAGATGCAAGCGCCATTTATTGGAGGAACATGTTTCAACAGTTTAAAAATAATGGTGCTGACATGATTGAATCGGCTACAGAAGAGCAGATAGCCACAGCACTTCAAGGTAAATTTGTCGATTCAGAGTCCGAATATCCTGTAAAAAAGAATTATATAAATCTTACGCGTTTTATTTCGCATCCTAAGAGAACCAAGCACAGCGAAATTAAAGACGTGGTTATTTTAGGTGCGGGAAACTCTGGCATTTATGTCTTTCAACAGTTGAAGAACGCCAATAAAAAGGCTACAAAGTGGTCGATTAATGGCTTTGCCGATTATCACATTAAAACTATCGGTGATTATTTAAATGCATGTGACGTGATTGGCACGCCAGAGGAAATTCCAATTACAAAAAGCACAGTCTACTTTAATATGATTGCAGATTTAACTGAACGCCGCCGCGCAGCGGAATATATATGTGCATCTGGCGCATCCCTGGGACGGTTCGAAGATAGCGGGTGCCAATTGGCGGTAAGCGCGGTTTTGAAAAGTGGTTGTTCTTTTATTGGTAGGTGCAGTGTGTGCAATGGGGCTGTTATCGGATGCTGCACAATTATAAAGTCCGCATTTGTGGATTGTTTTGCGCAAATCGGTGATTACTGCACGCTGGAGCGAAATTGCTGGATTGGTGAAGGAGTGGTCATTGAAGATGAAGTTATTGTTGGCGCACATGCCAGAATTGCTCCTGGGGTACGAATCGGCAGAGGACAGGTTATCCCTGCATTTAGTACTATTTTAGGTGATATTAGGTAAGAGCTCAGGAAAGTAGAGATAACTTATATGAATACATTGCTGATCAGCGGAGCAAGCGGCGTTCTCGCTCGGGAAATAATAAAACAGCAAATTGAAAGGCCTGGTAATTTCAGGATTATTGCACTTACTGGTAGCTGCAATACACTCAAACAGCATTTTAGCGCAGACAGCCCGATTTCATTTTATAGCTGGGATGATTTGGACTCTATTCCCTTCCGGCAGACTACTTGCATCATCCACTGTGCATTTGCCAGAAACGAGCTGTGCCAAGAACTTTATCGTGCTCTGGTTTGTACACAAAAGCTCCTCCGTAAGGCGGCTGAAAATGTAATCCCGTTTATCAATATTTCGTCCCGTAGCGTATATGGACAAAATCCCAATCTACCTTGGACGGAGATGAGTAGCATTTCCCCCAATGGAGCCTATGCACTGGCTAAATCGGCGCAAGAGCTGCTGACCGGGGAGAGCGGGGAGACCGGTGGATTTCCATATACCAGCTTGCGCCTTGCGGGATTGATGGGGGTGGGAATGGATGCCCGCATTATTTCCAAACTCGTTATTCAGGCAATAAAAACTAAAACACTGCAAATTGTAGGCGGTAATCAACAGTTTGCGCTTCTAGATATTCGCGATGCTGCTTCTGGAGTGTTGACGGTATCAAGCTGTCTCAATAAACGATGGAAACCCGTCTATAACTTGGGGCCCGCAGAAAAATATACTCTAAATGAAATTGCGCTGGCAATTAGGCAGGCTGCGTTTGAAATTATTCATAAAAAAATAAACATAGAAACAAAAGAGCACGATGCAGTACTAATAGATGGGATGGATTCCTCGTGCTTTTATAAAGAGTTTGATTGGCACCCCAAATATCAATTAATGGATACAATTAAAAGTTTGTTTGATAGTTACAGTAAATAGTGATTGAAGCGAGGGAATAGTACGGAAAAGTTGTCGCTTTTAGGCGGATCTCGATATCTGATTCCGGTGCGCTCTGGCAAGCTATAACTCGCCGTTCCGCGGTCTTTCTAAATCCCCCTATCCATAAAAACGGGAGTAGAGGCAAAACTTTTCCTCCTCAAAATAATTATATTAACCGCCGAAAATTCTGGGGCTGTGATATGATGGCGCCGTGGAAATCCCAGAATCTCATATGCCTGGACGGCCGTTCAGGAATGACAATCGGTACAGAGGTCACTGGGATTGCCCCGCTCCAAAGGGGCAGGGGCTCTTTTTGCAGAACACTGGAGGTTCTCGAAATATGGAAGTGTTGTTGCAGGGTTTCATCTACGGCACTTGGCAGCAGGCTGTAATGGTCCTGGTGGGCTGCGTCCTCATGTGGCTGGCCATCGTGAAGGAATACGAGCCGTCGTTGCTGCTGCCCATGGGCTTCGGCACCGTGCTGGTCAACATCCCCTTCTCGTCGGCCCTGACCCATATGGTGGGCGACACAGAGGTCATCGGCGCTCTGACGGTGCTCTTCGACTCGGGCATCGCCAACGAGATGTTCCCGCTGCTGATCTTCATCGGCGTGGGGGCCATGATGGATTTCTCGCCGGTGCTGGAGCGTCCCCTCATGGCGGTCTTCGGTATGACCGCCCAGGCGGGCATCTTCCTGACCATGGGGCTGGCCCTGATGGTGGGCTTCGATTTCAAGGAGGCGGCCTCTATCGGCATCATCGGCGCCGCCGACGGGCCCACGTCGATCTTCGTCTCCAGCCGCTTCGCTCCCCATCTGCTAGGGCCCATATCGGTGGCGGCCTATTCCTACATGGCCCTGGTCCCGGTGATCCAGCCGCCGGTGATTCGCCTCTGCACTACCAAGGCGGAGCGCCAAATGATAATGAAGCCCAGCCAGGGCCGCAAGGTGTCCAAACGGACCAAAATCCTCTTCCCCATCGTGGTCACCGCCGTGGTGGGCTTTTTCGCTCCCGCTTCGGCCACGCTGATCGGATTTTTGATGTTCGGCAACCTGCTGCGGGAAAGCGGCGTGGTGGACCGCCTCTCCCAGGGCGCCCAGAACGAGCTGACCAACATCGTGACGATCCTCCTGGGCCTGTCCATCTCGGCCACCATGACCGGCGACCGGTTTATCCAGCCCCAGACCCTTATGATCCTCTGCATGGGACTTATAGCCTTCGTGCTGGACACCGCCGTGGGGGTGCTGTCGGCTAAGGTGATGAACCTTTTCGTCAAGGAGAAGATCAATCCCATGGTGGGAGCCGCGGGAATTTCGGCCTTCCCCATGGCCTCCCGCACGATCCAGCGCATGGGCATGGAGGAGCGCCGGGGCAATTTCCTGTTGATGTACGCCGCAGGCGCCAACGTGTCGGGACAGATCGGATCGGTGGTAGCCGGCGGGTTGCTGCTGGCCATGTTAGGAGGCTAAGGCCTCTAGGTCTCTGTCTTTAGCCCCCAGGGTGACGGCAAAACCGCCTCCCTGGGGGCTTTTTGCGTGCCTCGCCGCAGCCCCGAGCCTTCTTTGGGGCTGCAGGGACGTGATAGAATGATAAAAAGTTTCCTATTCTGAGGCCTGGGGGAATAGCATGGGGCGGCTCATGGCCTTGGCGGATTGCAATAACTTTTTCGTGTCCTGTGAACGGCGCCGCAATCCTCAATTGGCGGCGGTGCCTCTGGTGGTGCTTTCGGCCAACGACGGCTGCATCATCTCCCGGAGCTCCGAGGTCAAGGCCCTGGGCGCCGTGGCCATGGCAGCGCCCTACCTGCCGCTGAAGGACTATCTGGACCGCCATGGCGTGGTGGCCCTCTCGGCGGATCACAAGCTCTATTCTGCCCTGTCCCGGGAGGTCATGGCGGAGCTGCGGCGCTGGACCGACGAGATGGAACAGGCCTCTATCGATGAGGCCTTTTTGAACCTCTCCATCGCCTCTATCGGCGATCCCCTGGGCTATTGCCGCCGGATCCGCCGGTCCCTTTGGGAGAGGTGCCGCATTCCCGTCTCCATCGGCATAGGGCCCACCAAGACGATCTGCAAAATTGCCGCCGAGATGGCAAAAAAACACCGCCGCCTGAGGGGCGTCTGGGCCCTGGAGGACTCCTTTCGCTCGGAATTTCTGAAAAAACTTCCTCTGGAGGCCGTCTGGGGCGTGGGCAAAAAGTCGGTGGCCAAGCTCCGGAGCCTGGGCATCGCCACGGCGGCGGAGCTGGCGAACTGCGACGAAAGGTGGTTGCAGCAGCGTTTTTCCATCAGGGCGGTCCAGACCGCCCGGGAGCTGAGGGGCATCGTCAGTTTCCCTCTGGACTCATCGCCGTCGCTGCCCCAAAGCGTGGCCGCCATCCGCACCTTTGGTCGGCCGCTGCAGAGCTTGAAAGACCTGGCCCAGGCCCTGACCTGCTACAGCGTAGAGGCGGCCTCCCGGCTGAGAAAGCAGGGCCTCAAGGCCCGCCGCCTGGAGGTGTCCATCCAGACCAGCCGCTTTGAAGAGGACTTTCTCTACCTGAAGCAGGGGGCCAAACTGGCCCCGCCGGCGGCCCAGGACCAGGAGATCACCTCGGCGGCCCTGGCGCTGCTCCGGAAGATCTACCAGCCCGGCCGGTCCTACGTCAAGGCCGGCCTGACCCTTTCCAGGCTGGTCCCGATGGAAGAGGAGCAGATGACCATCTTCGACAGCCTGGAGGGCTCCCGGCAGAAATGGGACCGTTTCCTGTCGGCGGTGGACCGGTTGAACAGGGAATTCGCCCAACAGCTAGTGATCCCAGCGGTGCTGAAAATGCCCAATCCGGCAGAGCAACGGCGAGAACATTCCGCTGAAAATTTGGCCCCTCAAAAGAACAACGCCAGCATGGAAGATCGTTGAGCTATGTGAATGTATCCTCAAATTTTACAACGTATTATAATTATCTAAAGAGGTGTTTATGGTACAATAGCCCTAGAAAAATTTATCCCCTGGGAGGATAACGTAGTGACTATAAGACAATCTATTGTGGAGTCAGATTTGGATCTGTTGGATCTAGAGGGAGAAGCTTTTGATTCTCTGGTAGAAAAGTTGGTGGATAAACAGCTGGAACGGATGACCCATGGAGATTCCTCAAAAGATGGAACGAAAAAATCGAAGATAAAAAAGATCCTCGACGCCACTATAAAAAGAATGTTTGAGAAAAAAGGCGAGGGAAACAACATTATCGACCTGAAGGTGTCGGACATAATTTTAGATCTAAAATTGAAACAGTCTGACAGGGTGATGATCAACGAAGCCCTGGAGGACATCTGCGACGACAACCGTTGGAAGGGCGTGGAGCGGATCGGCCACACCCTCCTGATTCACCGGGACCCGGTGGACGAAAAGACTGTGGTGCTTCGGAAGGAGCGCCGGTTCCGGAACAAGCAGGAGGCCCGGGCCCGTTATTCCCGAAAGGCCAAGGCCGTCCAGCCTGACGTCATGGAGGAGCTGGAGATGGATCGGCCCCAGGACCTGCAGGGTGGCCTCTACGGGAGAGAGGCCGGGGATGGCGGCCTTTGGAGGGCCGAAAGGGCCGCTGAAGCGTCGGTTTTAGACTCTTTCCCGGCGGCGCCGCCGGAGGAAAAGTTCCTCCTCGAAGGCCAAGAGGGGCTCGTCGAAGGGCCCGTCGAAGCCGAAGCAGTAAGGGAGTTCCCCGAGGAAGACAGGGCCGGCGGCGAATCCAAGGGCAAAGCCAAAACTGGGGCTAAGGGCAAGGGCAAATCGAAGGGCAGGACCAAGTCAAAGGCCAAAGCCGAAGAGGACCAGGGCGGAGAGTAGGCCCGTCCTCCACGTTCTTGTTGCCTGGAGCTTGGAGAAAAAGGACCCTTGGAAGCCGTATTTAAAAAATCTGGCTGACTGCTTTCAGCGGAAACAGGAACCGGCCGGTCTGTACTGCCGTCCATAGGGGGCGGCGCGATGCCGGTGCCAGCCAATCAGAAACCACCGGCAAAGCTGGCATTTTCCCAGCCCTATAAGGGTTATGATGCCAACAGCTCTTAACGAGCTCGAAATTCTGCCAACGGTACTATTTTCCCGGCAGGCTCTTAAAGGAGCTTGCCGGGAATTTTTTGTATAACGAAAACTCCGGCCCCAGAGGACAGGAGCCGGAGCGGAGGGGGACATTTTCGTTTTTAGAAGGCCTGTGAAGCCGGTTGAGGGGCCCTAGCGCTCCATCTGGGATCCGATGTGGACTTCTCCCGACAGCAGGGCCTCTTGGCTGCCGTCGTCCCGCTGGACCAGCAGGCGGCCCTGATCGTCCAGGCCCGTCACCAGGGCCCTGGCTGTGCCTTGGGGGGTCTCGTAGGAGATCTGGCGCCCCGTCAGGGCGCTGCGGTCCCGGCAGATCTGGAGGTACCGCCTGCCGCCCTGGAGGAAGTCATTGTAAAGGGGCTCCAAGCAGTTGAGCACCGACGCCAAAAGGGCGCTGCGCTGCCAGGGACGGCCCAGTTCCAGCCGGACCGACGTGGCCACCGGCGCCACTTCGGGAGGATAGGAAGTGGCGTTGACGTTAAGGCCCCAGCCCAGGACGATGAAGTCGATGCGGTCCAGCTCGCAGGTCATTTCGGTAAGGATGCCGCAGAGCTTTTTCCCCCGGGACAGCACGTCGTTGGGCCACTTGATGGCCGTCTGAAGCCCCAGGGAGTCCAGGGCCAGCGACACGGCGGCGGCGGCGATCTGGGTTATGGCGGCGGCCCCGCTGGGCGGCAGCGATGGCCGCAGTATCAGCGAGGCCATGATGGCATCGCCCGGCGCCGAATACCAGGCTCGGGAGGTGCGGCCCCGGCCCTGGGTCTGGTGTTCGGCCACCACCAGGGTCCCCT
>CAZNRB010000024.1:0-20189 GCA_964575405.1 uncultured Synergistaceae bacterium | reverse complement strand
CGCCGCCGGCTTCCGTCGTTTCAGCCTTCAGGTTGTGGATAGGCCGGGCCTGTTTTGAAAAAACGGCGGCCCTCTACCTTTCGGATTCTATCCGTTCTTCCAGCCGGACCATCAGGTCCTGGAGGGTCTGGGAGGCCATTTTTTCCGCCATGGCGCCCTGGATAGCCTCGATCTGGCCCTCCAAAAGGGCCCGAACGTGGCGCCCCACGGGACAATTGGGGTTCGGGTTGTCGTGGCAGTGGAACAGGGGCTCCCTCTTTTCCACGGCCTGGAAGACCTCCTTCAGAGAAATCGCCCGGGGCGCCTTGGCCAGAGAGGCGCCGCCCTCGCCGGCCTTGACCGACACCAGCCCGGCGGCCTTCAGCTGGCCCAGCACGTTGCGGATCACCACGGGATTGACGTTGACGCTGCCGGCCAAAAAGGCCGAGGTGGCCTTGACCTGGTCCTGAAAGAGCGCCAGCGCCAGCAGGACATGGACGGCTATGGGAAAACGGGATGAAAACTGCATGGCCCCTACCTCCTGTTTAAGGCCACTATAACCCCGAAGGGATGTAGTGTCAAATATTACAACCCTTCGATCTCGAGTAGATGTAACCCTTGACATTACAACACTACGGCAGTAGACTCTGGATGTAACGCCCTTTATTACATCTAATTCCAGGAGGAATAGCCATGAAGATCGCTGTAGTCTGCGCTAACGGAAGAGTGGGGTCCCTGGTGGTCAAAGAAGCCCTGGCACGGGGGCTGGACGTGACGGCCATCGCCCGGGGAGAGAACCGGACCGAAGCGGCCCAGTACGTGGCCAAGGACCTTTTCGACCTCACCGCCCAGGACCTGGCGTCCTACGACGCCGTAGTGGACTGTTTCGGCGTCTGGGAGCCCGATAAGCTCTCCCAGCACAGCCAATCGCTGAAGCACCTCTGCGACCTGCTGTCGGGCACCAAGACCAGGCTGTTGGTGGTCGGCGGCGCCGGAAGCCTTTTCGTCGACAGGGACCACAGCGCCGTGCTCTGCGACAGCCCCGATTTTCCCGAGGACTACCGCCCCTTGGCCAAGGCCCAGCAGAAGGCCCTGGAGGAGCTGCGGCAGCGCGGCGACGTGGTCTGGACCTTCGTAAGCCCTGCCGCCGACTTCCAGGCCCAGGGAGAGACCACCGGCCAATACCTGCTGGGCGGCGAAGAGCTGAGGCTGAACGATCGAGGCGAGAGCGTCATCAGCTACGGCGACTACGCCCTGGCCATGGTGGACGAAATCGAGAAGGGCCATCACCTGCAGCAGCGCATCAGCGTGGTCCGCAAGTAGCGCCACGGCGCAAAAAATCCCCCGGCCCGCAAAGAGGACCGGGGGATTTGTTTTGTCTCGCTGGGTTTTAGGCTTACAGGAAGGCGCCGTTGCAGACCTGCAGAACCTGGCCCTTTACGTGGCGCCCCATCTTGCTGGCCAGGTACAGACAGGCGTAGGCCTGATCGATGGGATCGCATTCTGGCCCGGGGAAATATACGAAATGGCCGCTGTACTTCAGCATTTCGGCCCCGCCGGGCTGCTCTCCCGCCCTGTTGGCCAAGTGTGCCGGGGTGACCGTGGCCCCGGGCGCCACGGCGTTGCAGCGGATGTTCGTGTCGATCAGGCGCATGGCCACGTTTTTCGTCAGAGTGTTCAGGGCTCCCTTGGTGGAGGTGTAGGTGGCGCCGCAGAAGGGCCGGAGGCCGTTGACGGAGGACACGTTGATGATGACGCCGTCGTTTTTGGGCAGGAAAATTTTCAGGGCCTCCCGGATATAGCGCATGGGGCCGCCTAAATTGGTGTTCATGACGTAGGCCATCCAATCGTCGTCGGTCTCGTCGATAGTTTTTTGTTCGCCGATGCCGGCGTTGTTGATCAGGATGTCCAGGTCTCCAAACTCTTTCAAGGCGATCTCAAAGACCCTCTTGGTGTCCTCGGTGGAGCACACGTCGGCCACCACGCCCAGGGCCTTTCCGCCCTTTTGGCCGATCGCCCCCACCACCTCATCCAGCTTTTCCCGGTTCCGGGCGGTGATGACCACCGCCGCGCCCTCCTCGGCAAAGAGCTCCGCCATGGACCGCCCCATGCCGTAACTGGCTCCGGTGATGATGGCCACCTTGTCTTTGAGCATCTGTGCTTCCATTTAAATAACCTCTTTTCGTAGCTGGTTTGCTTGCTTGCTGTCCCCAGTCTAGGGCCGGTGGAGTTTAATATCAAATACTTATCCTTTATCGCTTTTCATAATTGACGATCATGGAATTTTTCATTACACTGGCCGGCAGGAGGTAATTGAAATGGAACTACGGCTACTGGAGTATTTTCTAGCGGTGGCAAGGGAACAAAATATCACCGCCGCGGCTGAATCTCTGCATATCTCCCAGCCCGCACTGTCCAGACAGCTCAAAGGCCTGGAGGAGGAGTTGGGGAAACAGCTCTTGATCCGCGGCGTGAAGGGCTCCCGCAAAGTCCTTTTGACCGAGGAAGGCCTGGTCTTGCGCAAGCGCGCCGAGGAGATCCTCTCCCTGGTCAGGCGGGCGGAAAAGGAGATAGCCCAACCCGACGGGACCGTGGCCGGCAACGTGTTTATCGGCGCTGGGGAGACCGAGATCGTGCGCCTCTTCGCCGTGGTGGCCAAAAAACTGCAAAAAAAATATCCAGATATCCGATACCATATCTCCAGCGGCAATGCGGAGCATGTGTTGGAATATCTGGATAAGGGGCTCATCGATTTCGGGCTGCTGTTTAGGGAGATAGACCCCCAGAAATACGAGGCCATCCCCCTGGCCCTCAAGGACCGTTGGGGCGTCCTCATGGGCAGCGATTCTCCCCTGGCCGAAAAGGAGGCCATCGGACCGGAGGACCTGTGGGACAAGCCCTTGATACTGCCCCAGCAAAGGGGCGACAGCGCCTATCTGGGCCGGTGGCTCCAGCGGGAAGAATCGGAACTGCACATCGTGGCCACCTACAACCTGCTTTTCAATGCCTCTCTGTTGGTGGACGAGGGCCTTGGATACGCCCTGTGCCACGACAAGCTCATCAACACCCAGGGCAGGGATCTGCGCTTCCGCCCCCTAGCGCCCCCCCTGGAGGCTCCCGGATTTATCGTCTGGAAAAAATACCAGCTCTTCTCCAAGGCGGCCCATATTTTTTTGCAGTCTCTGCGGGAGCTCTGTTCCTGAGGGGGGGCGTTTTACGCTATAGCTAAAGCTCCAGTAGGCCCTTTTGGAGCACTGCCAGGGCGGCGCCGGGGGCACCTAGGCCCGACTTGACAGCGGCCCGCTCCACTGCGGCCACGGCGCTGACCATCAGATGTTTGTCTATGTTGCCCATGTGGCCCATGCGGAAGCCCTTTCCGGCGAACTGGCCCAGGCAGTTGGCCACTTGGGCCCCTTCGGCAGCCACGGCGGCCCGGAAGGCTCCGTCGTCCACGGCCTTGTCCTGGGGGTAGAGGTACACCGACAGGGTAGGAGCCCGATGGCCCTCTTGGGCGGCCACGGAAAAGCCCAGGGCCTCCATGGCGGCGTCGAAGAGAGCCCCTACGGTGCGGTGGCGGTCGCAGCGCTCCTTCAGCCCCTCTTCTTTGATGATCCTAACCGACTCCTTGAGGGCCCAGACCAGGTTCACCGGCGGTGTGCCCCAGTATTTGGCCGGGTCTTTCATGATGGGCAACCACTCCTGGAAATCGCAATAGGCCTCAGGGATCAGCTCGCCCAAAGTCAGGCGGCGCTCCAGGGCTTTGGCGCTGGCCCATAGGATGGCCAGGCCCGGGGCCACGCCGAAGGCCTTTTGGGAACAGGTCAGGAGCACGTCGATGTTCATGGCCTTCATGTCCTCCCAGGCTCCGGCGGAGGCCGCCACGGCATCGACGATGTAGATCGTATCGGGGTGCTGAGCCATGAGGGCGCCGATCTCGGCGATAGGAGCCTCCACACCGGTGGAGGTCTCCACGTGGGTCACCGTCACGGCGCTGTAGGGTCTCTCAGCCAGCTTTTTGGCCACCATACCGGCGGTGACCGTGGCGCCCCAGTGGGGCGCTTCCAGCACGTCCAGTTCCAGGCCCTTGCGCTGGCACATCTTCTTGAACCGGTCGCCGAAGGCCCCGTTGGTGCAGACCAGCACGGCGTCGCCTCTCTTGGTGGTGTTGCTCAGGGCCATCTCCATGGCCAAGGTGCCCGATCCGGCCACCACGAAGGCCTGGCCGTCGCAGTTCCACAGGGCCTGGAGGTCGTCGATCACCGACTTGAAATCGGCCACGAAGGCGGGGTCGCCAAAGGCCACCGTGGGCCGGGCCATCTGGTCCTGAATGGACCGCACCACCGGAGTGGGGCCGGGGATCATCACGAGCTTTTCGGTCTGGATCATCTTGGTGCCTCCTTAGGGTCTAGGTTAGAGCTTCCAGCCGGTGCGCTGCTGGAACTGGTCGATGATGCCGTAGAGTTCTTTTTTCTGCTCCTCCTTAAGGGGCTGGAAGGGGAGCCGCAGGGGGCCGCCATAGTAGCCCAGGTAGTCCATGGCGGCCTTGAGCCCCGGCACGCCGAAGCGGGACGTGACGGCGCTGTTCAGGGGGATCAGGTGGTATTGCATGGTCCGGGCGGCCTCGTAGTCTCCAGCCAGGGTCCGCTCCATCAGCTTGACGCAGAAGCCGGCGGCGATGTTGGCCACCGCCAGGGTGCCGCCCATGCCTCCCAGGGCCAAGGTGGCCATCAGGAAGCTGCCGCTTCCGGCGAAGACGGTGAAGCCCGGCTCCGAAAAGCCCGCGGCTTCGGCGATCTGGGCGATGTTGCCGCTGCTGTCCTTGATGCCCACGATGTTGGGGTGCTTCGACAGGGCGCAGGTCACAGCGGCAGGGATGTTAACCGACGAGTTGCCGGGCATGTTGTAGAGCATCACCGGCAGGGGCGATCGGTCGGCCACGGCGGTGAAGTAGGCCTTCATGTTCTCGGGGTTGTTGATGGCGCCCTTGAAATAGCTGGGAGTGATCACCAACACGGCGTCGGCTCCGGCTTCGGCGGCGGCCTCGTTGAGCCGGTGGGTGGCCCGGTTGGACTCGCAGCCGGTGCCCACGATCATCATCTTTTCAGCCGGCAGATGGCGCCGCACGAAGGCCATGAGCTCGATTTTTTCCTCCTCCAGCAGCGACACGAACTCGCCGTTGCTGCCCAGCACCACCACTCCGGCCAGGGAGCTCTTGCCCCACCGTTCCAGGTTGGCCCCAAGGTGGTCGTAGTCCACGTCACCCGATTCGGTAAAAGGAGTCGCAATAGGCGCAAAAATACCCTTGATCTCTTTCATTCCTCTACCTCCCCAAAAACAGCGAAACCCTAAAAGATGCCCCGGCGCCCGACGGACCCGCTCCAACTGTTGGGACGCTGGCCTTCAGAGACTGCCACAGATTTTTAAAGGTCCTTCCGGATTTATTATAATCTATCATCCCCAGGCTCCATATGGAAAAATTTTATCTAAATTTCAGGTAACTTCGTCCTGCCGGTGGAAAGGTTTCCCGGGCGGACCGCCGTGCCGGAGTTTTTTGGAGATTTCCACCAGCCCTGGCCTGTCGATTTTGCCGGTTTTTGTGGCCCCTCTAGGACCTACAATTAAGCGAGATTTAGCCCGCCAGAAGCGGGCGTCCAGGAGGAGAGACTATGAAAAGCAGCGTCATGGCCATAGCGGCGGCAGCGGCCCTCTGGGCTAGCTCGGCGGCAGCCAGCGAGGCGCCGGTAGACCGTAGGGTGATCCTTTACCCTTCAGGAGGCCAGGTCCTGGAGACCTGGGAGCTGACCTTTCAGGAGGGCAAAGCGGTGATAGACCTGCCTCCGGAAGCCGCCGAGGCCGCCTTGCGCTTTGACCTGGAAGACGGCTCGGCCACGGCCCTGTCGGTCAAGACTCTGCCCCGTCCGGCCCAGGAGTCGTCGCGTATAGCAGCGCTGCGCGGCCTGGTCCAGGAGGCCCAAAAAAGGCTGTCCAAGGCCCAGGCCCAGCGCCAGACCCTGGAGGCCCAGGCCGAGTTCTGGAAATCGCCGCCCATTAACAGCTCCAGGGTCTCGGAGCTGGCCCAGATCGGCCAGCGAGCTGCCCAGGAGCTCCAGAGGCTGACGGAGCTTCTAGACCAGACTCAGGAAAGCCAGCGCAGGGCCCAGCAGGAGCTGAGGCTGGCCCAGGAGGCCCTGGCCAAGGCCGCCCCCGAGGAAGCGCCGGTGCAGCGCCAGCTGGAAATTCAGCTGCTCTACGGCCTCAACGGCACCCGCCGGGGGACCTTAAGCTACTCCCTGGAGAACTGCGGCTGGACGGCAGGCTACCAGTTGGAGGCCCAGACGGAGCAGGGCCAGGTCACGCTGGTTCGCACCAGCCAGGTGGTCCAGCGGAGCGGCAGCGATTGGGACGGCGCTCAGGTGATCCTCTTCAGCGGAGCCGCCAACGGCGCCGTGTCACCGCAGGGGCTGTCGCCCTGGTGGATCCGCCGGCTGGAGGATGCTCCGGCAGTGCTGCGGTCCATGGCTGCCGAGGGCATCAACGGCGGCCTAGCAGGTCCCCAATATCACGAAGGCGCAGCGGCGGCCATCTGGGACCTGGGTCGGCGGGACCTGAAGTCCGGCGAGCCTCTGCAGCTGGAGCTGAACCGCCAGAGCTGGAAGGCCCAATTCCTCCGGCTGGCCCAGCCATTCCAGAGCTCCTCGGCCTACCTGATGGCCCAGCTGGAGCCAGGAGCGGCCCCCTGGCTGCCGCCGGCCCAAGCTCAGTTCTTCGTCAACGGCCTGTTCATATGCAGCGGTATCTTTGAGATGGCCCCCCAGACCGATGAGATCTTCTTCGGCGTGGACCCCGCCGTGTCGGTTACCATGAAACAGCAGAGCAACCAGAGCGGCCGCCAGGGTCTTCTGAGCTCGGAACAGACCAGGACCTGGGACTGGGCCATCGAGGTGGTCAACGGCCACCGGGTGCCCCTGAAGGTGCGAGTCCAAGACGCCTTGCCCCAAAGCAGCGACCAGGACCTGGTGGTCTCCGTGGAGTCCACGCCCCAGGCCAGCACCAAGGACCAGCTCCTGTTCTGGGATCTTGACCTGGCAGCAGGGGAGAAGCGAGTGCTGCGCCATTCCGTGACCTTCAAAGCCCCCAGGGACATGAGAATCCACCCAGGGCGCTAATCCCTAATCCAGCTTATATTCAACTTGCCCGAGGAGCCCAAAGGCCTCCCGGGCTTTTTGTTGTCCTTTATGGCTCAAGAAGGAGCCATAAAAGGGACCAAAAGGGAATTTATGACAGCATAAAAAGGGAGCGAAGAGATTGATTTATTCTGATCTTTACTCGCCAAGGACAAAGGGCCTTGCGCTCCCTTTCACCTCGTGATATCATTCGCTGAAAATTTCAGCCTTTATCAAGAGCCAGGGGAGAGAGTCAGCTCTGTGATCCTGCGCCAACCTGCCCGAAAGGGTGTGGTGGTCCTGCTGACAGCGATAAGCGCATCTCCGGAGTTTTGGGCCGCCTTGTCGCAGCAAGGCGGCCTTTTTCGTGGGTCCATCTATTTCGATAGGAGTGAGATTGATGAAGGATTTTCTCGACGTGCCCCGGCCAAGCTTTACCTTTGAGATCTTTCCGCCCAAGGGGACCAGCGACCTGTCGGGTATCTACGGCACCATCGACGCCCTGGCCAGCCTGTCGCCGGACCTGATCAGCGTCACCTACGGAGCCGGTGGGTCCAGCCGGGACAACACGGTGGAGATCGCTTCCGCCATTCAGAACCACTACGACCTCTGCGCCCTGGCCCATCTGACCTGCGTGGGCAGCACCAGGGAAGAGCTGGACAAGGTGCTTCAGGAGCTCTGGCAGAAGGGCGTGCGCCACCTGCTGGCCCTGCGGGGAGACCTGAAGGACCCCTCCGAATTGGGGGATTTCAAGCACGCCTCGGAGCTGATAAGCCACATCAGACAGCACTACCATTTCCGGATCTTGGCAGCCTGCTACCCCGAAAAGCACCTGGAGGCCTACAGCATGGCCCAGGACCTGCAGCACCTGAAGGAAAAAGTGGACTGCGGCGCCGACGCCCTCATATCCCAGCTTTTCTTCGACAACGACGCTTTCTTCCGCTTTCTCGACCTGGTCCGGGCCCTGGGGATCACCGTACCGGTCATAGCCGGGGTGATGCCCATCACCTCGGCCCAGCAGATCGACAAGATCGTCCGGCTCTGCGGCGCCTCGGTGCCCCTGCGGGTCCAGAACTTCGTCAGGGCCTACAGTCACAACGCCATGGCCCTGCGGGAGGCCGGCATAGCCTACGCCACCGAACAGATCGTGGACCTCCTGGCCCGAGGCGTGGACGGAATCCACATCTACAGCATGAACCAGCCCTCGGTGACCCAGAAAATCGCCGAGAACCTCCGGGGGATCCTCTATTCCCTGCGGGTCAAGAGGGACTGACGTGAACTTCACCGACGCCATGGTGGACGACGCCCTGCGGTTCATGGCCGTCCCGCCCAAGGGCCGCGACGAGGAACTGCGGCAGCTGGTGCGCCGGGCCTCGGAGAAGCTGGGCGCCGCCCTGGGAGTTCGCCAGATCTGGCGCCGCTTCCCACTGGAACATCGCCAGGACGGAATAGCGCTGGAGGGGCTGGCCATCGAGAGCCGGGACCTGAGCCGGATCTTTCGGCGGTGCCGCAGCTGTTACGTCCTGGCCTCCACCCTGGGGCTGGCGGTGGACCGGGCCATCGTCAGGGCCCAGGCCCTGGATATGACCGAAGGCCTGGCCCTGGACGCCTGCGCCTCCGTCTGGGCCGACGCCGTGTGCGGTCACGCCGAGATCCAGATAGGCCAGGAACTGGGGCCCCAGGAGTTTTTGACCATGCGCTTCAGCCCAGGCTACGGCGACGTGCCCTTGGAGACCTCGGCGGCGCTGCTGGAGCTTCTGGACGCCCCCCGGCGCATCGGCCTGACCTTGACGAGGCACAACATGCTGACGCCCGTGAAATCGGTGACGGCTCTGATCGGCGTGTCGAGCCAGAAGGAAAACCGCCGGCGGAACTGTGCCCAATGCGCCGCCGTGATGAACTGCCCATACCGCAAAGGAGGCGAACGCTGTGGTCTCTGAAAACTCGAAATCCAAGAAAATCCCCCTGCTGGGCGAAGAGATCCTCTTTTTCGACGGCGCCATGGGAACCCAGCTCCAGGCCAGGGGGCTGAAGCTCCGGGAGCTCCCCGAGGCGCTGAACCTGACCCGGCCCGAGCTGATCCGGGAAATCCACCGGGGCTACCTGGCCGCCGGAGCGAACTTCGTTACCACCAACACATTCGGCGCCAATCCCTTCAAGGCCGCCGCTGCGGGCTATTCGGTAGAAGAGCTGGTCAGCGCCGGAGCCAAGGCGGCCCGGGAGGCTGTCTCGGAATTCCCCGGCACCATGGTGGCCTTGGACATCGGCCCCAGCGGCAAGATCCTGGAGCCCCTGGGCGACGCCTCCTTTGAGGAGATCTACAGCGCCGTGGCGGTCCAGGTCCGGGCCGGAGCGCCCCTCTGCGACGCCGTACTGCTGGAGACCTTCACGGACCTCTACGAGCTGAAGGCCTCGGTGCTGGCCGTGAAGGACCACTGCGACCTGCCGGTTTTCGCCACCATGAGCTTTGAAGAGAACGGCCGGACCTTCTTCGGCACCGCCCTGGAATCGATGGTGCTGACCCTGGAGGGGCTGGCCGTGGACGCCCTGGGCCTCAATTGCTCCCTGGGACCCCTCCAATTGGAGCCCATCGTGGCCCGGCTCTGCGAGATCAGCTCCCTGCCCGTGATGGTGCAGCCCAACGCCGGCCTGCCGGTGGTCCGCGACGGCGTATCGAGCTACGACATCACCGCCGGCCAGTTTGCCGCCCAAATGGCCCGCTTCGCCGAAAGAGGCTGCGCCGTCCTGGGGGGGTGCTGCGGTACCAATCCCGATTACATCGGGAAGACCGTCGCCGCCATAGCGGACCGGCGAGTCCGCTGCCGGCCGGTGAAGCGCCGCACCGCCATATGCAGCGCCGTCCAGGCGGTGACCTTTGACGACGTGGTGGTCATCGGCGAGAGGCTGAACCCCACCGGCAAAAAGGCCCTCCAGGGGGCCCTGCGGTCCCAGGACTACGGCTATCTGATCCGGGAGGCCCTGACCCAGCAGGACCAGGGCGCCCAGGTCCTGGACCTGAACGTGGGCCTGCCGGACATCGACGAACCGGCCACGCTGAAAAGGGCCGTCACCGAAATCCAGGCAGTCACGAACTTGCCGCTGCAGATCGACTCCTCGGCCCCGGCAGCTCTGGAGGCCGCCGTGAGGATTTACAACGGCAAGCCCCTGATCAACTCCGTCAATGGCAAGGAGTCCAGCCTCCAGGCCGTGCTGCCCATCGCCAAGAAATACGGCGCCGCCGTGCTGGGGTTGACCCTGGACGAGTCTGGCATTCCTCCTACCGCCGAGGCCCGGGTCGCCGTAGCCCGAAAGATCCTGGACCGGGCCCTGGAGATGGGAATTCCCCGGGAGGACCTGTTGATCGACTGCCTGACCTTGACGGCCTCGGCCCAGCAGGATCTGGTGGCCGAGACCCTGAAGGCCCTCAGAATGGTCAAGGAAGATCTAGGCCTTCGCACTGTTCTTGGAGTCAGCAACGTGTCCTTCGGCCTGCCCCAGCGGCCGGCCCTGAACCGCACCATGCTGGCTCTGGCTCTGGCCCAGGGTCTGGACGCCCCCATAATGAACCCCGGCGACGGAGCCATGCAGGAAGTGATCGCCGCCTATCGGGTCCTCATGGCCAGGGACCGGGAGGGCCAGGACTGGATAGATCGCTGCGCCGCCGCTCCCTCGCCGCCGGCCCCCGTTTCACCGGTGCCCCAGGGCCCTGGACCATCCCAAGCCTCCTCGGCTGCTCCTGAAGACCCTAGCGGCGGCCTGCCGTCGGCCATCGCCCGGGGGCTGAAAAAAGAGGCCCAACAGCTGGCCAAGGAGCTGCTGGGTCAGATCGAGCCCCTGAAGGTGGTGGAAAACCACATAGTCCCGGCCCTGGACGCCGTGGGGCGGGACTACGAGGCCCAGAGGATCTTTCTGCCCCAGCTGATCAAGGCCGCCGAGGCCGCCAAGGCCTCCTTCGAGGAGATCCAGAAGGTCTTGGCCGCCGATCCGGCCAGGGAAGGCCTAGCCAAGGGAGGCCCCATCGTGCTGGCCACCGTGTCGGGGGACATCCACGACATCGGCAAGAACATCGTCAAGGTGCTGCTGGAAAACTACAATTTCCGGGTCCTGGACCTGGGCAAAGACGTGGCGCCCCAGGCCGTGGTCCAGGCCGTGAAGGACCACGGCGCCCCCCTGGTAGGCCTCAGCGCTCTCATGACCACCACGGTGACCAGCATGAAGGACACCATAGCGCTGCTCCGCCGGGAGTGCGGCGCCGTAAAGATCGCCGTGGGCGGGGCGGTGCTCACCGCCGGCCTGGCCCAGTACGTGGACGCCGACTTTTACGTCCGCGACGCCATGGAGACGGTGCGCATCGCCGGCCAGATCTGCCGGACCTGACCGGAGCCGAGAAGGGGCCTAGGGCAGGGCAGCAAAAAGGAACCCGGGAGAGACTGTAGATTTAACATACATGTGTGACAATGAGGTATAGAACGAAGTATTCAACAAGCAGAAAATGAAAAGAGTAGGTTTGTCTTGAGTTTGTCGGGAAGAAGTGAAGAATCAAAGTGCGGGAAGCGCGGCCATGCTGTAAAGGAGTGTCTGCAAAACAACCAATTATCAACCAATTATGAGGTCCGTTTCCCCCACGAACAAGATAACACAAAAGGAACGCCGTAGGCAACTGATGATTCTATTTGCCGAGAAGTATGGTGTTGCCCTAGTCAACGAAAATTAGATAGCGAAAATACTTTTCTTGGACCGCTTGGCGGTGGTGGTTAGATATTGATCGTTGTCTCCATGTATTCCCCCTTGTGTTGCTTAGGCGCCAGATATTCTAGGGCATAGGCCGGGTGCTCTTCGTTGAAGAACTTGATGTACCGCTCTATTTCCAACTCTATGGTCTCCCGGCCGACAAGGTGAAAATCGGAGAAGAGCTCTTCTTTGAGCCAGCCGTTGATGGCCTCCAAAGCGGCGTTGCCGGTGAGCTTGCCGGCTCGGGGCATGGAATGAACTATCCGAGCCAGGACCAAGCGCTGGTTGTAGGCTTCTAGGCGTACACCGAACCTTGGTAGGAGTGGAGTGCTTTCTCCCAGGAGCAGTTATCGTCTCGAAGGTTCGTAGGCTTCTCCAGGTCCTCCAAGTAGGTCCTCCGGTCTCCTCGCTGGGGCGATAAGATAGGCCGTAGGCCAGGATCTCGCTGTTCCACAGATCCATGTAGAGCGTCAGCTCGTAGTAGATGACCTGGTATCTCAACGCCGTCATATCGCTGACTAGGCACAGCAGAGGGCCAGTAACAGAAAGGTCAGCTAACAGGAGGTTGGGGAAAGCCTATAGGGATTGCCAGCCCTCTGTAGCTCCGTCGCTTGATCCTGGCGCTTTTGCTTTGAGTCCCAGCGGCCCGGCAGCGTTTATGGACGTAGGGATCCGACAGGTCCTTGCCGGTATCCAAGCTGATCTTGGCCTTGAGCCAACGATAGCCGTGGGATGGGTAGAGAGCGTGGCATCGCTGGAACAGTGCGACGTTCTCCGCAAAGGCCTTGGCACTCTTGAGGTCCTGGGGAACGTGTTTTGCCGGATCCCGAAAGACCCGATCAGCCCTCTTGGGCTCAATGCCTTGGAACTTTCGGTATAGGGCTGCGTAGCTTCTGGCAGTGTGGCAGCTGATATCGTAGTCTTCCGCAGCCTTGCCATAGCCACAAGTTCCTGGTGGATCTTCTTGCCTATTTCCAGACGTCCTTCCTCGCTCGTACTTCATGGCAACTCTTTCTGTACAGGAAAACTGGGACGTCTGTCCAGCTGTTTGGGGAACTCTGTCTGATAATTACGGGACATTGTCCCAGTTCTATCTCTCTCCAAGATTTGTTTTCCCAGTGCACTTTCAAGGCTGCCTTGGAGTCTCATGGAAATATTGGGCAGCCTGCAATAGAATTCGCAAAAAGAGATAGAAGAGTCACCTAAGGTTCCGCTAGAATGAGCGTGCGGAAACGTCCAGAAAGGAGGAACTTTCCTAAAAGAGCAGGATTTCCTCCCCTACCATCTCCACATCTCCCTTTTCGGTCCTGTAAACGAGGAGGCCTGAGGAGGAAAAGCTGGACCTGAGCCGCTACAGCTAGGATGTTCACCGTGGCAATACCGGCGAGATGGCATAGCAGGAGCGAAAAGCCAAAGGTGACGCCCGGCCATTTTCAATAGAAACTCCTGCAAAATTCAGAGGGAAAAGGAGCCCATCCCATGGAACGTATTCGGAACTTTCTGCGCCGCAAGGATGTCCAACCCAGTCTGCGCCGCTACGGCATCGACGCCATGGCAACCATGGCCCAGGGGCTTTTCTGCTCGCTGCTCATAGGGACCATTCTCGACACCTTGGGCGCCCAGCTCGGCCTCGCCTTTCTCACCCTGGACGTGGTGTCCCTCCGCGGTCAGACCTATACCGTGGGCGGCCTCGCCGCCGCTATGAGCGGCCCCGCCATGGCTGTGGCCATAGGCTGTGCCCTGGGCTGTCCTCCGCTGGTCCTTTTCTCCCTAGTGACCGTGGGCTTCTCGTCCAATGCTCTGGGAGGCGCCGGTGGGCCGCTGGCCGTCCTGTTCGTGGCCATCGTGGCCGCGGAAGTGGGCAAACTCGTCTCCAAGGAGACCAAGGTGGACATTCTGGTCACTCCCCTCGTCACCATAGGCACGGGGATGTTTCTCTCCGCTTGGTGGGCCCCCGCGCTGGGAGAACTGGCCATGGGGGCCGGAGGCTTCGTCATGATGGCCACCCAGCTCCACCCCTTTTCCATGGGAATCGTCGTGTCGGTGTGCATGGGCATGATCCTCACCCTGCCTATTTCCTCGGCGGCCATATGCGCGGCCCTCGGACTTACGGGCCTGGCCGGTGGCGCGGCCCTCGCTGGCTGCTGCGCCCAGATGGTGGGCTTCGCCGTAATCTCCTTTAGGGAAAACCGCTGGAGCGGCCTTGTGGCCCAGGGGATTGGCACCTCGATGCTGCAGATGGGCAACATCGTCCGCAATCCCCGCGTCTGGATTGCTCCCACCCTGGTCTCGGCCATCACGGGCCCGATAGCGACCTGCCTCTTTGGTCTGGAAATGAACGGTCCCGCCGTGGCCTCGGGCATGGGCACCTGCGGTCTGGTCGGCCAGATCGGCGTCTACACGGGCTGGATCGACGGCGTTGCCCGGGGAACGAAGGCCGCCGTCACCGCCTTCGACTGGGCGGGGCTGGTCATGATCTCCTTCGTCCTTCCCGCCATCCTGGCCCCGATCATCCATGGGGGCGTGCGCCGTCTTGGATGGGTGAAGGATGGCGATCTCACCCTGTCCTGAGGCCGCCTCGAGCCGCCTGGAACGGGCCGTGCGCAATCTTGCCCGCTGGCAAGCGGCCTCCAAGGCCCCATCGCCGCGGCGGGGGATCTGGAAGCCGCGAGGAACGGTCCAGGCCAGCCCCGGCCTGGACGATCTGACAGCGCCAAGGTAGGACATCATAAAGAAACAGCCGCCGGCCATGGCACCGGCGGCTCGTTTTATGATCATGCGTTGTCCTGTTGCTGTGCTATCAAGGTCCACCCTCTATTTTTCAAGGTCTAGAACAGCCCCGTGACGCGGCCTTGGTCGTCCACGTCGATGTTGCAGGCCGCTGGACGTTTGGGCAGTCCCGGCATGGTCATGATGCTTCCCGTGACGGCCACCAGGAACCCGGCACCGGCCGAGAGCCTCACTTCCCGGACGGTGACCCGGAATCCCCGGGGACGGCCCTTCTTGTCGGGGTCGTCGGACAGCGACGACTGGGTCTTGGCCATGCAGATCAGCAGGTCCTCCTTGTCCAGCTCCTTGATCCGTTGCAGGTCTTTCTGGGCCTGGGCCGTAAAGTCCACTCCGTCGGCGCCGTAGATCTCCCGGGCTATGGCGGCGATCTTCTCCTGGGGCGGCAGGGCGGCGTCATATAGGTAGTGGAAGCTGTTGGGCTTCTCGCAGGCCTCCAGGACCTTCTGGGCCATCTCCAGGCCTCCCTGGCCGCCTTTAGCCCAGATCTCCGAGAGGGCCACAGGGGCGCCCAGGGCCTGGCATTTCTGGCGGATCAAGTCCAGCTCCTGGGGGGTGTCGGTGGGGAAAGCGTTGATGGCCACCACCACCGGAAGGCCGTAGGAGGTCATGTTCTCGACGTGCTTTTCCAGGTTGGGAATTCCGGCGGCCAGGGCCTCCAGGTTCTCCTGGCCCAGCTGGTCCTTGGTCAGGCCGCCGTGCATCTTCAATGCCCGCACGGTGGCTACGATCACCACGGCGCTGGGTTTCAGCCCTGCCAGGCGGCACTTGATGTCCAGAAACTTCTCGGCGCCCAGATCGGCGGCAAAGCCCGCCTCGGTGACCAGGTAGTCGGCCAGCTTTAGGCCGTAACGGGTGGCCATGACGCTGTTGCAGCCGTGGGCGATGTTGGCGAAGGGCCCGCCGTGGACCAGCGCCGGCACGTGCTCCAGCGTCTGGACCAGGTTGGGCTTCAGTGCGTCCTTGAGCAACATGGCCATGGCACCCTGGGCCTCCAGGTCGCCGGCAGTGATGGCTTTGCCATCGTAGCTGTAGGCCACGATGATCCTGCTCAGCCGGGCCTTGAGGTCGGAGATGCTGATGGCCAGGCAGAAAATGGCCATGATCTCCGAGGCCACGGTGATGTCGAAACCGTCCTGGCGGGGCACGCCGTTGCCCTTGCCTCCCAGGCCGATGACGATGTCCCGCAGGGCCCGGTCGTTCATGTCCAGCACCCGCTTGAAGACCACCTGTCGGGGGTCGATGTTCAAGGGGTTGCCCTGCTGGATCGAGTTGTCCAACATGGCCGCCAGCAGGTTGTGGGCCGCCGTGATGGCGTGAAGGTCCCCGGTGAAATGCACGTTAATGTCCTCCATGGGCACCACCTGGCTGTAGCCTCCGCCAGCGGCGCCGCCCTTGACGCCGAATACAGGCCCCAGCGAGGGCTCCCGCAGGGCCACCACGGCCCTTTTGCCCAGCTTGGCCAGAGCCTGGACCAGGCCCACCGACGTGGTGGTCTTGCCCTCGCCGGCTGGTGTGGGGGTGATGGCGGTGACCAGTATCAGCTTGCCGTCGGGCCGGTCCTTGATCCTGTCCCAAAGGCCGTAGGACAGCTTGGCCTTGTAGGGGCCGTAGAGCTCTAGATCTTCCTCGCCGATGTCCAGCCCGGAAGCCACCTCGGCGATGGGTTTCATCTTGGCCTGTTGGGCTATCTCGATGTCGCTTGGAAAAGCCATGGTACGCACCTCCAAAAGTGTTTAGTCCCCGGCGTCAGAGGCCTCAGAAAAAGTTTCGCCCCGCCAGGGCCCGGCAGATCTTCAAAAATATGAGCGTGTAAAGGGGGACGGTTACGCACTGGTTCAGCAGGGCCCCCGGCATGGTGGCCATCAGTGCGATCCCGAAAAGGTGCCGTAGCAGCAGCGGCACCGTCACGGCGGAACATAGCCCCGACAGGGCGATGGCCAGAGCTGTTTCCAGCGCCGCCAGCCGGCGCCCCAGGGCCTGCCAGGCCAGGCCGGGGATCAGGCCCCGCAGGGCCGCCGTGACGGTAAACACCGGCAGATAGCCGCCCATGGGGTTGATAAAATAGCCCAGCAGATCGCCCACGGCTCCCACCATGGCCCCTGCCAAAGGGCCGTAGACCATGCCGGCGAAGACTATGGGCAGGGGGCCGAAGCCGATCCGCAGCCCCTCGGCGCCGCCAATGGGGATGCGGATGCTGGCCATCCGGCTCAACACCACGTCTAGAGCCACCAGCAGGGCCAGAATTGACAGCTTCCGGGTCCCCGAGGTATTTTGCAAGACCAGCTTCATGGATCTACTCCTTTTTTACGACACTAAAGACTTCAAGGCTCTGCAGCCCCATCCCCGGCGAGGCCCAGAGGGTCTTCGGAGGGCCGGCGCTGTTTCGCCATAATATATGAAAGATCTCCAGGAATAAAGGGGCAAATTCCAGCGAATTTTATCCTGTAGGCCTGTATATGTATAATGGAAGTCCCCTAGGCGAGGCCAGGAGGTTCAGAAAAAGGAGGTCCAAAAGTGACTGCCCAAATCATGGAAGGCCGCAGCGCCGCTGCGGCGGTCAAAGAATCCCTAAAGCCCAGGATCGAGGCCCTGGCATCGACAGGCAGGCCGCCCCATCTGGCGGTGGTGCTGGTTGGCGACGACGGGGCTTCGGTGGTCTACGCTCAGCAAAAGGAGAAGCATTGCCGGTCCCTGGGAATCGATTTTTCCCTTCACCGCCTGGCCGGGAGCAGCTCCCAGCAGGAAGTGCTGGAGCTGGTGAAGGGCCTCAGCGCCGACGGATCAGTGGACGGCCTGATGGTGGAAATGCCCCTCCCCCCGGGACTCCAGGCCCAGGAGATCCAGGGGGCCATCGACCCAGCCAAGGACGTGGACGGCGTGACATGGGCCAATCTGGGCCGCCTGTTGGGGGGCCGTCCTGGCTTTATCCCCTGCACGGCCGAGGCGGTGCTGGAGCTCCTCAAGGCCTGGAAGGTGGACCTGGCCGGCCGGCGTGCCGCCGTGGTGGGCCGCAGCGTCACCGTGGGGAAGACGGCGGCGCTGCTACTCCTGGAGCAGCACTGCACCGTGACGGTGTGCCACAGCCGCACCAAGGACCTGGCAGGGGTGCTGCGCCAAAGCGGCATCGTGGTGGCCGCCATAGGCCGGCCTAAGTTCGTCACTGCCTCCATGGTAGCTCCCGGAGCAGTGGTGGTGGACGTGGGCATCAACAGCACTCCCGAAGGCCTGGTGGGGGACTGCGATTTTCAGGGCCTCCTGGAGAAGGCCTCCATGATTACGCCGGTGCCCGGCGGCGTGGGGCCCTTGACCAACGCCCTGATGCTGCGCCACCTGGTGGAAGCCGCAGAACTACAACGAAAAAGGGCCTAGCCAGGGTGCAAAACAAAGGCCCCCGAAGGCGGCATGCTGCCGATCTCGGGGGCCCTGTTGTGCTCCTATTGGATTCGCTCTTTCAAGGCCCTGTAGGCCCGGTGGTAGGTCTCGGTGGCCACTCCCAGCCGCTGGCCTTCCCGGCAGATGTAGCCCGTAAGGGATTCCAGTTCCGTGGCGCCGCCGGCCTCGAAATCCCGCTGCATCGACGTCTTGGTCTCCGGCGGGAAGGACCGGAAGGAAGCCGCCAGGAAGTCCCTTGGGTTTTCGGTCACCATCACGGCCTTGGCCCGGGCCACGGCGGCCAGCTCGTCGGCCAGGCTGTAGACCATGGCCATGGCCTGGGCATTGGCCAGGACCTCGCCGCAGGTGGCCTCGAAATAGGCCGTCACGGTGGCCATCACCGAGATCATCAGGAACTTGTCCCACTGGGCCCTTTGGATCTGGGCGGTGAGCTGGGTTTCGATGCCCGCCGAGGCCAGCAGATCCCTCAGGGCGCCGTAGCGCTCTTCGTTATCGTCCTGGCTCAGCTTGGGATCGCCGAAGAGGATCCGGCAGAGGGGGCTGGCCTGTTGGACCACCCCCGGCTCTACGATGAAGCTGGACACGTAGATGCAGCCGCCCAGGACCTCGGCCTGGGGCAGCAGCTGGGCCAGCTCCTCGGGGGCGCTGACGCCGTTTTCCAGTGGGATCAGCGCCGTGCCGGGCTTAATCAGGGGAGCCAGCTCCTGGGCCACCTGGGCCAGGCCGTAGTTTTTCACGGCGAAAAACACCACGTCGGCAGGGCCGATCTCCTGGGGGCTGCCGGTGGCCAGAGCCGGACGGACCACCGCCGTTCCCGAGGGGCTCCGGAGCTCCAGGCCCCGGGACTTGATGGCCTCCAGAGTTTTGCCCCGGCAGTAGAAGACCACTTCAGGGGCCACCTGGGCCAGCTTGGCGCCCAAGAGACCGCCGATGCCGCCCATTCCCGCGATGACGATTTTCACGGCACTTCACCTCTTTTTATCGTTTTATCCTATCGTTTTTGTCCTCAGGGGGCTAGTCCAGCACCTCTTTCAAGGTGACCTCGAAGATCAATTCCTTTCCCGCCAGGGGGTGGTTGGCGTCCACCACCACGGCCCCTTCCCGGACCTCCGTCACCCGCACCTGATGGGGTCCCATCTGGAGCTGGTCCCCTACAGTGGGTGCGTAGCCCTTCGGCAGCCGGTCTTTGGTGATCTCCAGGGTCATCTCCTCCCGGCGGGGCCCGTAGGCCTCCTCTGGCGGCAGAGTCAGGATCCTGGTCTCGCCGATGGCCATGCCCTCCACTCCCTTGTCGAAGCCGGGTATCATCTGACCGGCTCCGACGGTGAACTCCAGCGGCGGCCGGTTGTTCAGCTTGGAAGAATCGAAGACCGTGCCATCCCGCAAGGTGCCTGTGTAATGGACTCGGACTTTGGAACCCTTTGCAGCTTCTTTCATGGCTTTCTCCTTTATGTCTCAACTGTCTCAATATCTTGCCGCCTCTGAGGCGATTCTCTCTTGATTTCTGGCTCTATTCATGGCCCTCTTTTTCGCTTTCCCTGTCGATGACCTCCAGGGCGGCCATGGCCTCCTCCCAGCGCTCCATGGCATCGTCCAGAGCCGGCGCCAGAGGGGCCAGCTGCTTCATAAGCTCCTGGACCTGGTCGGAATTGGCCAGCACTTCGGGGTCACAGAGCTGCTCTTCCAGCTGGGCCTTGCGGCCTTCCAGCTCGCCGATCTGGGCCTCCAGGCGGGCGCATTCCTCCAGGTAGGGCTTTTTCTTGCGGTAGATCTCGTTGCGCCGCTGGCCCTCCTGGCGTCGCCGGTCCCGAAGGCTCTGGGGTGGTGCAGGAGCGGCCTTTGGGGATTCCGGAACTCCGGCGGACTCGAGCTGTCTCTGGCGCTGTTCGATGAAGCGGCTGTAGTTTCCGGCGTAGTCGTAGAGCCGGCCGTCGCGGATCTCCAGGACCCTGTGGGCCAGCTGGTTCAGGAAAAACCGGTCGTGGGACACCACCAGCAGGGTGCCGTCGTAGTTCAGCAGCGCCTCCTGGAAGAGCTCCCGGGTGACCATGTCCAGGTGGTTCGTGGGCTCGTCCAGGACCAGGAAGTTGGAGCTCTTCATCAGGATCTTGACCAGCGAAAGCCGGGACTTTT
>CAZNRB010000023.1:0-21385 GCA_964575405.1 uncultured Synergistaceae bacterium | reverse complement strand
GGTTACGATCATCAAAATGCCCAAAACAGCTAAAATCATTGCCTATTTCTTCCTTACTTGAGTCATCGGGGTCCCTCCTTTTGGATGCCTGCTCACGTTCTTCCTAGCGGAACCTCGATGACTCTTCTATTTCTCTTTTACGAACTCAATAGACGCTACCTATTTTCAAAGCAACTGGCTGTTCATAATCGTAAATATAACAATTTCCCAATGGCTCCTCTTGACCAGAAGCCCTTCGTGTAGTTCTCTCTCTGGCTCTGAATGCCTCGGCGTAACATGCACCCGACAAACCGACATTATTTTTTACAAAATTTCGCCTCAGGGACTTCACGAAATATAAATTTGTGGTATAATGACGTATGTCATGGCATCAAGGGCCGCTAGCTCAGTCGGCTAGAGCACTCGGCTGATAACCGAGAGGTCAGAAGTTCGAATCTTCTGCGGCCCACCATAATTTTATGACGTAAAGTGCTGGATCTTTTGGATTCGGCTTTTGGATTTGCGGCAAGCGGGGTTAGGAAAAGGAGCCTGACCCCGCTTGCCTTTATATTTTATAATGCTGCGAAAGGTTGCAAAAGACCTCCTTCAATAGCCCCTTGGAGAAACTCTCCAAGGGGTCTTTTCGTGGGATTGCCAGGCCTGCGGTCCTGTACTACCTTGCGCCACTGGACCTATAATAGGCGAGAGATTTCATAGACGGAGGCCTTTGATGTTCACTATCGGCTGTCACCTGTCCATCGCCAGAGGATTCCGCAAAATGGGCCAGCAGGCCCTTTCAGTGGGAGCCCAGACGATGCAGTTTTTCTCTCGCAATCCCCGAGGCCTGGCTTCCAAGACGCTGGATCCTCAGGACGCCGCCGATTTCCTGGCTCTGATGGAGGACCACGCTATGGGCCCCTTGCTGTGCCATGGCCCCTACACGTTGAACTGCTGCTCCACCAAGGCGCCGGTGCGGGAACTGGCTCAGCGCATCATGTCCGAAGACTTGGCCAAGATGGAGCGCTTCTTCCCGGGCAATATGTACAACTTCCATCCTGGCTCCCACGGCGGCCAAGGTGTAGAACAGGGAATAGTCCAGATCCAGGAGGCCCTGAACAATCTTCTGCCTCTGGCCGAGACCACCACGGTGCTGCTGGAGACCATGGCAGGCCAGGGCACCGAACTGGGCCGGTCCTTCCAGGAGCTGCGGGCCATAATGGACGGAGTGAATCTCCCAGAGCGGTTAGGGGTCTGTCTGGACAGTTGCCACCTCTTCGCCGCCGGCTACGATATCGCCGGCGGTCTGGACGGCGTGCTGGACCAGTTCGATCAAGTCATCAGCCTCTCTAAATTGAAGGCTATCCACCTCAACGACAGCCTCTCAGCCCTGGGCAGCCACAGAGACCGTCACGCTAAGATCGGCCAGGGCCAGCTGGGTCTAGAGGCCCTGGTAAAGCTGGTCTGCCATCCCTTGCTGCGGGATCTGCCCTTTTACCTCGAGACGCCCAACGAGCTCTCTGGGTATAGCCAGGAGATGGAGCTGCTGCGGCGCTGCCGGGAGGAGCGCCTAGGGCCCGGCGTATAGGCCAAATTGACCGCCCTGGCGATGGAATGTTAGGATAGAGAGTAGCCATTTTGGGAGGAGGTCTGACAATGGAGCTAAGTGGCAGCGATTGGCGGCGGATGGTTTTGCACGCCGCAGAGGTCCTGAAAAGCCAGGCGGTTATGCTCTCGGAGCTGGACGCCGAGACAGGCGACGGCGATCATGGCATAGTGATCGCCATGATCGCAGGACGGATGGAGGAGGTAGCCCAGAAGTGGGACCCCACCGGTCCGTTGAAGGAGCTCTTCGATGAATTAAGCTGGCAGGCCCTGGGCCTGGCTGGAGGCTCCGCGGGCCCCCTGTGGGGCTCCTTTCTCAAGGGCATGGCCGAAGTGCTGGACGATCAAAGGAACATGGACTGCTCGGACCTTCGGAAAGCGTTTCGCGGCGGTCTGGATTCCCTCCAGGCCATTTCAGCGGCCAAGACCGGCGACAAGACCATGATGGACGCCCTTATCCCGGCGGTGGAAGCCCTGAAAAATTGCCCTTCTGAGTCGCCAGCGGCCCTTTTGTCTGTCGCATCAGAGGCCGCCAAGGCAGGTGTCTCGCGGACCCGGGATTACGTGGCCAAGTTCGGCCGGGCCAGGCAGTTAAAAGAGGCCTCCTTGGGCCACCTGGACCCAGGAGCCATGTCTTTTTCCCTGCTGCTTCAGGCCTGGGCCGAGTCGGCCAAGGCCTGAAGTGCAATAATTGTCCTTCTAGGGAACCACCAAAAAATCGAGTTCAGGACCAACGTAAGACCGTCGAGCATCAAGAGCCGTCACAGCTACAAAGCCATCCACTGGAACAGGGAGATCGAGAGACGGAAGTCCTCGGTCAGGAGCAAAGTGGGATACCTTGTCCTGATCGTGAAAAGGCCGTTTGGCTACGCCAAAGTGGCCTGCCAGGGCATAGCCAAAAACATGAACCGATTTCACGTGCTCTTTGCCAGCGTGAACTCATACAATGCGCTCGCGCAGGACGAACAATGGATTTCAGCGGTGTGTAGTGCGCCCTAAAACGGCTTCTGAGTATGCCCTTTTGTGCATACCAGCGGCAAAGACGCTTTGCCCCCTACCAGCGCCGGCAACTGATCGATAGGAGTTTGTTGACCGGTGGTTTCTTGAACCTATAATTTTCACACAAGACATTTTTCACAAAAAAATGACAATTGACTTTTTTTCTGAGCGTGCTCTAATTGAAATAAGATCCTAGCCTTAGCAGTAGGCGACGATGCGGAATTATGATTTGCCTGCTTCACCTTCATTAAGGCGCTGTCTTATTTGAGAAAGGAGCGAATAGCTGTGAAAAAAAACCTTCTTTTGGCCGCTTTAGCCCTATTGGCAATGGGACTGCCAGCTGGCGCCTATCAGTACCAGAAGCCCGTCAAAAGCCTGAAGCTTCCCAGGACCACCTTGGCCGAGGCAGGTCTGCCAGCCCAGCCCTTTCATGATCTGCTGAACACCCTGGAAGAAGAGGGTATCGAGATGCACAGCCTCATGGTCGCTCATGGCGGCCAGGTGGTGTTCGAAGGTTTCTGGACGCCCTACGGCCCCGACACCCCCCATATTCTCCATTCGCTGACCAAGCTTTTCACCAATGCCGCCGCTGGCGTGGCGGTGACCAACGGCGATCTGAACCTGGACGACCGTCTGGTAGATGCTTTCCCTGACCTGGTTCCCGAGAATCCCAGCGAGAACCTGCAGAAGATGACTCTGCGCTCTCTGCTCACCATGACGTCGGGCCATGGGCGAATGATCAGCGGCAGCGAGTGGCGGCCTCTGGAGACCAGCTGGTTAGAGGCCTTCTTCGCCGAACCGGTGCCCTACGAGCCAGGGACTCACTATCAATACTGCAGCGGCAATTCCTACGCTGTTTCAGCCATGGTCCAGAAAGCCACGGCCATGACAGCCCAGGAGTTGTTGACCCAAAGCGGCTTCGGACAATTGGGCATGGAGCACTTCACCTGGGATTTGAGCCCTGAGGGGATCAGCTCCGGCGGCAGCGGCGTAACCTGCACCACCGAAGACATGCTGAAGGTGGGCACTCTCTATCTGAACATGGGGCAGTGGCAGGGCCATCAGATCCTGACCGAGGAATGGTACCGCATGGCTATCGGCCTTGACCCGGTCTATCCCGACCAGGGCGACTACGGCTTCCATTGGACCAACCGGCGCGACGGCAACTACACCGCTGGAGGATCTTACGGGCAGACCATCATCCTGATCCCCGACCTGGATATGGTCATTGCCGCCACGGCTGGGACCTCTAGGACCGAGGAAGAATACGGCATCATCAACCGCTGCTTGATCCAGCCGATCCGCGAAGCCCGGCAGTCTGCTACAGAGCTCAACGCCGAAGAAGAGGAAGGGCTCAGGGCCTCTCTGGCACATCGCGGAGCTACGCTGAGCCTGCTGGAAAATCCCGTGATCACCGATTCTCCCATGGCGGAGCACATCGACGGCAAGACCTACCAGGCCTCGGAAAACGACGATCAGGTGACCACTATCGGCTTTGCCGTGAAACCTGGAGTCATCGAGTTCACCATGACGGACCACAGGGGTACCCACAGGATCGATAACGGCGTGGGTCAATGGCTGCGGGGCGTGACCACCATGACTGGCAACTACCTGCACCACCAGTACCAAAATCCCCAGGAAGGCTACTGGGCCTACGCTCAGTGGACCGATGACAGCCATCTCAAATTGACCTGGCGATATCCTGCCATGGCCTTCGTTGACTGGGTAGAACTGGCCTTCTCCGACAACGGCAACACCGTCTCCATGACCCGGTCAGTGAACGTCAACTCCGGTCCCCTGGTCCGCCCTGAGATCCATTTCCAAGTCCAGGAGGCAGAGCAATGATGGGCTCTGTCAGAAAACTTTGCCTGGCCCTGGCAATAGCTTTAGTAGTTACGGCCTCAGCGGTTGCCCAAAGCATCCCCACCGCGGCGGAGACTTCCATCGAGCCCAAGCTCCAGGCCCACGATCTGCCGGGCCTTCAGATCCCGGCGGAATATTTCACCGAAGCCACCGGCGGAGGAGAGATAACCGCCGCCGAGCTGGAGACGTCAGCCACCGATCCAAAGGTCCAGTACGTGAAGGTATCGGGCATCATCAGACCAGTAGACCCCGAAGCGCCCAATATCGAATGGCAGGCTCTGCTGCCCCTCCGGTGGAACGGCCGCACGGTCCAATTCGGAGGCGGCGCCAACAACGGTTCCATACCCAAGATAAAAGGGGCCGCATCGATGGGCCACAAGCCGCCTATCGACAGCGGTTATCTGGTCTACGGCGACGACTCGGGACACCAATCGGAGAATTCCATGGACGCCTCCTTCGCCGCCAACGCCGAGTCCCTGGCCAATTACGGCCGGCTTCACCTGATCAAAGCCCATTTCGCAGTCCGTTGGCTTGCAGAAGCCTTCTACGGACAGTTACCGGTCTTCAACTACTTCGCCGGCAGTTCCACCGGTGGGAGAGAAGCCCTGGAATGCGCTACCACCTACGGCCAATACTACGACGGCGTGTTCTGCTCCGAGCCTGCGTCGAATTTCGTTCTGGTGCGGCTCTGGGGCGCTATCCTCTCCCAAACGGTCTACGAGAGCTATGACGCCGGGAATTACCCCCATTCCGACGGTTTCATCGACGAGGCCACGGTCCAGGCCATCAGCGACGACGCCATAGCCCTCTACGACGAGCTGGACGGCATCAAAGACGGCATCGTCAGCAACGTCTATGCAGCCAGGGCGAACCGGGACGCCTTTCTGAAACAGATCACCGAGAAATACAACCTGACGCCTGCTCAGCTCAAGACCATCCAGGTCTACGAGGAAGGGTTCCAACTGGACTACCCCATGGCCAACGGCATGAAGAATTACCACGGCTACGCAGCGCTGGAAGGGGGACTCATGGACCTGGGGCCCGATCCCGTTCCCCGGGAGCCCCTGGACACCCGATATAACGTCCACCACGGAGACCGGGCCGACGGAGTATTTAAGTACTTCATCACTAAAGATCCCAATTGGGTGCTGATCGACCACGACTATTTCAACCCCACCGAAGAACTTAGGGAAATGCTGTTGGCCGCCAGCCGTCAATACGACGCCAACAGGCCCGACTTCGACAGCTTCATAGCCCACGGCGGCAAGCTGATCCTCTTCGGCGGCTGGGACGACATGTCCATGAGTCCCTGGCAGCTGATCCAACAGTACCGGGGGTATGTGGACAAATACGGTCAGGAGACCGTCGATTCCTTCTGCCGGTTCTACCTAATGCCTGGCGTCACTCACGGCGCGGGCATAGCGATGGACTACCTGACTTGGCTGGATCAATGGCGCTCCACCGGCGTCTATCCTTCGGGCCCCCTTTACGCCCACATGGAGGCCACCGGCGGCCAGATGCCTATGGCGGCTTTTCCCGGCTGGGTCAAATACACCGGCGGCGACCCCTTGGAGGGCTCCAGCTACGAGATCAGCCAGGAAATCCCCGAGGGATTCTGGGGAAAATACGACTGATCCTGCTTGTGCCAACTTACCCGGCAACGAGAGCTATGCTCTCGTTGCCGGGATTTTTTTGTCTTCAAAACCCACTCTCCCAGGCAATAAGAGAGCTTTTTCAAAATTCTTCGCCGTTATATTATATCTGAACATTCTCTTAACCAAAATTTCGCTTCTTTAAACGGGTATGTCTTGACGGGGTATTCTGTAATCAATATAATTGCCTGCGTGGAGAACTTGTGATAAAAGGCTCAATCACAAGTTTTTCTATTGGATTCCGGAAGGGATCCAGGATTTAACTGAGGAGGAATCGCTATGAAGGACCTAAGGAAATTCGAGATTTTGGTCGCCGGATCGGGCACCATGGGGACCAGTATCGCCCAGGTCTTCGCCGCCGCAGGCCACAAGGTCTACCTGTCGCACCGCAAGGAAGGGACTTCCATGGCCGGTGCCAAGGTGCGCCTTCAGGAGGCCATCGACGGCCTGATCCGTGAGGGCCTGGCCACTGAGGACTACCGGGCCGCCGTGGCGGCCAATCTGCACTACATCACCAACGACGAGATACCCCAGATCGGCCAAGAATTGGATATTGTTTTCGAATCAATCTTCGAAGATCCCGAAGTGAAACGCCAGTTCTACGCCATGCTGAACAGCTGCTGCCGCCCAGACGCTATCCTGGCCAGCAACACCTCGGGCATGGATATTTTCTCGGTCTGCAAGGACGTGGTGACCAATCCCCAGAGGCTGATCGTGGCCCATTGGTTCAATCCTCCTCATCTGATGAAGCTGGTGGAAGTGGTCAAGGGCCCCGAGACTTCCGACGAGACGGCTTTCATCGTCCGGGATCTGCTCGAATCGGTGGACAAAAAGCCGGCCATCCTGAACCATTTCGTCCCTGGATTCATAGTGAACCGCCTGGCCACGGTGCTCTGCCGGGAGATCTACTACATGGTAGAGCAGGGCTGGATCAGCGCCGAAGACGCAGAAAAGGCCGTCCGCTACTCCAACGGCGTGCGCTTCAGCTTTGAGGGGCCCCTGGCTCTGTGGGATTTCGTGGGGCTGAACTTGACTGTCTCGGTGGCCCGAGGCATATTGCCCACGCTGTGCAACGATCCCGAAAAGATTTCCCTGGGCGAGAAGCTGGTGGCCGAGGGCAAGACCGGCGCCAAGGCTGGCCAGGGTATGCTCCAGTGGGGCGATCTGGCGGCCTATAACCAAAAGCGCAGCAGCAGGATCATCCAGATGACTAAGATCATCGATCAATTCGACAGGGAGGATTCCAGCGATGAGTGATCTCAGGGACCAAAAGGTTCAGCAGTTTGAGGCTCTGGACCAGCGGCGGAAGGTCTACCTGGCCGCCTGTGTGCTAGGCGCTTTTGTGGTGGGCCTGGCCTACACCTGGTCGGTGCTCCAGGCTCCTTTCGTGCAGCAGCTCGGCGGCGATGCCGTGAGGGCCACAGTGGTGCTCTGCTACACCTTGACGGTGGTCTCTTCCACCATGAGCCCCTCCATTTTCGGATCCTTCACCAAGAAACTGGGCGTCAAGAAGACTATTCTGCTGGGCACTCTAATGTTCGGACTGGGCCATATCGTCTCGGGCCAGACCTCCAGCATGGCCCTGTTCTATCTGGCCTTTGGCCTCGGCACCGGCGTGGGCAGCGGTTTTATCTACCCCACCATTATGGGCTATATGGCGAGCCTCTTCCCCGATAAAAGGGGCGTGGTGTCGGGCCTCATCGCTGGAGTCTACGGCGGCGCCGCTATCATCTGGTCGCCTCTGCTTGCCCAGATCATCGCCAGACAGAACTTGACGGTGGCCCTCTGGTGCGCCGGAATTGTGATCCTGGCGGTGATCATCCCCGTGGGGCTGTTGATCCAGCCCGTTCCCGAGGGTTACATCGAGTACAAGATGGCCGGCATCAAGGCCGCGCCCGGGAAAAAGGCCGCCCTATCTCTTTTCCCCGACCTGAACCGGGGTCAGATGGTGAAAACGGCCCTGTTCTACCTGGCTCTGACGGCCTTCGCCTTCGGCTGCACCTCCGGCATGATGGTCATCAGCCAGGTGTCGCCCATGCTCCAGGAGGGCTTTGCCATGACGGCCACCAGAGCCGCGGGATACGTCTCCTTGATGTCTCTGATGAGCATGTTGGGCCGGTTCCTCTGGGGGACTGTGACGGATTATTCCGATAAGTACGTGACCCTGGCCATTATCACCGGCCTGCCTGCGGCCACCATGGGGATTCTGTCCACCTCGCCCTCCGAGACCGTCACGGTGGCCTGCATGGCCCTGACGGCCCTCTGCTACGGCGGCTTTGGCAGCACCATCACACCCATCACGGCGGACCTCTTCGGCGCCAAGCACGTCACCGAGAACTACGGTGTCATGTACGCTGCCTTTGGCTTCGCCGGCCTGGTGGGGCCCCAGTCGGCGGTGCGGTTGAGCCACGGCGGCGACTACTCCATGGCCTTCTTGATGGCCTGCGCCCTGTCGGTGATCTCCTTCTGTTGCGTCATGGCACTGCTCAAAGTCAGGAGTAACCGAATGAAAGAGGCCCCTTCGGTCTAAAAAGCCCTACTCAAAGGACTGCCGGTCCCCGGCGGTCCTTTTTTATCCCTTTTATCCCTCCTAAGGGCCAAAGGGACTTTTCAGAAGCGAAGGGGGAAATTTCGCCCCCAAAATTTTTTCGCCCGCCCCTTTTAGGGGCTTGACGATTCTGAAAAGAGCCATTATAGTGATATAAAATTGACCGACCCGAAAGGAGGCCCCTGTCATGGCGCAGCAGCGCAGAAAACTTTTCGTCCTAGCTCTAGCTCTATCCACGACTGCGGGTTCCTGCCGGAGTCGGTCTTGTGGTGTCTGGGCTTAGAGAGTTCAGCTCCCCCTTGTCCGATCAGTCAGCCGGGATCCCGTGGAGGATCCCGGCTTTTTTCATGGCCTCTGCTCTCCAGTGCGCCAAGGGCACCGATGCCCAAAAGCCGTCGACCCTCTCGGGATCCTCAAGTTGGATTCCACATTCTACACATCCTAAGAGAGGGGTCTTTTTCGTGTCTTCACCTCGTACCATGGTTGCCAACATCATCGCCGCCCATACCGGCGATCCCGTCACCGAAGGGGCTATCTGCGACGTCTCGGTGGATTTCGCCTTTGCCAACGACATCACAACGCCGTCGGCCATCGACGCCATGAAGCTCATGAAGGCCAATAAGGTCTTCGACGTGAAGCGCTGCGCCGTAATTCCCGATCACTTTACGCCAAACAAGGACATCGCCTCGGCCATCCAGGCCAAAAAGGGCCGTGAGTTCGCCAAGGCCCAGGGAATGCTCTACTGGGAGGTGGGGCGCGTCGGCGTGGAACACGCCATGCTGCCCGAAAAGGGCCTGATCCTGCCCGGAGAGATCATCACCGGCGCCGACAGCCACACCTGCACCGGCGGCGCCATGGGCGCCCTGGCCACCGGCATGGGCAGCACCGACCTGGGCGCCATCTGGGCTCGGGGCCGCACCTGGCTCATGGTGCCCGAGACCATTCGGGTGAACTTCCTGGGTGATCGGCCCGAATACATCTCCGGCAAGGACCTGATCCTGGCGCTGCTCAAGGAGATTTCCGTCCAGGGGGCCCGCTACATGGCCCTGGAGTTCGGCGGCGAAGCCCTGAGCCAGTTCAGCATGGACGATCGCCTGACGGTGGCCAACATGGCCGTGGAGTGCGGCGCCAAGACGGGGATTTTCGAGCCCGACCAGACCTTGATGGACTACGTGACGCCACGGGCCGCCCGGGAGTTCACGCCCCGCTATCCTGACAAGGGCTGCCGTTACGTCCGGACGGTGACTATCGACGTGTCCAAGCTCAAGCCCCTGGTGGCGGCTCCCCATTCGCCAGACAATGTGTCCGACGCCTCGTCCTTCAAGGATGTGACCATCGACCAGGCCTTTATCGGATCCTGCACCAACGGACGGCTCAGCGACCTCGCCGCCGCCGCCGAGGTGTTCCGGGACCAGAAGGTCCATCCCGACGTGCGCTGCATCGTCATTCCCGCCAGCTACGAAGTCTACGAGGCCGCCATGGAGCGGGGCTATCTGAAGATCTTCGCCGACGCCGGCGCCGTGATCTGCACGCCCACCTGCGGTCCCTGCCTGGGCGGCCACTGCGGCATCCTGGCCCCCGGCGAGCGCTGCGTATCCACCAGCAACCGCAATTTCGTGGGCCGCATGGGCCACGCCGCCAGCGAAGTCTATCTGGCCAGCCCCCGCACTGTGGCGCTGAGCGCCATCAGGGGCCGCATCGCCGACCCTTCCAGCGAAAGCTGAAAAGCGCCGCGATCTTAAACAACTATTATTTACCGACAAAGGAGCAAAAGGATGAACACTATAAAGGGAAAGGTTTGGGTTTTCGGAGACCATATCGATACGGACCTGATCGTGCCGGCCCGCTATCTGGTGACCAGCGATGAAGCCGAGCTGGGCAAGCACTTCATGGAGGATTGGGACCCGGAATTCGTCAATAAAATAGCCCCCGGCGACGTACTGGTGGGCGGCGATAACTTCGGCTGCGGCTCCAGCCGCGAACACGCCCCGGTGGCCATCAAGGGCGCTGGAATCTCCTGCGTCATCGCCAAGTCCTACGCCAGGATCTTCTACCGCAACTCCATCAACGTGGGCCTTCCGATCTTCGTCTGTCCAGAGGCGGTGGACGCCATTGAGCAGGGCGATACAGTCTCGGTGGACATCAGGGCGGGAGTGATCACCGACGAGACCAAGGGGCGGAGCTGGACCGTGCCGCCCTTCCCCGAGACGCTGCAGAAGATCATCGCCGCCGGCGGACTGGTGAACTACGTGGCCGCTCAGATGGAAAACACCGGCCGCTGAAGCGACGCGGACAAGGCCAGTCTTTAATATCGACCACTATGGACCTAGACCTAAAGAGTGCCCCTATAAAATGGATCAACGAGTTTACATCTTCGACACCACCCTGCGGGACGGCGAGCAGGCCGTGGGGATCAACCTGAACCGCCAGGAAAAAGTCCAGATCGCCCACAACCTGGCGGCCATGAAAGTGGACATCATCGAAGCCGGCTTCCCCATCGCCTCGGAGGGGGACTTTCAGGCGGTGCGGGCCATAGCCTCCGAGGTGGAAGGCCCCGTTATTGCCGCCCTGGCCAGGACCGGAGAAAATGACATCCGCCGGGCCGCCCAGGCTCTGGAGGGCCGGCGTGCCGCCAGGATCCACACCTTTATCGCCACCAGCCCCATCCACATGGAATATAAGCTTAAGATGAGCCCCCAGGAAGTGATTCGCCGGGCTCGGGACGCCGTGGCCCTGGCGGCATCGCTGGTGCCCGACGTGGAGTTCTCCGCCGAAGACGCCAGCCGGTCGGACCCCCAGTTTTTGATGGAGATCTTCTCGGAGGCCATCGCCGCCGGAGCCACCACCATCAACATCCCCGACACGGTGGGATACGCCATGCCCCAGGAGTTCGCCCAATTCGTGAAAAAGGTCATGGAAGGCACCGACGGAGCCTCCAAGGCCCGGTGGTCAGTCCACGTCCACAACGACCTGGGCGTGGCGGTGGCCAACTCGCTGGCCGCCGTTCAGGCGGGGGCCCGGCAGGTAGAGTGCACCGTCAACGGCCTGGGCGAGCGAGCCGGAAACGCCTCGCTGGAGGAATTCGTCATGGCCCTGCGGACCCGCAAAGACCTCTACAACCTGGACACGGCCCTGGACAGCACCAAGATCTACGACACCAGCCGCCTGGTGTCGCGGCTCACCGGCATAGCAGTGCCGCCCAACAAGGCCATCGTGGGAGACAACGCCTTTGCCCACGAGTCGGGAATCCATCAGCACGGCGTGCTCTGCAAGCGCGAGACCTACGAGATCATGGACCCCAAGGACATCGGCGCCCCCGACAGCAAGATCGTGCTGGGCAAGCACTCGGGCAAACACGCCCTGGCCATGGAGCTCCAAGCCATGGGCTACAACCTGGAGGAACAGCAGATGGAGCGTGCCTTCAAGGCCTTTAAGGACCTCTGCGACCGGAAGGAAAAGATCTCCCGCTTCGATCTGGAAGCCCTGGTGGCCGACGAAATCCTCTCGGTGCCCGCCGAAGGGCCCCAATGGGAGATCCGCAGTTTCGCTGTCCAGTCCACGGCGGACCACGCCACGGCCTCGCTGACCCTGATGGAACAGGGCCAGGAGAGGACCGACGCGGCCACCGGCAACGGCCCCATCGACGCTTCCTATGCCGCCATACGGCGGATAATCGGCTTCGAGCCCACCCTGCGGAGCTATCAGATCACTGCCCTGACAGAGCGTTCCGACGCCCTGGGCCAGGCCACGGTGAGCCTCCAGATGGGCGACCGGGTGGTCTACGGCCGAGCCTCCAGTACCGACATCGTGGAGGCCAGCATCAAGGCCTACGTGAACGCCCTGAACCGCATGTCCCAGATACCCGAGAGGGCCGAAACCATCTCCGCCGGACGCTGACCGGCCCTGCCCATTCCTGGCAAATTCGGCTCTTTAGGCCATAACAAAAGGGGCGCTCCTTCCTGTATCAGCGAAGGAGCGCCCTTTTTTTTGCGCCGGTGGCTCTTGTCTCAATCGTCCAGGGACCGCTGGCCCCGCAGGAGATCCTCAAAGCTCTGGCGCTGCACCACTTCCCGGGCTTTGCCTCCGCGGGCGAAGATCACCGCCGGGCGGCGGGTGCCGTTGTAGCCGTTGAACATGGAGAAATTGTAGGCCCCTGTCTGGAGCACCGCCAAGAGGTCCCCGGACTCCAGGGGCGGCAGTTCCAGATCGTAGGCCATCACGTCGCCGGACTCACAACAGGGGCCGGCGATGGCGTAGCTGCGCCGCCCAGGCCGTTCCAGGTCCGAAGCCAGGAGGCAGCTGTAATCGGCCTGGTAGAGCATAGGCCGGGGATTGTCGGTCATACCGCCGTCCACGGCGGCGTAAGTCCGCACTCCAGGGATCGCCTTGACGGACTGGACCCGATAGAGAGTGATGCCGGCCTCGCCCACCACCCAGCGGCCGGGCTCGAAAAAGACCAGGGGCATCGCCAGACCCAGCTGACAGCAACAGCTTTCCAGGCGGTCCATCATGGCCTCTATAAAGTCCTCGGCCCGCACCGGCTCGTCGCCGGGCAGATTGGGGATGCCGAAGCCGCCGCCCAGGTCCAGCTCGGTGGCCACAAAGCCTAGCCGTTTTTTCAGGCCCTCCAGGATCTCGGTCATGACCTCCACGGCCCGGACGTGGCTGCCGGTCTCCCGAATCTGGGAGCCTATGTGGACGTGAAGACCCGTGATCTCCAAGGAAGGGGATTCCATTGCCCAGGCCACGGCCCGGTCCAGATGGTCCAGGGGAACGCCGAACTTGCTGTCCCTCTGGGCCGTCTGGATGAACCGGTGGGTCTGGGCCTCTATGCCGGGGCTCACGCGGATCAGGATTTTCTGGCGCTGGCCCCTCTCCCAAGCCAGGCCGTCCAAGAGCCTCAGTTCCTCCTCGTTGTCCACCACCACATGGCCCACGCCGTATTCCAGGGCCATGGCCAGGGCCTCCCGGGTCTTGGCGTTGCCGTGGAGCATAACCCTGTCCATGGGGAAGCCGGCCCTGTGAGCGATGAAAAGCTCTCCCGCCGACACCACGTCGAGCCCCAGCCCTTCCTGGGCCACCAGTTGGGCCATGGCCAGAGGGAGAAAAGCCTTGCCGCCGTAACAGACCTGGGCCCGGCGGCCCTCCACGGCGGCCCTCAGGCGACGGCAACGGCAGCGCAGCGCCTCCTCGTCCATGACGTACAGGGGCGTGCCGAAGCGCTCCGCCAGTTCCACGGCATCGCAGCCGCCCCACATGAGATGAGCTCCCACCGTAAAAATCTCCCTTCACATCGGGGCCTATAGGCCCTTTTGGTCTTTTTAATCCACTATGGCCGGCAGAAGCGGGCGTCTAGGGCATATATCGCAGTATTTTAGCCTATCCCAGCCCCGGCTGGAAGACCACAGGCGGCCAAAAGTCCGCCCAATCGCTCAAGAGCCGGCGCACTTCTGGCTCCGCAGGGCCTCATCTATGGCATCCCTAAGCTCATCCCAGGAGGGGATGCCCCGATAGATCACCTGATCGCCCAGAATCCAGGTCATCTTCCGGCAGTCGATTCGGTACCGATATATGTGGAAAATCCACACTATGCTTCTGGGATTGCAGAAGTCCAGCGTCAGCCGACCGCTGTATTGCTGATACAGGCGCTTTAACAGTTTTCCGACCGCCACGCGATCGGCCTCCCCAGGGGTGACCAGAGGATAGCTGACGTTCACTCATCCCCCGCCGGTCATGGCCCGAGCCTGAAAGATACGAAGCTTCATGAAGGCCCTCCTTTCGCGAGATTAGGGCGCCGCCAAGGGCTCAGCTACTGCTGCGCCAGAGTGTCCTCTCTATGGCGTCTCTCAATTCCTCCCAAGAAGGGATCCCCCGAGATATCACCCGGCTCCCCAGGACCCAAGTCACCTCTCCGCCGCGAATGCCGTAGCGGAAAAGATCCAGCGCCCAGAAGAGACATCGCGGGTCGTAAAAGTCCAGCGACAGCCTGTCGCCATACTCCTGCCGTATTCGCTTCGCCAAATTACCGACCGCCCTGCGGCCGTCCGCCCCGGGAGCGCCTCTCCGGTCCTCCTGGGAATAGCGGATAGTGGCTCAGCCGCAGCCGCCTGTGGGCCGCTCCTGAAAGATTTTTAGCTTCATGGCCCCTCCTCTCCCGCCACGAGTCCCAGTAGCCCGAGAAAAGCCCTTTTCAGGGGACTTTCCCCTCAGCCTGACCGCCGGTGCGGCCGCCGGCTTGAGTCCTTTTATTTACGGACTTTAGGGATAGAGGATCATCTTGCCGGGCACGCCGCCGCGGATCCGTTCCAGGGCGGTTTCGAAGTCTTTCATGGGGAACCGTCCGCCGATGACTTTGTCCAGCTTGAAATAGGGTCCCTTCAGGACCTTGAAGAAATCGTTCCAGGTCTCCCAGATCTTACGGCCCGACACACCGGTGAGCACGATCTCCCGGTAGATCAGGTCGTCGGTCATGTCCTGGAACGTCACGGGCTTGGTAGGTAGGCCAACACAGACCATGCGACCGGCAGCCCGAAGGCTCTTCAAAGCGCAGTTAAGGGCAGATTCGGAGCCGCTCAGGTCAATAGCGGCGTCCACGCCTCGTCCGCCGGTAAGGGCTTTAATTTCAGACGGCAGATCGCACTTTCCGCTGTGAAATACCACGTCGGCCCCCATCTGCTTGGCCGTTTCCAGCTTTTCGTCTATGACGTCGCAGGCGATCACCATCGTTGCGCCGAAGGTCTTACAGGCGCTGACTGCCGTCAGGCCTATGGGGCCGCAGCCGCTTACCAAAACGGTCTTGCCCGCTACTTCAGCCACTTCAACGCCGTGGACGCCGGCGCCCATGGGCTCGCACATGCAGGCCGCCTCGTCGGAGATATCGTCGTCCAACACCACAGTGCAGTCCCAGCGGATCTTCGTGTACTCCGCAAAAGCTCCGTTTTGGGTAACGCCGAAGAGTTTTGTGTCCTTGCATATGTGGGCCATGTCGTTTTGGCAGAACCAGCAGCTGCCGCAGGGGATGTGGGATTCGCAGGAGACCCGCTGTCCCGTCTTGCGTTCTGTGACCTTTTTGCCCACCGCTACGATCTCTCCAGCCGTCTCGTGGCCCAAAACGACCGGAGCCTTGATCCGCTTTTTGGACCAGTCGTCCCATTCCAGAATATGCAGGTCTGTGCCGCAGATGGCGGTGCAATGCACCTTGATCAGCACCTCGTCGTCGTCGTTGATCTCTGGAACCGGCAGGTCGTTGCGGTAGACCAGACCAGAAGGGGCATTGACTTCCTTTACTAGGCCGCACATAGTCTCCTTCATCGATAGTTCCTCCTTTTCAGTTGGGGCCAGGCGGCGGAGCGCCTAAGGCCTTCGGGTATCTGCTCCTGCCCATCGGGGAGATATTAAAAGCCATCAGAGGCCTGGAAGTAAAGACATCTCCGATGGCTGTATATTTAGAATACTACGACTCAGGTTAAATTGCCACTTCCCAGTGACGGACTCAACCGATTTTGAAAGGGGCCGCCGCCGAGGCTCCTTATCGATGCGGAGAATTAAACCTCATCATAAGTGCGCTTGCTCGGGATTTCCCCAGTTTTCCAGACGAATTTGCCTGTAAAACCGTAGATTATAGCAAGGATGGGGCAGAACCAACAGAAAAAGGCATAGGGTACGAAGTCGGTCACCGGAACGCCAAGAGTACCTGCCATATAAACGCCGCAGAGGCTCCAGGGAATAAGGGGAGATATGATGGTGCCACTGTCTTCTAGGGTACGAGACAGCACCTGTGGCAGAAGATGTTTCTTTTTGAATTCTGACACGAACATGCGTCCGCCTACGACGATGGCGAGGGTTTGGCTGGCAGTGGAGGCCAGCAAAATGACGTTCGTCAATATTACAGTAGTAATGAGGCCGCCCACGCTGCTTATGATCGGCTTAATCCTCTCAAGAAGTCCTGTTAGCAGTCCCGTTTTTTCCATAATAGCGCCGTAAAGCATTCCGAGAATGCCCAGCGCTGCGGTCCAGAGCATGCTCTGTAGGCCTCCGCGATTCATTAAGGCGTCAAATTCGGGGAGACCAGAAGAGATCTGAAATCCACTGTCAAGCATCTTGACAATCTCTCCAAACGAACGTCCCTGTACGGTAAAAGCCAGAATTGCGGCTGCCAACGCGGCGATGAGCAGTGTAGGAATAGAGGGGAATTTCTTGATGGCCATTGCGATGACAATTGCCGGCGGTATTAGAAGCAGCGGCGACATTACGAAATTGTCCTCGATAGCTTGCATGACCGCTGTGACGAATTCAGAATTGACGCCATGGACAGAAAAGCGCAGACCCAATAGGCCGTAAATCACTAAGGCGATCAGAAAACTCGGGCAGGTTGTGTACATCATGGAACGAATATGGTCGAACAGATCTCCCTCAGAGACCGCTGCGGCAAGATTGGTGGTGTCCGACATAGGGGACATCTTGTCGCCCAGGTAGGCCCCGGAGATGATGGCGCCTGCCGTCATTCCAGGATTGATTCCCAGCCCTGCTCCTATGCCTATCAGCGCAACCCCAACAGTTCCAGCAGTGGACCAAGAGCTGCCGGTAGCCACAGATACTAAGGCGCAGATAACGGCAGCCGTCAAGAGAAACAGCGATGGATTAATCAGCTTAAGTCCCCAATAGATAATCATAGGCACGGTCCCGCAGGCAATCCATGCCGCTATCAGAACCCCTACCATCATCATTATGATAGTAGGAATAATACATATTTTACCGCCATATTCCAGAGCTTCGCTGAGTTCTTCCCAGCTTTTACCGTTGTACCACGCCACTCCAAGGGTCACTGATATGGAAGCGAGCAAATTGACGTGGATTGGAATATTGACCCATAGGACAGAACAGGTCATAGAACCAAGCAAAAAAGCGAGACAGAATACCGCCCAACCTAAAGGCATCGTACTAGGACTAGCCTTTGAAGACATCTGCAGCACCACCTTAGCGTAATCTGAGAAAAATAGGAAAAGAGAGACGGGCTTTCTCAAAAAGCCCATCTACAGAGCAAAGAATCCCCTATGGCTTGTAAAGTTTCTAATCCTGATCCAGCTCCGTCTCAAAGAGGTATTTGTCGGCTACTTCTGCTATCCACTTCGCATAGGCTTCCAGACACACATAGCCCTCTTCGGCTGTAGCGTCGGCGGGATTGCCGATATAGCCGGGACTGAAATCTTTATACACGGGCATGTACACTCCGACAGCACCGCCGTAGTAGTGGAGCCCATCCATTTTTATGGATTTTCTCTCCGGAGCGTAGTATTGTTCCACCCCTTCTGTATGGACCAGCTCCGGGACCACGGCCATGACACAGGCCGTCTCGTCCTCTCCACCGTGGCCTTGATGATCCTTGTTTTTCAGCACTTTAGGCCAAAAGTCGTTCATCGGCGGCACCCAATCAGCTACGATGGACTTTATATTATGTTGTTCCGCCAGGTTCTTAGCGGCCACGTGCAGGGCTGCATTGTTCTCGGAGTGATTAATGCAGAGCACAAACCTTCTGAAGCCGCTCTCGTAAAGAGCGAGGCACAGGTCTTCGACCAAGGCGATGAAAGTCTTCTGAGAGAGATAACAATTGCCGTGGAGATGGAGCCGTTCAAATCTGTTGGTCTGCACTCCAAAGGGCACGCAGAAACCGGGAATCGCCTTATGTCCCATAGCGTCCAGCTCCTCGGCCACGCATTTAATGAGCGCATTGCCCTGGAACCAATCGGCCCCAAGGGGGAGATGGGAACTGTGATTTTCTACAGCGCCAAAAGATAAAATTACGGTATCACAGTCTTTTTGTGCTTCCACGAGCTCTACCGCTGTCATATCGAGCAGACTCTTTGGACCCTTAACCTCATATAACTTTTCCCAATTCCGGATATTTCCCATGGCACACCCTCCCTATGTCTAGCTGTGGTTTTAATGTTTATCGCGAATAAATACCTGCTATCGAGGACATCTGAGCCAGTCTTTCTCTATTAACAAAATTAACAAATGCAGAGAAAACATTTTATTGAAATCAGTTGCGGCCACTGGCACGAAGAAAACTATAAATTCTAAACATTAAGTTTTTAAACATAAGTTTCTAAGCGAGAATTGTAGGAGATTCCACGGAGACTGTCAAGGGGCAAAAAAATCAACCCCTCCGGGAGAAGGGGTTGAAATGAAAGAGCGAGCCTTTCTTTATTATTCTTCAGAAGCGCCGGAGCTGGCCTTCTGAGCCGCCGAGGGATCCACGGCGATGCCCACCCCCATGGTGGAGGTAAGGGTAAAGCTCTTGACGTAGTTGCCCTTTACCACGGCGGGACGGACCTTCAAAACGTCGCTGTAATAGCTGCGGATATTCTCCAGCAGCTTGGCAGAATCGAAGCTGACTTTGCCCATGGCGTTGTGAAGGATGCCGAACTTGTCGACCCGGAACTCCACACGGCCTGCCTTGATCTCCTTGACGGCCTGGCCCACGTCCATGGTCACAGTGCCGGTCTTGGCGCTGGGCATGAGACCACGGGGCCCCAAGACCTTGCCCAGGGTGCCCACAGAACGCATCATCTCGGGAGTGGCGATCACGGCGTCGAACTCCAGCCAGCCGCCGGAGATCTTCTGGACGTAGTCCTCGCCGCCCACGTAGTCGGCGCCGGCCTCCTGGGCCTCCTTGCCCTTTTCGGTGGTGGTCAGAACCAACACCCTCTTGGTCTTTCCGGTGCCGTGGGGCAACACGGTGGTGCTGCGGACCTGCTGCTCCGCCCGGCGGGGGTCCACGTTGAGCCTGATGTGGACTTCTACGGTCTCGTCGAATTTGGCGCTGGCGTTGGACTTCACCAGCTCCACGGCCTCCTCAAGGCTGTAGAGCTTGGAAGTGTCCACTTTCTTCAGCAACTCTGCCCGCTTCTTAGATAGTTTGCTCATAGGATTTTCCTCCTGTGGTCCTAACGGTTAGGAAATTAGATAACCTGCCACGAAGCTGCACAGAACCTAGGTTAGTCCTGGACGGTGACGCCCATGGAACGGGCGGTCCCGGCCACCATGTTCACGGCGGCGTCCAGGTCGTTGGCGTTCATGTCCACCATCTTGATCTTGGCGATCTCCCGGACCTGGTCGAGGGTGAGGGAGGCCACCTTGGTCTTGTTGGGGGCGCCCGATCCCTTTTCCACGCCGGCGGCCTTGCGGATCAACACGCTGGCGGGCGGTGTTTTCAGCACAAAGCTGAAGCTGCGGTCGGAGTAGACCGTCAACACCACGGGGATGATCATGCCGGGCTGATCGGCAGTCTTGGCGTTGAACTGCTTCACAAACTCCATGATGTTAACACCGTGCTGTCCCAACGCGGGCCCCACGGGCGGCGCTGGGGTGGCCTTGCCGGCAGGAAGCTGCAGCTTTACCTGAGCAATTTCCTTCTTTGCCATAGAAAAAGACTCCTCTCAAGATATTGGTACTTGCTCCCCAAGGGAGAGCCTCAGAGCTTTTCGATCTCCGAATAATCCATTTCCACTTCGGTCTCCCGCCCGAAGACGGAAAGAATGACTTTGACCTTGCCCTTCTCGGAGTTGACGGCTACCACGGGGCCCACCGCTTCGGAGCCGCCGAAGAGGCTGGAGTGAACCCGCACCGTGTCGCCAACGGCGCAGCTGATCTCCACCTTCGGTTTGGTCCCTTGGCCTATTTTGGCCAAAAGTTCCTTAACCTCCTCCTCGGAGAGTGGGATCGGATGGTTTCCGGACCCCACAAATCCGGTGACGCCCGGGGTGTGGCGGACCACATACCAGGACTCTTCGTCCATGATCATCTCCACCAGCACGTAACTCGGGAAGAGCTTACGAGAGACGCGCTTAGATTTGCCGTCCTTGACGATCACCTTTTCTTCCACAGGGATGAGGACGTTGAAGATCTTCTCCTCCATGGCCATGGAAGCGATGCGCTGGTCGAGGTTGGCTTTTACCTTATTCTCGTATCCTGCGTAGGTCTGAACGGTGAACCATTGGCGTTTGCTCTCGGTCATGATAAAAGAGGGACCCGATCTCTATCGGCCCCCTGAACCTCCCTGCACTGAATATTGGACGCTTGGCTCGCGACTATCCAATAATCTTCGAAAATAACCCCGTCAGTATCAGGTCTACGATACCGAGATAGGCTGCAACGAGAAGGGTCACGAAGATAACGATCACCGTGGAATACCAAACTTGCTTTTTCCCAGGCCAAGTTATCTTTTTCAGTTCGGAACGGGCTTCACGGACAAAAGCCTTGACCTTATCCACAATTTTGGCCTCCCTGCTGAGATCTTACAGACACAAATTAAATGGCAGGCCCGGAAGGATTCGAACCTTCAACCCTCGGTTTTGGAGACCGATGCTCTACCAATTGGAGCTACGGACCTGCGACAGTTAGGTATTCTACACTACTTGCTCTCTTTGTGCAAGGTATGTTTTTTGCAGTGCTTGCAGAACTTGCTGAGCTGCATTTTTCCGCTGACGTTTTTCTTGTTGACGGTGGTGACGTAATTGCGGTTCTTGCAGTCGCTGCAGGTCAATCCGATCTGGTCGGCCATGGCCTTTTCCTCCTCTCCCGGTGGCTAAAAATGAAGCCGAAAGGCCAGGAGGCGCCCCCGCTCGGGCAGGGGGCGCCGTGGCCGTGGCCCTAGGACGTTATTTTACTGAAAAATATTCCGGCGTTCCTACTCGATGATCTCGGTGACCACGCCGGCGCCCACGGTGTGGCCGCCTTCGCG
>CAZNRB010000022.1:0-21541 GCA_964575405.1 uncultured Synergistaceae bacterium | reverse complement strand
TGGTCATAGCTGCTGCCACCATGATGACGGCCTCTTGCATAGCCATGTGCGGCAAAATCGGCTGGGTGGGGCTGTTGATCCCCCACGGGGCCCGGATGCTCCGGGGCGGCAACGCTCAACAGGCAGTGCCGGCCTGTATCGCCCTGGGAGCGGCCTTTACGGTGATCGTCGACACCCTGGCACGCAGCATGGTCTCGGCGGAGATCCCCGTGTCGATCCTCACCGCAATCATCGGAGCGCCGGTTTTCATCTCCCTTTTGAGAAGGACAGGAGGCGTCGGGCCAGAATGATTTTCGCCGTAGAGCGGGGCTGCTTTTCCTATCCCAAGCGGGCCGTCCTGAGGGACATCTCCTTTACCGTTCAGGCTGGCGAGGTCCTGGCGGTGCTGGGTTCCAACGGCGTGGGCAAGACCACGCTGCTGCGCTGTACCATGGGGCTGTTGCCCTGGAAGTCGGGACGCAGCCTCGTTGACGGCCGGCCCCTTCAGTCCTTTTCCCACCGGGAGCTGTGGCGTCGCATCTCCTACGTGCCCCAGGCCAAGGGGACGCCCTTCACCTACTCGGCCCGGGAGATGGTGCTGCTGGGCCGCAGCGCCCACCTGGGAACGCTGCAACAGCCCTGCAAAAGGAACCTGGAGCTGGCCGACAGGGCCATGGAGGAGATCGGCATTGCCCATCTGGCCTACAAGGGCTGTCATCAGATGAGCGGCGGCGAGCTCCAAATGGCGCTCATCGCCAGGGGCCTGGCGGCGGAGTCTCAGCTGCTGATCCTGGACGAGCCCGAGTCCAACCTGGACTTTAAAAACCAGCTCATCGTCCTGGAGACCATAAAAAAGCTCTCCCAGCAGCGCAGCATTTCGGCCATCGTCAACACCCATTACCCCGTCCACGCCCTGAAGCTGTCCCACAAGGCCCTATTGCTGGACCATGACGGCTCCCATCGCTACGGCCCCACGGCCCAGGTCATCAACGAGGAGAGCCTGCGCCAGGCCTTTGGCGTCAACGTGTCCATCCGGGATTTCGCCGTGGAGGGAGTGCGCCACCACGCCGTGGTGTCCCTTTCAATAGCCGGTGCCTGACCGGCTGCCGCTGTCAAATAAGGCTTGAAAATCCGCCAAGACGTTAGGGGTCCCGGTGGACTCTTAAGAGAGCTTGCCGGGGATTTTTTGTCTTTAGCCCCCTTTGCCGGACGATCTATCGCCAGGGAACTGGAAGTCCTTGGTCCAGGGCAGCCACCGTGTTAAAATGGGGATCTGTAGATTTGAGTCCTTACCCGACGCCGGAGGGGGCCAGTGAAATGCGAATATTTATGGATGGCAAGGAATGGCAAATACTCCACATGGAGGCCCTCTCTAGGGAGGAAATCCTGGAGATGATCAAGGAAGAGCTGGCCTGCTCGGACCAGGTGATCACCGACATCCTTTCCGATGGCGAATCCCTTTCCGAAGAGGATTTCTTGACGGTGCCCGACGGGATTGACGTGGAAATTTTTTCCAGCACTGCAGGAGCTTTAGGACTGGACGTGCTGGAACAGGTGGAAAGAGAAACGTCTGCCCTGGATAGGGCTGTGACCGAAACGGTGAAGGACCTGAGAGAGGGAAATCACGAGTCCGGCCATGAAAGGCTTCACGGACTGCTTGACAATTTAGCCTGGATTTCCCAGGCTTTAGCGGACTTTCGGGATGCCTTTTCGGGACAAGGGCTTTCGGTACAAGAGGGAACGGTCTTTTCTGCTTCGCTTTTAGGTCAAGAGCTGGAACAATTTCATCAGCTTCTCTGTGAGGGCCGCGGGGCAGAGGCTCTTTTGTGGTATCAAGAGACTTGGCGCCCCGAACTGAAGGCTTTTCAAGATCAGTTAAAGCAATGGAAGCAGCGCCTGGTCTCTTCGTTGGATTCTGCTTCCTTGGAGAAAGGCTGATCCCCTTTACGGGGCAGCACTTGATTCCTCCCCGAGGAGGTAATATCATGACGATGAGGAAGGGCTTGGCGCTGTTCCTGCTGTTGACCTTGGGAGTGGGTGGCCTGGTGATCTCCATTAGCGCCGACCGGTCGGCCCTGGCCATGCTGTTTGCCGCCAGGAAAAGCTATTTACTGTTGGCTCTGCTGATGGTCCTTTGTGCTTACTGTTGCGACACGGGCCGTTTTTGCCTTCTCGCCAAGGCCATGGGGTACAGGATTACCTTTTTTCGAGGATTAATGCTGACCTGGCTCCATTATTTCGGCTGCGCCATAACTCCGATGCAGGTGGGAGGCGGCCCCTTTCAGGTCTACGTGCTCTATCGCTCTGGCGTGCCAGTGGGCTCGGGGATCGCCGTCACGTTAGTCCGTACCCTTATGAGCACCGGCCTGCTGAGCATCGGGGCCCCGGCGGCCTTTTTCTTGGCGCCGGAACTGCTGGCAGGCCATAAAGCCCTTAGGGGCGTGTTTTTCTATGTGGCCATTTTGTCCGTTCTGATCTGGACGGTCTTCGGACTGAGCGTTGCCAACCCCAGAGCAATTAAGCGCTTGGTTGGCTGTTTTATGATCTATCTTAAGGGTTTTAATCGTTTTCAAAATCTGCCGGTGATTAAATTTTACCGTCATATCGGCGCTGAGGTGGACAGCTACTCCTCCAACATTCGCCGCATGATGGGAAGGGGGCTGCCCTGGCTCCTTTTGGCTGCCCTCCTGTCGGTGTTCCACCTGCTGTCGCTTTTTTCGGTTCTGCCGCTGCTGATCGCTGCTGTGGGGCTGCCGGTGAATTATCCCTTGACTTTGTTGGCCCAAACTATATTTACCTTTATACTTTACTTCACGCCCACGCCGGGAGGCAGTGGGATCGCCGAGGGCGGCGCAGCGGCTATGTTCAGCATCCTGATGCCCTGGAATATGGCAGGAGTCATGGCCATAGCCTGGCGTTTTTTCACAGAGTATCTGTCTATCCTTTTGGGGACTATGGCGGCGATTCGCATGATCGGATGGGGAGTTGCCGAGAAAATTATCTCTGGTGAGGAGAATGGAGTTGAAGATCATGGGAATCAATCTTTCAACCGTCCGTAAAGAGGCCTTCCGTTTGCGGGGCGGTATTTGGACAGCGCTGTTCCTGCTGATACTTTTGTGGGCCCGTCCAGCTCCTTCTCGTATTTTTTTCGGTCTGGCGCTGGTTGTGGCAGGACAGCTTTTGCGGTTTTGGGCCGTGGGTTGCATAACCCTGTACCGAGGGGAGCAGGTCAAGGCCGCCCGCCTGACCACCTGGGGGCCCTATGCCGCGGTCCGCAATCCCCTTTACGTAGGCAATGGCTTGATCGGCCTGGGCTGGGCTTGGATGTCTGGCCCCGGAACGGCATTGTTTTTCTTGGGAGCCTTCGCCTTGCTCTACGGTTATCTGATAGTACCCCATGAGGAGGCCTTTCTGGAAGGCCAGTTCGGACAGGATTACCGGGATTACAAGGCCAGAGTGGGGGCCTTTTTCCCAAAATCTACGGCTTTTCTGAAAGGTCTAAAGGGGCCCTATGACAGATCGGTATTGCTGCGCAGTGAAGTCCATTCTCTTTGGATAACGGTGGCTGGGACGGTACTTATCCTGTCCCGTCTCTGGTGGTAGCCCTTGGTAGGCAGGTGAAGATCATGGCTATTGTGATTCAGCATTGTCTTGCAGCTCCTACAGGATCTTGTGTCATCGATGGCCCCGTGGGACGGTGGTGGTTAGAATGGTGCGATCAGGGGCTTTTGGCGGTGAGACACACCGATGCCAGGCTCCGGGGGCACCAGCTTCCCCAATGGCTCGATCGAGCTTGGGAGGCCTTTTGGAAGGGTCAGGAGTACGATTTGACCCTTTGCACTCCCAGACATCTGGGGCCTTTTTTCTCGAAGGTCTATCAGCAGCTTTCCCAGGTCCTTCGCCAGGGCGATACGTTGTCTTTCAGCGAGATCGCTGCTTTGTGCGGCTCTCCTCACGCCCCTCAAATGGTGGCCCATGCTCTGAAGGCCAATCCATGGCCGCTGTTTCTGCCCAGTCATCGGGTAATCCGCAGCAAAGAGAAGCTGACGGAGTACCTGAACCGCCGTCACATGGAGTTAAAGGTCCAGCTTTTGGAGTACGAGCAGAAGATGCTGGCGCTGCGGGAAAACCTGGAAGCCCGGGTCGAGAACGCCTTGGACTGGCTGCGCTCCTGAGCCCTCTGTGGCACCACATCTTTTCACCCCAAGAGATTTAGCGATGTTTCTAGAAAACTCTAGGTGAGGCCTTAACTAAAGTCAAAGGCTGCACTATGATTTTACACTAGTAAAATATATTATGCTAAGGATGTGTCCCCATGGATCTGCTCAGGCGAAGGGCTGATAGCTTTAACAGCTTTTACTTTGCCTATCGGCGAGCCTGTTGGGAGACCTGGAGGGCAGTTAAGCGTCGGTAGCGTTTTGACGTGGCTGTAACTTCTCGGCGTCTGTGTAGGCTTGTAAGGCCTCCACGGGCGCTTTTTTTATCTCTCTAGGCCATGGCTGAGATAGTTGGCCTATGGGAGCCTAGGGCAAGCAAGAGGAGGAATACCGTGGAGGAGGACTTTTTTATTCGTTCCGTGGATCCTACGCCAAGGCCTTGAGAAAACTAAAGCCCCGTAGAATAGTGGCCTACAACCGCAGCAGTGCCGTTTTGGAACGGGCCCGAGAGGAAGCCGTCATCGACGAAGGTTTTACCGACGCCAGGAAGGCCGTGGTCGGCGTAGATTTAGTGATCCTGACCCTCTATCCCCAGTGTATAGCCCCTTTCCTGGAGTCCTGCGCCGGCTGCTTAAAGGAAAAGGCCCTGATCATCGATGCCGCCAGCGTCAAGGGGGGCCTGTTAGAGCAAGTGGACGCCTTGATACCTCCTGGAGTGGATTTCGTCTCGGGCCATCCCATGGCCGGACGGGAGGGCGGTGGATACGACAGCTCCGACGGGGATATCTTCAAGGGCAGCAACTACATCCTGCTGCCTCGGCCTGCAACCTGCCGGAGCACGTAGATTTCCTCGACGCCATGGCCAGGGCTATGGGCTGTGCAAAGGTAGTTCGGGCGCCCTGGCAGGACCACGATCGCCTCATTGCCCGCATCAGTGCCCCGCCCCACGTATTAGCGGCTTGCCTGGTGGAAGCGGTGAAAGACTACGACTTGGAAGGCTTCATCGGCGGCAGTTTTCGCGACGCTACCAGGGTGGCCAAGATCAACGAGGCCCTGTGGACCAAGCTCTTTTGGGACAACCGCCAGCAGACCCATCGGGCTATTGAGGCTTTAAAGCCCAGCTGGACCGCTTCCAAGAGGCCCTAGGAGATCCTCAAAGGCTCCAGACCCTGTTAGTCCAAGTCGCCCAGGACCGGAAAAGGCTTTACCGGTAAGACCGATGGAGAAGGCCCAAGGGGGCATAGGAGAAAATCTGCTCCAACCCAAATGGGCCGTGGAAAAGGTCCGGCTGGGCGAGGGGCTAGCCCACAGGATACCTTGCTGGAACAACCAAGGAGGTCAACGATGGAATCCCTAAAGGTCACAGTGGTGCCTCATCCGCTGGGGGGGATCTCTGCAAATTCCTTCTTCCAAGAGCCTGGTCCACCAAGAGCTGATCTGCGGAGCCCTAGCCAAGGGAGTCTCTGTGGTGGAGGACCTCACTGTATCCCAGGACATCGAAGCCACCTGCCGGGCCCTGAGAGCCTTGGGCGTTGCGATTGAGGCCACAGAAGGCAGTGACGAAAGCCGAAGGACCTATCGCATCGAAGGGCCAGGTCAGTTGAACCTCCAGGAGCCGGTCATAGACATGGGGGAGTCTGGCTCTACGTTGCGATTTCTTGTTCCCCTATGCCTCCTGGGAGAGCCTGTGACCATACTGGGCCGAAGACGGCTCATATCCCGACCTCTCGAGGCCTATTACTGGATTTTCGACGATCAGGCCATCGAATACGGCACCGAAGAAGGGCGTCTTCCCATTAAGATCTGCGGAAGATTGAACCCCGGTCTTTTTCGGATCCCCGGCGACGTGAACTCTCAGTTTGTCGGCGGTTTGCTCTTTGCCCTGCCCGGACTTTCCGGTGATTCCCAGATCGAAGTGACTTCTGATTTGGAGTCCCGGGGATAAGTGGACTCACGCTGGCCTGCCTCGAAAAGTACGGCGTGACCGTCCAGAATCAGGGATATAGAGGGATATAGGCAGTTTTCCGTAGCCGGGAACCAGGCCTTTAAAGCCCAAAGGTCGTCGGTAGAAGGCGATTATTCCCAGGCCGCCTTTTGGCTGGTGGCTGGTCTTTTGGGTACGGCGGTGACCTGCTCGGCCATGAATCTTAAATCCCTTCATGGAGACCGTCCGATCCGGGCCATTTTGGAACAGATGGGGGCTAGCCTGACCGTCTCGGAGTCCCAGGGAACCGTTAGAGCCGAAGCCGCCCCTACCTATGGCACCGAGATAGACGGTTCTCAGTGCCCCGATCTGGTGCCGGTGCTGGCCGCTCTGGCCTCGGTCAGTCAGGGCACCACCAGGATCTTTAACGCCCAACGGCTGCGGCTCAAGGAGTTGCCTGGCGGCTATAGCTTCGGAGAGGGAATTTTGGGAGGGAGGCCTTAGCAACGGCATGACCCTGATCTTTTCGGCGGCCATAAAGCCCACGGCCTCTATAGCCAAGGCTCAACAGACCGTTAATCTGTCGTCTCAAAGGGAAGAAAAGCTGATTATTGTGGGCCGTCACGACCCCTGCATAGTTCCACGGGCCTTGCCGGTTATAGAAGGGGCCTGTGCTCTGGCGCTGACAGACCTTTGGCTCAGCGGGGAGAAGACTGGAGGAGAAGGAGAATGAACAAATTGTACCTAGAGAAATTGGGCTGTCAGGTCAATGGCGTTGACGATCCTCAGTCTTTATAAAGTGGTATATCAAGGCGTTCCAGGCTCCTTCAGCCATCAGGCTGTGCATGAGTTCTTCGCAGGGCGGGAGATCGATGAGGCCCATTTTCCTCTTTTCGAGGACGTAGTGGAGGCCGTCGTAAAGGGCCAGCTCCACTGTGGCATGTTGCCCATTGAAAACTCCTCCACCGGCGGCATCGCCTACGTCTACGACCTTTTGGGCCGTTACGACTGCGCTATCGTGGGGGAACAGTGCATAAAGGTGGATCAAAACCTTCTCTCTCTGCCCGACGGATCTCTGGAGGACATCAGAGAAGTTTACTCTTACCCCCAGGGGTTCAGCCAGTGCAGCGCCTTTTTCAAAGACCATCCCAGCTGGAAGTTAATACCCTATTTCAACACGGCCCGAAGCGCTGAGATGGTGAGCCAACAGGGAGATCGCCACAAGGCAGCGGTGGCCAGCCTACAGGCCGCCAGGCTTTACGGCCTGTAGGTGCTAGTAGAGAAGATCAACTTCAACCACAACAACAGCACCCGCACAGGGCCTTGGGATGTTTTAGCGATAGAGGATTGAACTTGACCAACCTGGAGTCCCGCCCCCTGGCCGATAGGCCTTGGGAATACAACTTTATACATGACCTCAGCGGCAATCTTCGGGAGCCCGGCGTAGAGGCGGCCATGGAGGACCTGCTGGGATGCAGCACCTACCTGAAAGTCTTTGGAAATTACAAAGGCCACCGGTAAGCGACAGATAAGCGAGATAGATAAGGATAGGAGACAAGGTGCCCTTTAACGGCCAGCCATGGTAGGAGTTGATGGAGCGGTGAGCAACGTAGTGTTAATAGGAATGTCTGGTAGCGGCAAATCCACCGTCGGTCAAGCTTTGGCGGACCGCATGGGCTGGAACTTTGCCAACGCCGATAGTTTGGTGGAAAGCCGGGAGGGCCTTTCAATTCAGGAGCTTTTCCAGAAGGGCGAGGAGTTCTTCCGGGACGCCGAGTCCAGGGCCCTTCAGGATCTCTCCAGGTTGGACAACTGGGTGATCGCCACCGGCGGAGGCGCCGTAAAGCGCAGAGCCAACATGGAGATGCTGGAAAAAAGCGGCGTCCTGATCTATCTGTTCCGGCCCCTGGAGCTGATCCTGCAGAATCAGGACCTCAGCGACCGGCCCCTGTTGGCCAGCGACGTGGAAAAACGCCTTGGAGAGCTTTACGAGGAGCGCCGTGGGCTCTACGAGAAAGCTACAATCTCAGGGTAGAGAACCTGGGTACCGTGGAGTCCTGCACCGACGAGATCGTGGAGTTGCTCCGAAAAGAGGCCCTGATATGACGGGAACGCACCAGGCCCAAGGCTTAAAGACATAAAAAGCCCCTGGCATCGAGGAAATACCTCGGGGCCAGGGGCTTTAGTCCTATCGCTATATCGATTCAGAGTCAGCTCCAACGCGGGGCTTGCGTCGACGCTACGCCGGTGAGGCGGTGCCGGTCTCCGGGGAGGCCTGGGAGGCGCTGGCCGGCGATGATGGGCCGGGGGAGGCGGAGGGGGTGGTCGTTTCGCTCTGGCGGCGGCAGCCTCGGTTCCATCTCGGACCGCCATGGCGCTGGTGTCCGCAAAAAGGGCTGTGGACGAGAGGAAGAACATCAGCGCGACAGGCAGAGCGCTGAGACCAGGGTCTTTCTCTTCGCTAGATTCCTCCTTCTGCTGTTGTAAAGATCTGTTGCCTATTGCTATCGGAATCTTAACACGAAGAGAGCCGCCACGGTATTGTAGAAAACAACGATGTTGCTTTTGAATAGCTTTGCAATCTTTAAGACTTCTTGGACTCTACGGAATTTTCCTGCTTGCGCATCAGCACCTTCCGAATAGTCCTTTCTCGGATCTCCTTTGCCGTAAAAATATAGCCCTGCTCTTCGATTGAGACTTCTTCCTCGTCTGTGGGGATGACTCCGAGCTTTTCAATTAAATAGCCCGACAGGGTATCGCATTCGTCCGACTCCAAATTCAGGTCAAATTCTTCGTTCAAATCGTCCAAAAGCATGCTGCCGTCCAGGAGGAAATTGCCGTTGCCCAGGTCGGTGATCTCCGACTCCACCTCTTCGTAGGCTTCGCTGATGTCTCCCATGACCATTTCTACCAGGTCTTCGATGGTTACGATGCCGGAGATTCCGCCGTATTCGTCCACCAAAATGGCCATCCGTTCCCTATTGGCCTGCATGGCCCTGAATAGATCGGCGGCGTCTTTCATCTCCGGGACGAAATAGGCTTTTTGGAGCATGAGCCTGATGTCGTCGTTCTGGAGGTCCCCTTTGCGAAGGCGGATCATCACGTCCTTGACGTGGAGCACGCCGATGATGTTGTCGAATTCTCCCTCGTAGACAGGGATGCGGGAATGGCGGCTCTGTAAGATTTCGTCGAGCATTTCATCCAGCGATTCTTCGATGTCCAACATGAAAACCCTCTGCCGCGGCACCATGGCCTCGCGGGCGGTCTTTTCCCCGAAGGATAATGCCGAATCCACCATCTCCACTTTGTCCTCGTCGAAGACGCCGCTCTGCTGGCCCGCCTCCATAAGGGCCTTGATCTCCTCGGCAGTTACGGCTTCTTCCTGGTCTTCCGCCGGAAGCCCTAGGGCCCGGAGCACCACCTTGGTGGAAAGGGACAGCAGTCTGGTAAAGGGCGACAGCACGATGGAAAGGTAGTGGATAGGCATCACGGTTAGAAAGCAGAAAGCCTCGGCTTTTTGTAGGGCCACCCGTTTGGGCACCAGCTCGCCGAAAACCAGGTTGAAGAACATCAGTATCAGGGTAACGCTGTTATAGGCCAGGGCGGAGCTGTAGGGCACACCCAAGCCCTGGAGCCAACGGGCAAAGGTCGGCGAGATCCCAGCCGCTGCTGAGGCGCTGGAGTAAAATCCCGCAAAGGTGATGGCCACTTGGATGGTAGATAGGAAACGGGTGGAGTCCTCAAAGAGGCTTTGGATGACCTGGGCCTTTTTGTGGCCCTCTTCGGCCAGGACACGGATGCGCTTCTTGTTGACCGACACAACGGCCATCTCGGCGCCGGCAAAAAAGGCGTTCAGAAAGGTGAAGAAAAGCAATAGCAAAAATTGGAAAGTAATATTACTAGACGGGTCAGGGTCCATGAAGATCCTCCTTATTAAAGTATGGATGAAACTATGGCGAACATTCTACCATGGCCTATAGGGGCGCGCAATGGCCGCGATAGGCCGTTTTCTAAGCGTAATTTTCAACTATTGCCGCGATTTCTTGAACGCTCCCGCATATAGGCTTGAAGGTCCTTGGAGGTGTTTTCCAGGTGGTTCGTCAGAGCCGCCACGGCGCCTTCAAGGTCCCGATTCTTTACGGCAGCCAAGATCTGGCGATGCTGGAGCTGAGACTCCTCCCGCATCGTCATGAGGTGCCGCCGGATATAGCGGTCCACCTGGCACCGCAGTTTTGATATGACCTCCAAGGTTATGGGCCTGTCGCCGGGCTCGTAAAGGGCCGAGTGGAACTGGACGTTCATGTCCCTCCACTTTACGGGGTCCTCTTCCTGTTCCATCTGGGTCAACAGTTTTTCCTCCTTGGCTATTAGGCTGTTGGAGATGTAGTCAAAGGAGACCCGGAGAATGCCGGTCTCCAGCCAGATCAGCATGTCGTAGATCTCCCGGGCTTCTTCGAGGCTAAGGCCCGCCACCATGGCGCCGCGGTGGCCTCGAAACTCCACCAGGCCTTCGCTTTCGAGCTGTTTCAGTGCTTCGCGCAAGGGGATGGGGCTGACGCCCATCCGGGCTGCCAGATGGGATTGCCGGAGCTGCTCCTTTTCTTTGAGAATGCCCCTGTATATGGCTTCCCGCAAAACGTCGGCGATGTAGTAGGAAGCTACGTTATCTCCGTCGATTTGTGGCATCAATTCTTCTAAAGTCATCGCTAAAAGCCCCTTTCTGCCTCCCTAGAGGACCTGCAATCCTCTCCTGCCGCCTATTATACATGCTATAGGATTTTCGAGGAAAATATAAATTTCTTCGGGTCTTTATATTTGTTTGACAATCGAAGGTAAGTGTCTATGATTGAAATAAGAGAGTAGAACTCGACTTTAATCCGGAGGTGTCCTAGGTGAAACGTATTATGGTAGTGGGATCGCTGGGACAAATCGGCACAGCCCTGGTCCGGCGGCTGCGCAAAGACTACGGATCTGCCGCCGTTATGGCTGCGGACCTGCGTCGCGACGAGGAAGGAATCCTTCAGGACGGTCCCTTTGAGGTGTTGGACGCTCGAGACGGCGCCAAGTACGCTGAGATTGCGGCGAACCACGGCGCCGACACCATTATGCACCTTGCGGGAATCCTATCGGCCAAAGCGGAAAATAAACCTCAAGAGGCCTGGGACATCAATATGGGAGGCCTCTACAACGCTCTGGAGGTAGCCCGAGAGAGACATTGCGCTCTTTTCTTTCCCAGCTCCATCGCTGCCTTTGGCCCCGGAACTCCTCAGGATAGAACGCCTCAGGATACCATACAGCGGCCTACGACGATTTACGGAGTGACCAAGGTGGCCGGAGAGCTGCTCTGCGAGTACTATCACAAGAAGTGGGGAGTCGACGCCAGAGGCGTCCGTTTCCCGGGGCTCATCTCCTACGACACAGCGCCTGGCGGAGGCACTACGGACTACGCGGTTCACATCTACCACGAGGCCCTCAGCAAGGGCCGCTATTCCTGCTATATCGCCCAGGGGACCTACATGGACATGATGTACATGCCCGACGCCATGGACGGTATAATTCAGCTCATGGAGGCCGATCCCTCCAAGCTACGCCATCGCTGCTGCTTCAACATCACCGCCATGAGCTTTGCACCCGAGGAAATCGCATCGGCCATCACCAAGAGAATTTCCCATTTTGTCATGGACTATCAGGTCGATCCTCTGCGGCAAGCCATAGCCGAGAGCTGGCCCAACTCCCTGGACGACAGCGCAGCTCGAGAGGAATGGGGATGGAACCCCAAATTCGACCTAGAGTCCATGACCGACCACATGCTTCAACAGCTGTCCCTGGTCCAGCCATGACCTCCGCCGGGGAGTTCCTCCGGCAGAATACCGAAAAAAAGGAGCCGCAGATCATGAAAAAATTGGAGTCCCTGCTAGCCGCCGAGCTGGAAACTTTAAAAAACGAAGGACGCCTTAAGGGCAGGGAAGAGATCATCCTGGGCGTCAAAGCCGCCGAGGGGGTTAAGGGGCCCCGCTATTTCCTCAAGGGTAGAGGAGAGCAACCGTTCATCCGCATGAACTCCAACTCCTACCTGGGGCTGTCGCTGAATCAAGAGCTGATGGCCGCCGAAGAGCAGGGGACTAAAAGCTACGGCGTAGGGCCTGGAGCGGTGCGGTTCATCAGCGGCACCTTTGGCCCCCACCGGCAGCTGGAAAAGGTGCTGGCCAAATTCCACGGCCGGGAAGAGGCCATGATCTTCAGCTCCGCTTACGTGACCGTCGGCGGCGTCCTCACCTCGCTGATCAGTAAGGACAGCTGGGTCATCAGCGACGAGCTGAACCACAACAGCATCATCAACGCTATCCGCATGGCCAGGCCCCTGGGCCGCGCGGTCTATGGTCATAACGACCTGGAGGATCTAAAGGGCCGATTGGAAGAGGCCGGCAGGAGCGGTGCCCGGCGCCTCGTAGTGGTTACCGACGGAATCTTCAGCATGAGAGGCGACCACGCTCCTCTGAAGGAGCTGGCCCAACTGGTCCATAGCTGGGACGATCACTTCCCCGAGAACGCCATTTTGGTAGTGGACGATTCCCACGGCGTGGGAGCTTTCGGCACCACCGGCCGAGGAACCGAGGAAGTCACCGGTGGCAAAGCCGACGTGCTGATCGGCACCCTTGGCAAGGCCTACGGGGTCAATGGCGGCTATGTGGTGGGCTCTCGAATCCTGATCACCTACCTGAGGGAACACGCCGCCATGTACATTTATTCGAACCCCATCTCGGCCGGCGAGGCCTGTGCCCTTTTGAAGGCCCTGGAGATTCTGGACAGCCCCAGGGGATTGGAAATCTTAAAGCACCTCAGGGCCGTGACGGCCCAGTTCGAAGAGGGCCTTAAGAAGCTGGGGTTCGAGACCATTCCGGGGGAGCATCCCGTGACGCCGTTGGTGCTTAGGGATACGGACAAGACCAGGAAAATGGTGGCCCACCTGCTGGACCGTGGCGTGCTGGCCACGGGCATGACCTTCCCCGTGGTTCCTCGAGGCGCCGAGGAGATCCGATTCCAGATCAACGCCGACCACACAGCTGCGGATATCGAAGAGGTGCTGTCCATTTTGGCAGATTTCAAGGGGTAAGTCCGAAGAACAGAGGGGCTCTCCACAGGGGGCCTCTGTCTCTTTTTGCGCTTTTCTCCTGGGATGGGCTCTGCAGGATTGCGGGATCTCTTCAAAGGTGCTAAAATTTGCCTCGACCTGTTACTAGGATCTTCCCGTAGAGGATTGTCTTGGTTTCCAGGATTCCATGGTAGGGGTGAAATTGCAATGCTAGCCAAAGACGTGAAGAGCCAGATCATCGAGAACTATCGCACCCACGGCACCGACACAGGATCCCCGGAGGTGCAGATCGCCGTTTTGACCCAGCGGATCCGGGACCTGACGGAGCATCTGCGTGTCCACATCCACGACTTTCATTCCAAGAAGGGATTGCTAACCCTGGTGGGTAAGCGCCGGAAGCTGTTGCGGTACCTGAAGGACAAGGACTTTAACCGCTACAAGAACCTGATCGAGAGCCTGGGGCTCCGCCACTGATCTTTACTGTCACGGAAATCTTCTTAAGCGAGAGCGGATTACCGCCCTCGCTTTTGTTGTATTTTGTGATATCCTTATCCCAATTAAATAGCGAGAGAAAATTTTTAAGGAGGAGTCTTTTTTATGCAGAAGACCTACACTCTTACAGTGGGAAGTCAGGCTATTTCCTTTGAGACCGGGAAAATAGCGAAGCAGGCCAACGCCGCCGTGGTGGCCCGTCAAGGCGATACCATGGTGCTCACCACGGCCTGCATGACCGATAAGGCCCGCCAAGGATTGGATTTTTTCCCCCTGCTGGTGGACTTTGAAGAACGCTATTACTCCGCCGGGAAGATCCCCGGTGGATTTATCAAGCGGGAAGGGCGCCCCTCCCAGACAGCCATCCTCAGCGCCAGAGTCATCGACCGTTCCATCCGCTCCCTCTTCGAGGACTGGATGCGTAATGACGTCCACATAGTGGCCACCGTACTGTCGGTGGACCAACTGAATCCGCCCAATATCCTGGCCATCAACGCTGCTTCCATGGCCCTGACCATCTCCGACATCCCTTGGAACGGCCCTGTGGGTGCCGTGCGGATGGGCTGCGTCGACGGCGATCTGGTGGTGAACCCCACCGAGGAGGAAATGCTCCGCAGCACCCTGGACCTTACCGTGGCGGGCCACGCCGACGGCGTTACCATGGTGGAGGCCGGGGCTAAGGAAGTCTCGGAAGAACTGCTCGTGGAGGCCCTTCAGCAGGCCCAAGAGGAGATCAAGAAGATCGTGGACTTCCAACTGAAAGTGCGCCAAGAGATCGGCAAGGCCAAGGTGGCGCTGCCCCAGCCGGCGAAGATCGACGAGATCGACTGCTGGATCGCCGAGAACCTCCAGGAAGAGGTGGCCAAAGCCGTGATGATCCACGACAAGAAATCCCGGGGAGCGGCCATCGCCGCTATCGTCGAGCGGGCCCAAAAACACTTCGCCGACCGCTACGGCGACGCCGGCGGCTACATCGCAGGAGAGGTGGAGCATTGGGTCAAGACCAAAATGAGGACCATTACGGCCCGCGAGAAGGTCCGGGCCGACGGGCGGGCCACCGACGAGCTCCGTGACGTGACCTGCGAGATAGACCTGTTGCCAAAGGTCCACGGCTCGGCCCTTTTCACCAGAGGAGAGACCCAGTCCCTGGCGGTGACCACCCTGGGTATGCTGGGCGAAGACGACCAGCTGATGGACGGGCTGAAGCTCAACGAGCCCAACAAACGGTTCCTGCTCCATTACAATTTCCCTCCCTATTCGGTGGGTGAAGTGCGGCCCATGCGTGGGCCCGGACGTCGCGAGATCGGTCACGGAGCCCTGGCTGAGCGGGCCCTGTCGGCGGTGATTCCCGACGAGACCGAATTTCCCTACGTGATTCGGGTGGTCTCCGACATCATGGAGTCTAACGGTTCCAGCTCCCAGGCCTCGATCTGCGGCGGCAGCCTGTCCATGATGGCCGCCGGTGTGCCGATCTGCAAGCACGTGGCCGGCATCGCGATGGGACTGATCAAAGAGGGCGACGACGTGGTGATCCTCACCGACATACAGGGACTGGAGGACCACTACGGCGACATGGACTTCAAGGTGGCAGGCACACGCGACGGCGTGACGGCCCTCCAGATGGATAACAAGGCCGGCGGCATCACCAGGGAGATCCTCCAGACCGCTCTGGAGCAGGCCCGCAAGGCCAGGATGGAGATCCTCGAAAAGATGGAGGCCACCATACCGGCGCCCAAGGAGCTTTCTCCCAACGCTCCCAGAATCCACACCATGACCATCGACGTGGACAAGATCCGGGACGTCATTGGCCCCGGCGGAAAGGTGATCCGGGGCATCGTCCAGGAAAGCGGCGCCAAGATCAGTGTGGAAGACGACGGAAGGGTCTACATCTCGGGCCTTGGCCAGGAGCAGGTAGACAAGGCCGAGAAGATGATCTTCGACATAGTGCGGGAAGTGGAGCCCGGCGAGGCCTTCTACGGTAGGGTGACCCGGCTGATGGCCTTCGGCGCTTTTGTGGAGGTGCTGCCCGGCAAGGAGGGGCTTCTCCACGTCAGCGAGATAAGCTCTCGCCACGTGGCCAAGGTGGAAGACGTTTTCCAGCCCGGCGATCACGTGATGGTGATGGTCAAGGAAATCGACGATCAGAACCGCATCAACCTCTCCCGCCGCCGGTTATTGAACAATGACAGCCTAATCAGTTCCGCAGGGCTGACCCAGTACCTTACCGAAGAGAAAGCTCGAGAAGAGAAAATTGCCGCCTTGCCTTCCTCCGAGAGTCCTGGCCGCGACAGGCCAGGCCGTGGAGGCGATCGAGGACCCCGTCATGACGGCGATCGCCGGGGCTCCAAGCGGGATTTCCGCTAGAGCCATGACGGTAAAAGTGCGGATACTGCGGGACCGGCCCGACATCGCCCTTCCGGCCTACGAGACGGCCCAAGCGGCCGGTATGGACCTTCGGTCGGCGGAATCGGCCGAACTTGCGCCGGGCCAGATCCTGACAGTGGGCACGGGGCTGCGGATCGAGATCCCCGAGGGCTATGAAGGCCAGGTACGGCCACGCAGCGGATTGGCGCTAAAAAACGGCATCACTATGCCCAACGCCCCCGGGACCATCGACGCCGATTACCGGGGAGAGCTCCGGGTGATCCTCCAAAATTTGGGCACAGAGACCTTTAAAATTCAGCCCGGCGACCGCATCGCCCAGCTGGTGGTGGCGCCGCTGTGCCGGGTCCAGTGGGAGGAATCTCAGGAGCTGAGCTCCACCGAACGGAGCGCCGGAGGCTTTGGCAGCACCGGACGGCATTAACCAATTAAAACTAGTTTTTCTTTTGCAAGGTTGTAAGGAGGTTTAGCGATGCTTTTCCGATACAGCGGTCCTGATGGCCAGGTCCTGGAGAGCGAAGCTCTCCAGGCTGGTGAGATCCTAGAACGGTGGAAACTAAAAAAGGGGGCCCTGGCGGCCTTTGTGGACGGCGAACAGAAGGACCTGGACGTGGTGGTGGAGAAAGGCGCTTCGGTGGCACCTCTCACGGTGGACCTTCACGAAGGGCTGGACATAGTGCGCCATTCCACGGCCCACCTGCTGGCTCAGGCGGTCTGTACTATCTATCCCGACGCGGTGGTGGCTATCGGCCCCACCATCAAGGACGGCTTTTACTACGATATCCAGTTCTCGTCGCCCCTCTCCGAGGGCGATCTTCCCCAGATCGAGAAGGAGATGCGGCGCATAGTTAAGCGGTCGGTGCCCATCCGCAGGGAGCGCATCACCCGCCAGGCGGCGGTGGAGCTTTTCACCCAGCGCAAGGACCCCTATAAAGTGGAGATCCTTTCGGAGATCACCGACGACACGGTGAATGTCTACTGGCAGGACGACTACGTGGATCTCTGCCGGGGGCCCCACGTGCCTAACACGGCGGTCTTGAAGCACTTTAAACTGATGTCCATCGCCGGTGCCTACTGGCGGGGCGACGAGAAGAACATCATGTTGACCCGCATTTACGGCACCGCCTTCGCTACCCAGGAGGAATTGGACGACTACATCAAGCGCATGGAAGAGGCCAGGCGGAGAGATCACCGCAAGATAGGCAAGGACTTGGACCTCTTCAGCGTCCACCAGGAAGGGCCGGGCTTCCCCTTCTTCCACGCCAAGGGCATGGAGGTGATGAACAGCCTCATGGCCTTCTGGCGGCGGCTCCACAAGCTCAACGGATATACCGAGATCCGGACGCCCCAGATCCTGAACAGGGACCTTTGGGTCCAGTCGGGCCACTGGGACCACTACCGGGACAACATGTACTTCACCGAGATCGACGGCATGCCCTTTGCCGTGAAGCCCATGAACTGCCCTGGCAGCATCATCATCTACAAGAACTCCATGCACAGCTACAGAGAGCTGCCCATCAGGGCGGGAGAGCTGGGCGTGGTTCACCGTCACGAGCTCTCGGGGGCCCTCCATGGCCTCATGAGGGTCCGTTGCTTCACCCAGGACGACGCCCATCACTTCTGCACGCCTGAACAGATCAAGCAGGAAGTGAAGCTGATCATGAAGCTGGAGGACTACGTCTATTCCAAGGTCTTCGGCTTTAAGTACCACGTGGAGCTCTCCACCCGCCCCGAGAACTCCATGGGATCCGACGAGCTCTGGGAGGCCGCTGAAAGGGCCCTCCAGGAGACCCTGGAAGAGACCGGGACGCCCTATGTGCTCAACCCCGGCGACGGCGCCTTCTACGGTCCCAAGATCGACTTCCATCTGGAGGACTGCATCGGCCGCACCTGGCAGTGCGGCACCATTCAGCTGGACTTCACCATGCCCGAAAAGTTCGATATGAACTATATCGGCCCCGACGGCAGGGAGCACCGTCCCGTGATGCTCCACCGGACCATTTTCGGGAGCCTGGAGCGGTTCCTGGGGATCCTGGTGGAGAACTACGCCGGAGCTTTCCCCTTCTGGCTGGCGCCGGTGCAGGTCAAAATACTGCCCGTCAGCGAGGATCATGGGGACTACGCCCGCCAGATCGCCGGTCTGTTGGAGGATGGTGACTACCGGGTGGAGATCGACAGCCGCGACGAAAAGCTGGGCAAGAAGATCCGCGACGCCCAGATCGAAAAGGCCCCCTTCATGCTGGTACTGGGCGACAAGGAGAAGGAGAGCGGTACCGTGGCGGTACGGGACCGCAGCGAAGGCGACCTGGGCTCCATGACCACCCAAGCCCTTTTAGACCACCTGGCCGGACAGTACAACCCCGCCAGGGACAACTATCGGGTTCCCTTGGGATAAATTACAGTCTATAGCCATCGGCAGGCCCCATAGGGCCCGCCGGACTCCAAGAGCCCGGTGACAGAAACAGCACCGACGCGCCCGAAACTCCAGGCAGCGATCGAGCCGGAGAAGGTACCGAGGTAAAAACGCCAGGGCCCCATTCGGAGTTCAGCTATCTCCTCCAGCTGGGCCAGGGCGGCAGCCACCAGGGAGGATACGCCATACCCAAAGAGCTGAAGGCCCTGATATTCTACTTCTCCCAAGAGGGAGGGCTTTTAGGAGATTTGGAGGGCTGTAATAGACGGCCTGGAATCCTAGGGGCTCTGAAAAGAACAAAATAAAAAAAGCGCCTCTTCGGCTATAATTAGCCCGAGGGGGCGCTGTTATTTTTGTGGAATTGATGCTCCTTCGGGCCTTGTATTTCCCGGCCCGGCGTGGTATAGTAGCTCAGTGTAAAGTGATATAGATAAAGTAGAGGGTCCCTCTCACCTGCGCGGCGCCTCGTTGTAGCTGCCTGGTCTGTATCGTTGCCGTTGTTCTATGGTGTATGATCGAGGGCCCCTGTGAGGGCCCTATTTTTTGTGGCTCCTGATTTTCACGGAGGTGAAGGACTATAGCTAGGAAACTGCCTGATGAGCCCAGAGTTAACGAAGAGATAGTCGCCCAAGAGGTGCTCGTAATCGACAACGAGGGGGCCAAACTCGGTGTCATGTCGGCCCAGGAGGCCCTTCTTGCGGCGGAGCAGCGGGAATTGGACCTCGTGGAGGTCGCTCCCGACGGCAAGCCACCGGTGTGCCGGATCATGGACTACGGCAAGTACCGTTACCAGCAGCAAAAGCGCGACAAAGACGCGCGAAAGAAGCAGAAGGTCCAGACGCTGAAAGAGATCAAGATGCGTCCCAAGATCGACGAGCACGATTACGACTTCAAGACGAGGGCCATTATGAAGTTCCTGGAGAGCGGTCACCGCGTGAAAGTATCCATCTTCTTCCGAGGTAGAGAGATGGCCTTTCTTGATCGCGGCCGCGAGGTCCTGATGCGGGTCGCCGCCGATTGCGCTTCCTGCGGCAAAATGGACGACGAGCCTCGTATGGAAGGCCGTTATATGCGCGCTATGTTCGCGCCTCTCGGCAGCGGCGCTGCCAAGAGCGACGCGAGTGAATAGAATGATCCTGGAAAGGAGGTCCCTGTATTACCATGGCCAATATGAAGCAGAAAACCCATTCCGGTGCTAAAAAGCGCTTTTCCTACACTGGATCTGGCAAGATTAAATATCAGAAAAACGGCAGACGTCACCTCTTGGGAACCAAGAACGCCAAGAGACGGCGGAGACTCCGTCAGGCTGGAATCCTGCCTGATAGCAAAGAAAAGGCTCTGAAGCTTATGATGCCTTATAACTAGGTTTTGGACATATTCGAGGTGAAAGTCAATGCGCGTAAAAGCTGCCAGCTCCAGCGACAGAAAGCATAAAAAGCTTTTTTCCATCACCAAGGGGTTTTTCGGTCGCAAGAAGAACACCTACCGTCGGGCTCGTGAGGCCTACCTTCATGCCCTTTCCAGCATGTTCAAGGACCGCCGCCGTAAAAAGCGCGATTTCCGCCGCCTTTGGATCTCTCGTATCAACGCCGCCGCCCGCATGGAGGGGATGTCTTACAGCCTCTTCATGAACGGCCTCAAAAAGGCCGGTGTGGAGGTGAACCGGAAAATGCTTGCCGACCTTGCGGTGAACGACATGGCCGCCTTCCGCAGTCTTGTGGATCTGGCCCGTCAGGCCCTGGCCAAGTAGGCCTGGCCCGGTCTTTAAATCTATAGGGAAAAGCTCTTGGAGGCTTCTTGTCATGTTTTGGCAGGAAGCCTTTTCTGTGTAATCCCTAGCTTTTGCACTAAAGATCCTCTGGTTTTGAAGGTACAAAAGGGTTATTATGCTACCATGTTGGCCATGGAAGACCGGGGACATCTCAGCCTTCTGACTCCCTGGATCTGTTAAAGCCATAGGGTTCTGCCCAAGGCCCATAAAGATAGGCTGCGGAGCGGAGCCCCTGAATCCTTCGGGGAGGGAACAGTTGTGAACTCTATAGAGCAGGAAATTCAAAAAGTACGCCAGGACCTGCAGTCCGCCCTGTCCCAAGGGCCTTCGTTGGAAAGCCTAAAAGACTGTAGAATCCGCATTTTCGGCAAAAAGGGCGCCATGACGCAGCTGCAGAAACTCCTGGGGGGATTGCCGGCTTCGGATCGCCCCCAGGCCGGAAAGATCATCAACTCCGCAAAGGCCGAGATGGAATCCCAGCTGGAAGGCGCCATCGCCTCTTTAGAAGCCGCCGCCTTGGAAGAGGCCGAGCGCCGCGACTTCGTGGATGTGACCCAGCCAGCCAGCGGCCGGCCCTACGGATCGGTCCACCCTGTGGTCCAGGTCTGGTTCGATGTGGTGGACGTGCTCACGGGCTTGGGCTTCAGCATAGCCCAGGGGCCCGAGATCGAAGAGGATTTCTACAATTTCGAGGCTCTGAACATGCCTCCCCACCATCCGGCCCGGGACATGCAGGACACCTTTTATTTCGGTGATGGCCGCCTGCTTCGGACCCACACTTCGCCGGTGCAGGTCCGGTCCATGCTGGACCAGGGGGCACCGCTCCGGGTGGCCTGTCCTGGCCGGGTCTACCGTCGCGACAGCGATCCCACCCATTCCCCCATGTTTCACCAGGTGGAGGGCCTCATCGTCGGCAAGGACATCTCCGTGGGCGACCTCAAGGGTTGCCTGGAGGCAATGGTCCATGGTGTCTTCGGCAAAAAGCTAAAGGCCCGTTACCGCTCCAGCTATTTTCCCTTCACCGAGCCCTCCCTGGAGATGGATGTGGAATGCTTCGCCTGCGGCGGCTCCGACGACAGCTGCCGGATCTGCAAGGGCACGGGCTGGCTGGAGATCGTGGGCATGGGCATGGTCCATCCCAACGTGATCCGCGCTGGTGGTATCGATCCGGAACGGTACAACGGCTTTGCCTGGGGCGTTGGACTGGACCGGATCGCCATGCTTAAGTACGGCCTGCAGGATCTTAGGCTCCTCTTTGATGGGGATATCTCCTATCTGCTCTCGGGGAGCCGAAGCTGATGTTGCTGTCCTGGACATAGCTTAACGCGCT
>CAZNRB010000021.1:14313-21589 GCA_964575405.1 uncultured Synergistaceae bacterium | reverse complement strand
ATCACCCACGACCTGGAGCTGCTGGAGCGCTGCACCGGAGCTTTTCTCCTGGACCAGGGGAAGCTGTTCCCCTTCGATCCCAGGACCATGGTGACCCTGGAGCCGCTGCCGCTGCTGGAGGATCTCAAAAAGGCAGCCAATCTAAGTCCCCGCTATGGCTAGCTACAGGCCTAGCCCCCGGCGGGGACTTTCTCTTTATCTCTGAACTTTGGGATCCCTACGAGACCTCCAAGGCCTCAGAAGCACCTTGCCGAGAATTTTCTTTTTATTTATATTTTATTTATACCCTCAAGACGCATTTTCGTGGTAGGATTAAACATTGCACCGGTGGAGCAATGGGGGCCGCCAGAAAGAAACTATAACTACTGCACAAATGCCCAGCGGCTAGCCCCGCAGGGTACCAAAATATCTAAGGATATATAGGATGACATATAGGATATAGGAGGAGGTTAGTTAAAAGATGGCCAAGTTCATTTCAGTTGAAGAGGCGGTCAAACTGATCCCCCGCGGGGCCACGGTGATGATCGGCGGCTTCATGGGCTGCGGCAGTGCCCACCGGTTCATCGACGGCCTTTCTAAAAGCGTCGTCAAGGACCTGACGGTGATCTGTAACGACGGGGCCTGTCCCGGCGGCGCTTTGGGCGAGGACTATTACGGCGTGGCCAAGCTGATCCACAAACACCAGGTGAAAAAGCTCATCGTCAGCCACGTGGGCATGAACCCCGAGGCAGGAGCCCAGGCCATGGAAGAGAAGAGCCTGGAGATCGTGCTGGTCCCCCAGGGCTCTCTGGCCGAGATGATCCGGGCCGGCGGCGCCGGTCTTGGCGGCGTGCTAACCCCCACCGGCGTGGGCACCATCGTGGAAGAGAACCCCTACTGCCTGGGCAAGCAGACCATTAACGGCAAGGACTACCTGATCATGGCGCCCCTGAAGGCCCAGTTCGCCGTCATCGGCGGCACCAAGATCGACAGGGCCGGCAACATCTGGTACAAAGGCAACACCAGCAACTTTAACATCGTCATGGCCACCGCCGCTGAGACGGTCATCGCCGAAGCCGAGGAAGTGGTGGAAGTGGGCGCCATCGCCCCCGAGGACGTGCGCACCTCCGGCGTGTACGTGGACTACGTGGTCGAAGGAGGTAAGTACTGATGGACAAGTCTCAGATCAAAGGCTTTATCGCCGCTCGAGTGGCCAAGGAGCTGAAGGACGGCGACGTGGTGAACCTGGGCATCGGCCTGCCCACGCTGGTGCCCAACTACCTTCCTGAGGGCGTCAAGGTGACCCTTCAGGCCGAGATCGGCACCATCGGTTCGGCCCCTGCCGGCGACAGCCCCGATCCGATCCACGTGGTGGACGCTGGCGGCGCCCCTTCAGGCATCGTCCCCGGCGGGAGCTTCATCGACTCGGCCACTTCCTTCGCTCTAATCCGTGGCGGCCACGTGGACGCCACGGTGCTGGGAGGTCTGGAGGTGGACGAAGAGGGGTCCCTGTCCAACTGGATCATCCCAGGCAAGAAGATGCCCGGCATGGGCGGCGCCATGGATCTGTTGGTAGGGACCAAGAAGGTGATCGTAGCTATGGAGCACACCGCCAAGGGAGCCCCCAAGATCCTCAAAAAGTGTAAGCTGCCCTACACGGCTGTGAAGTGCGTCTCCAAGATCATCACCGAGATGGGCGTCATAGAGGTCACCCCCAAGGGACTGGTGCTGACGGAGTACAACCCCGAGTTCACGGTGGAGCAGATCCAGGCTGCCACCGAGGCCACCTTGATCGTCAGCCCCGACCTGAAGCCTATGGTCTAGCAAGGGACGGCGGCGAGGCAGGATCAGAGGAGCGCCTCTGGTCCCGAGGTCTGGCTATTCTGGCTACCAATATAATACAAAAAGCGAGGGTTCTTCCCTGTGGGATAGACCTTCGCTTTTTGTATAACGAAAAATCCCGGCTTCGCCGGTGGTTCCAGATTCGTACAGTTTTAGCGGTGTTCTCACGGAAGCTCCCGCTGTCGGTCCTCGCCGTCCCTGGCTTCTCTGAAAAACTCCAGCGTCCTGGCCAGGCCCTCTTCCAGGGCCAACTTTGGCGCCGGAGCGCCCAGCTGCCGGAGGGCGCTGACGTCGGCCCAGCTGTGGCGTATGTCGCCGGGCCGGGCCGGGAGGAACTGGGGTTCCATGGGAGTCCCCAGGCGGCCCAGGACTTCCAAGAGGTCCTTGATCGACAGGGCCCGCCCCGAAGCCACGTTCAGCACCCTGCCGAAGGCCTCCGGCGTTTCGGCGGCCCAGAGGACCACCGGCACCAGATCGCCCACAAAAACATAGTCTCGGGTCTGGAGGCCGTCGCCGAAGACCTGGGGTCTCTCTCGCCTGATCGTATTACGGCAGAACTTGGCCACCACCGAGCCATAGGGCCCTCGTGGATTCTGCCGGGGGCCGTAGACGTTGAAGAACCGCAATCCCACCGACGGGATTTTCCAACAGCGCCAGGCCGTGGCGGCCATCATCTCGTCCATGGCCTTGCTGGCGCCGTAGGGCGTCAGGGCCTGGGGATCTGGTCTTCCCGGCAGGGACCGGCGTTCTCGCCATAGACCGCCGCCGAGCTGGCGTAGACCAAGGGCACCGGGTGGTCCCGGAGGCGCAGCAGCAGGTCCTTGAAGGCCTCCACGTTGCGCTGAAAGCACTGCTGGGGATCCTGAAGGGACTGGGGCGCTGAGGCCATGCCCGCCAGATGGAACACCGCCGAGGCCCAGGGCACCCACCGGTCCATCAGGGCGCCGTCGCTGAAGTCTCCTCTGACCAGCCGGAAGGTCGCCTCGCCCTCCAGATGGGCCAGGTTCTGGGCCGCTCCGGAGGAGAAGTCGTCCAGGGCCGTCACCTCCCAGCCCCGTTCTATCAGAAAGTCGCAGAGATGGGAGCCGATAAAGCCAGCCCCACCGGTGACCAAGGCTCGTTTGACTGGGGCCATAGGAAGGGCTCCTTTCTCTATTCTATAAACTATAACTCGCGGCCTGGAGCGTCAGAGCATCTCTTGGGGGTATTCGGGCTTGGGATCCCTGGAGAGCAGGGACTTCACCGCCTCGGCCGGCGCCATCCCTTGATAGAGCACTTTGTATACCGTGGCGCTGATGGGGAGCTCTACGGACATTTTTCCCGCCAATCCCTGAAGGGCCTGGACCGTGTAGGCTCCTTCGGCCACCTGGCCCAGTATGGCCTTGGCCTCTTCTAGGCTGCGGCCTTGGCCCATCAGCTCGCCAAGCCGGAAGTTCCTGGAATGGCGGCTGTAGGCCGTCACCACCAGATCGCCCATGCCGGCCAGGCCCGAGAAGGTGATGGGCCGGCCGCCCATGGCCACGCCTAACCGGACGATCTCCGCCAGGCCTCGGCAGACCATGGCCGCCGTGGCGTTGTCGCCCATCTCCAGGCTGTGGAGGAACCCCGAGGCGATGGCCACCACGTTTTTCACTGCGGCACCCACCTCCACGCCGATTATATCGTCGTTGGTGTAAACCCGAAAGGCCTCTTGGTTCAGGATCTCCTGCCAGAGCTTGGCCGACTGGGGATTTTGGGACGCCGAGGTGACCGCCGTGGGCAGGTTTCGGATCACTTCCTCGGCGTGGCTGGGCCCCGAAAGGGCCGTCATGGCCGCACCGGGCAGGATCTCCTCCACCACCTGGCTGGCCAGCTTCAGCGTGGCGATTTCCACCCCCTTGGCGGCGTTGCAGACCTCCACGGCGGGGTGGAAATAGGGGACCAGCTGCTTCAGCAGCCCCCGGATGAACTGAGTCGGCGTGACCAAAAGCCAGTAGGGCGACCACCGGGCCGCCTCCTCGACGGAGCTGGTGGCGGAAACCAGTGACGATAGCTCGTAGTCCTTCAGAAAAGAAGGATTATAGCCTGTCTCGTTGATGGCCTTGGCGTCTTCGGGGACGAAGCACCAGAGCTTCACCTCGTGGCCCCTGCGGGCCAGGGTCTGGGACAGGGCGGTCCCCCAGGTGCCGGCGCCGAAAACTGAGATCTTTAGCGTCATTCCACATCGTCCTTCCTTTTAGAAAACTTTCCTTCTGCGGCCTCGGAGCTTTTTTCGCCCGGGCCGGTGCTTTTCGGTAGAACCTTTGGACCGGCCTGCTGAATGGCCCGGCCCTGGAATCTCTATTCTATCAGAAGGAGCCTGAGAGGCCATAAGAAAAAACCCCTTTCGGCCAATTGGCCGAAAGGGGGCATTTGTCGGGGTCTTGATCTTGCTCAGATTCCAGAACGAAGGGCCTCGGCGCGGTCGGTGCGCTCCCAGGCCGGCATGGGGGCCAAATCGATGCGCCCCATGTGGCCGTAGGCCGCCAGGGGGCGGTACTGGGGCTTTCGCAGCTCCAGGTCCCGGATCATGGCGGCGGGGCGGAAGTCGAAGTGGTCCCGCAAAAGCTTCGATAGCCGTCCGTCGCTGACAGCGCCGGTGCCGAAACTGTCCACCATGATCGACACGGGCCGGGCCACGCCGATGGCGTAGGCCACCTGGATCTGGCACCGCTTGGCCAGTCCGGCGGCCACGATGTTCTTGGCGGCGTAGCGGGCCATGTAGGCCCCCGAGCGGTCCACCTTGGTGGGGTCCTTGCCCGAGAAGGCGCCGCCGCCGTGGGGCACCAGTCCGCCGTAGGTGTCTACCATGATCTTGCGGCCCGTCAGGCCTGTGTCGGCCATGGGGCCGCCCTTGACGAAGCGGCCCGTGGGGTTCACCAGTATCTTGGGCTGGTCCATGAGCTCCGGCGGCATGACGGGATTTATCACGTGAGCCAGCACCAGCTCCCGCAGCTCCTCCAGGGAGACCTCGGGGACGTGCTGGGTCGAGACCACGATGGTGTCGGCCCGCAGGATTTGGCCCCCTTGGTATTCCAGGGTCACCTGGGTCTTGCCGTCGGGGCGGAGACAGTCCAGCGTGGAATCCTTGCGGACCTTGGCGAGCCGCCGGGCCAGCCGCTGGGCCAGGGCGAAGGCCGTAGGCAGAAACTCCGGCGTCTCGTCGGTAGCGTAGCCTATCATCATGCCCTGGTCTCCGGCGCCGATTTGATCGATCTGGTCGTCGTCCATGTCCCCTTCCCGGATCTCCAGGGCCCGGTCCACGCCCATGGCGATGTCGGGAGACTGTTCATCGATGGCCGTCAGCACGGCGCAGGTATCGCAGTCAAAGCCGTATTTTGCCCTGGTGTAGCCTATGTCCCTGGCTATGGACCGGGCTATGGTAGGGATGTCCACGTAGGTCTTGGTGGAAATCTCACCGGCCACCTGGATCATGCCGGTGGTGACCAGGGTCTCGCAGGCCACCCGCCCCATGGGGTCGGCGGCCAATATGGCGTCCAATATGCCGTCGGAAATTTGGTCGGCCACCTTGTCGGGGTGTCCCTCGGTGACGGCCTCCGAGGAAATCAGGGTCTTATCAGCCATAAAAGGTACCTCCTGGTACTAGGTAAGTTTGGAGGGCCACGAAAAAACCCCTCCTCCGACGGGAGGAGAGGTCCAGTTCCTTCAGGACGCTCCTCTCATCATCTCGGCCGCGGTTAAGTCCGCGCCGCTGGTCTTGGCACCACAGCCCCCAAGGGCAGGTTGCCGGGCTTCATCGGGCCAGTCCCTCAGCCTCTCGCGATAAGAGTCTCAATTTTCCCCAGGCTCAGAAGCCAGGGCGCTTTCATTATACTGGAAAGCCTCAGACCGTCAAGCGGTACGAAGGGAACCATGGCGGGAGAAGGGGCCGCCAGGAATTACCACGGCTTTTCTGCGGTATTGTGATATACTGAAAAAGTCCATGGCGATCTTTTTTCTTCTGTCCTGTTCGCGGGGAAGGGGCCGCTGTGGGCTTTCGCTTTAAGTGACCAGCCCTTTTTCGCCGCGGATCTTTCGCCGATCTTTTACATTTAGGAGGTTGGAACATGAACAGGGAAAAAGTCTCCGCGTTGCTGCTCAAAAACGCCGATCTCTACAGCCCCGAGCCCATGGGGCGAAGGGACGTGCTGATCCTGGCAGGGAAGATCTTTCAGATCGCCCAGGACCTCCAGGAGGGAGCCTTGAAGGAGGCCCTACCGGGCCTGGAGGTGTTGGACCTCCAAGGGGCCATCGCCGCCCCGGGAATCATCGACCATCACAACCATTTCGGAGGGGCAGGAGGCGAAGGAGGATTCCAGTTCAGGACGCCTCCGGCTCAGCTGTCGTCGTTCATCAAGGCCGGAATTACCGGCGCTGTAGGCCTTCTGGGCACCGACGGCTACAACCGGTCTCTGGAGGAGCTGTTGGCCAAGGCCCGGGGCCTGGAGGCCGAGGGCTTGAGTACCTGGATCTACACGGGGTCCTATCAGGTGCCGGGGCCCACCATGACCGGATCGGCTGGGCGGGACATCTGCCTGATCGACAAGGTCATAGGCTGCAAGATGGCCCTGTCGGACCATCGCTGCTCCCATCCGGGAACTGACCAGATCAGGGCCCTGGTCTCGGAGGTCCGTGTGTCGGCCATGCTGGCAGGAAAACGGGGTGTAGTCTGCGTCCACATGGGCAGCGAAGTCCCGGGACTGGAGCCCCTCCGCCGGGCTTTAGCCGGCAGCGACGTGCCCCTCTCCCAATTCGTGCCCACCCACGTGGGACGCACTCCCGAGCTGACGGCCGACGCAGTCCGCTGGGTCAAGGAGGGCGGCCTGGCGGACATCACCGCCGGAGGAAGTGGCCAGAGCCTGAGGGCCTTGGAAGCCTTCATAGCCGGCGGCGCTGATCTGTCACAGGTTATGGTGAGCTCCGACGGCAACGGCAGTATGCCGAAGTTCAACGAGAAAAAGGAACTGGTCTCCATGGCCGTGGGCGACCCCTCCACCATACTGGAGATGATCAACCAAGGCCACGAGGCCGCCTTGGCGCCGCTGGAAAGGCTCTTTGCCCTGACCAGCTCCAACGTGGCCCGGTGGCTCGGCCTGAACGGCAAGGGCGAGCTGAAAAAGGGCTTCGACGGCGACCTGATAGTCCTAGAGCCCCCTTCCCTGGCCCTGCGCCATGTGATCGCCAAGGGGCAGATCATGATGAAAGAGGGCGTCCTGCTGGCCAAGGGGACCTTCGAAAACTAGCCCCCCAAGGGCTAAAGGGGACCGGCCTTTTCGTCCGATAGGCGCTGTTGGGATTTTTGGTTAATTGAGACAATATAGATTTGTTTTTTTGCGTCAATTCGTATTATAATCGTGAATCCCTTGTCAGCAGGGGGGGGGGGGGGGGGGTTTGGGGGGGCCTGCCAGGGTAGGGGCCTTCGCCCGGGGGGGGCGGC
>CAZNRB010000021.1:3898-14303 GCA_964575405.1 uncultured Synergistaceae bacterium | reverse complement strand
AGATATAAAAAGGGCTTATAAAGACATATCTGGGACAGGGGGGGGGGGGAGTGAGGGCATTCGGAGGGGCCTGACAGAGTAGGGGCCTTCGCCCGGAGGGGCGGCCATGGTCAATTTTGGAACGATCCTGCGCAATGATCCCATACTATAGATAATCGGAGGGAAGAAATTTGGATAGCGAACATCAGGAAAAGGTCGAATTTCGACGAGAGCTAGGGCTCTTCGGCGGCATCAGCATCATCGGCGGCATCATGATCGGCTCGGGGATATTCTATCTGGGCGCCATCGTGCTCCAACGGGCCCATTTGAGCATGGGCATGGCCCTGCTGGCCTGGGTGCTGGGTGGAGTCCTGTCCATTCTGGGCGGCCTCTGCTACGCCGAGCTCGGCGCGGCCCGGCCTACTTCCGGCGGCTCGCTGGTCTATCTCAGCGAGGCCTACCATCCCAGCGTGGGCTACATGAACGGCTTCGTGTCCATGCTGGTGGGCGGCGCCGGTTCCATCGCCGCCGTGGCGGTGGCATTGCCGGGGGCGTTGCGGGCCTATATCCCCATGTCGGACCTGCAGGTCAAGATCTTCGCCGTGGCCCTTATCGTGGTGCTGACGGTCTACAACTGCTACGGCGTCAAGTTCAGCAACATCCTGCAGAGTAGCTCCATGGCCGTCAAGCTGCTGCCGCTGCTGCTCATCATGGGCTGCGCCCTCTTTATGGGCCGCCAGCCCGTGGACCTGTCGCTGCAACCCATGAACGGCACGGAGTTCAGTTTTTCGGGGATGATAGGAGCCGTGGCCTTCGCCACTGTGGCGGCCTTGTGGGCCTACGAGGGCTGGACCAACCTGAACTGCATGGCCGAGGAGATCAAAAACCCCGAGCGCAACCTGCCACTCTCACTTATCATCGGCATCGGCGGCACCATGGCGCTCTACGTGGCCTTTAACTACGGCATCTACCGGATGCTGCCGGTGGAGGACATTCACAGCATGATCGCCTCGGGTAACTATTACCTGGGCACCGAGGTGACCCGGCGGGTCTTCGGCAACGCCGGCGGCGTCCTGGTGGTAGCCGCCATGGTGATCGCCATGTTCAACTGCGAAAACGGCATGATCGTGGCCTTCCCGCGGATCTACTACGCCATGGCCGCCGACGGACACTACTTCAAGGCCATCGGTAAGCTGGATCCCAAGACTGCCGTGCCCCGCAACGCCATGATACAACAGGCCGTGATCTCGTCGATTCTGGTCTGCTTTCGAAACCTGGGCCAGCTGACGGCCATGGTCGTTTTCGTGAGCATGTTCTCCAGCGTGCTCACAGTGCTGAGCGTCTTCGTCTACCGCCGCAAGTTCCCGGACCTGAAGAGGCCCTACAAGATCTGGGGCTATCCCTTTACGGTGATCATCACGGTGTTGCTCTACATAGGCCTCTGCATCAACACCTTGATCGAGGACCCCGTGGCGGCCATCGTGGGCCTGTCGGTGCCGGCCCTGAGCTTCCTGGTCTATTTCCTCTTTGATCAGAAGCTCAAGAGAGAAAAGCGATAGTAGCTTGAAGCAATTTAAAAAGCTGGGAGCCCGATTTCGAGGCCCCCAGCTTTTTTGTTTTAATGGCTACTGGAACTTTCTGTCGTAGAGCAGCGCCGCCAGGAGCACCACGAAACAGGAGCCGGCGTTGTGGACCAGAGCCCCGGTGGTGGGCGTCAGCGCTCCCTTCAGGGACAGCAGGATGGCCAGGAAGTTGATGATCATCGACAGGGCTATGCTGGCCTTGATGGTCTTGAGGGTGCCTATGGAGAGCCGCTTCAGATAGGGGATTTTGGAGATATCGTCGCTCATCAGAGCCACCGAGGCGGCCTCCACGGCGATATCGCTTCCAATGGCGCCCATGGCCATGCCCCGGCGCTCTTCAGCGCCGGGGCGTCGTTGACGCCGTCGCCGATCATGGCCACTCTGCGCCCCTGGTCCCTCAAGGACTGGAGGCACTGGACCTTTTCCTCGGGCAGCAGCTGGACCCGCAGCTCCGAAATGGCCACCTGGCCGGCGAAATAGCGGGCCGTGGCGGCGTTGTCTCCCGTGAGCAGCACCGTCCGTACTCCCAAATCTTCCAGGCTGGCCACCAGGTCCTTTGCCTCCGGGCGGATCTGGTCCGACAGGGCGATGAGGCCCAGGGGGCGGCCCCGGTCACGATCGGCCGTCAGGACCAACGCCTTGCCCTGGCTTCGCAACCCCTTTACCAGGTCCCTGTCATATCCGCTCAGTTCTATCCCTTCTTGGCCCAGGAATTGCTCGCTGCCGCAGAGCACCCTGCGGGCCCCTACCTGGGCGAAAATCTCCCTGCTGGCGGTCATGGTGAAGGAAGCCGGTTCCATCAGGGGAAGGCCCTGGGCCTTGGCTTTGGCCAGGATGGCTTTCCCCAGGGGGTGTTCGCTTTTCATCTCCGCCGAGGCCGTCAGGGCCAGCAGGTCCTTTTCGCTGAGACCCTCCTGGAGAGACACCACGTCGCAGACCTCCAGGAGGCCGTAGGTCAAGGTGCCGGTCTTGTCGAAGGCCACCGTGTCCACCCTGGCCATCTTCTCCAGGGCCTCTCCGGATTTGATGATGACGCCCTGCTTGGCGGCCTAGCCTATGGCGGCCATGATGGCCGTCGGCGTGGCCAGCACCAGGGCGCAGGGACAGAACACCACCAGCACCGTGACGGCTCTTACCACGTCGCCGGTGAAGAGATAGGACAGGACGGCGATGGCCAGCGCCACAGGGACAAGCCAGCTGGCGGCCCTGTCGGCCACTCGCTGCATGGGGGCCTGCTTCTCCTCGGCCTCTTGGACCATGCGGATCAGCTTTTGCAGAGAGCTGTCCTGGCCCACCTTGGTGGCCTCCATGTCGATGGAGCCGAAACGGTTGATGGTGCCGCAGAACACCTCATCGCCTGGGCCCTTGTCCACTGGCAGGGATTCGCCGGTCATGATGGACTGGTCCACCGAGGTTTCGCCGCTGAGGATTTTGCCGTCCACAGGGATGGTCTCGCCGGGCAGGATCCGCAGCACATCGCCCCGGGCGATCTCCTGGGCGCTGATGATCTCCCCTTGGCCGTCTCTTATGCGCCGCCCCTTGGTGGGCGCTAGGGCGATCAGCTTTTTAAGGCCCCTCTTGGCCCGGTTCACCGTGGCCTCCTCCAGCAGAGCCCCCAGGGCCAGGCCTCGCGGGCCATCCCTCAGTACTTTTTGATCAACCACATCGCCGGCAGCTTCGTAGAGATGGTGCTCTGGTGGATCAGAGGCAAGATGAGACAGAGCCCCGAAGAGCTGGACCGCTACTTTCGGGCCGTCATAGAGCCTCTGCTGTGAGTTTTTCCGGACCGGACGGAGCTGGTTCCGAAAAGGCCGAGGGGCCAATATCTGGTATGCCAACACAAAAAGGGCCCAGGAGAGAACTCCTGAGCTCTGAGAACCGGAATGGGTCTTCTGTAATTTAATTGTAGCCCGTGATCTGGCAGAACATCATCAACAGCGCCGCCGACAGAGTCCAGAGGCCGAAGAGCCTGCCGAAGAACTTCATCCATTTGTCGTAGGGGATCCCGGCGGCGGCGATGAAGGGCATCAGCGAACCGCCGTGGGGCTGGGCGTAGCCGCAGATGCCGTCGCCCAGGCGGTAGGCCAGCACCAGCAGCTGACGGCTCAGGCCCGACAGGTCTACCACCGGCGCCATGATGGGCATCACCACGGCGGCATGTCCGGTGCCGGAGGTGACGAAGACGCTGGCAACCATATTGATGATCAGCAGCATGGGGCCCTTCAGGAGCTGGGGTAGATAATCCATGGTGGCGGCCATTTTCATGACTACCGTGTCCAAGATGTGGGCCTGATCCATGATCAGGGTGCAGGCGGCGCCAAGGCCCACGATCAGGGCTGCCGAGATCATTCCCTTGGCTCCCTTGACGAATTCCGAGGCGATCTTGCTGGGGCTGTAGCCGTAGGCCAGGCCGCTGAGGATACCCATCCAGGTGAAGACGATGGCGTTTTCCCGCAGGGTCCAGCCGTATTTCAGACAGCCGTAGATCAGCACGGCGAAGGCCCCCAGGAAGACCAACAGCACCAGGTAGTGCCGTTTTTCCACGGCGGTGTTCATGGAGTCCACGTCGAATTTTTGCAGGTCCGCCACGCCGTAGACGGCGCTCTTGGTGGGATCCTTTTTGCACATTTCACCGTAGCGGATCAGATAGACCACAGTGATCAGATAGAGCATCACAAAGGCCACAATACGCATGGAAATGCCCGAATAGGCCGGCAGCCCCACCAGGCTTTGAGCCACGGCGGTGGTGGACGCGAAGATGCCCGAGGCGAAGCCGATGCCTATGCCCAACATGACGATGGAGACTCCCATGATGGCATCGTAGCCCAGCGTGGCTGCCAACATGACGCCGATAGGCGTAAAGCCTATGAATTTATTGGTGGATTGGGTGATGCCGATGGTGGCAAAGAGCAGCACGAACAGGGGGATGAACCATTTTTCCTTGCCCGAACAGGCCTTAGAGAGCCTGTGACAGAAGGCGTGGAACACTCCTGTGGAAAGGAGAACCTCCAAACCGGCGCCTACCAGCAGGACGCCGAAGATGATGTTGCCGTTCTTCACAAAGGAGTCCATCACGTAGTTTGGAATCTCCCAGAAGGGCACCGGCGATTTCTCGATGTAGTGGAAGGATTCGGCCACAACCACTTTCTGGCCCGCTTCGTTGACTACCCGCTGATACTCTCCGGCTGGGATCAGGTAGGTCATCAGCGAGACCAGGATCAGAATCAGGGAAATTACCACATAGCCATGGGGCATTTTAAACTCTTTTTTCTTCTTCGGCGCGTCGCTCATGATCTTCCCTCCTGGGCAGCTTTATTTTCCGCCTCAAGATTGCGGCGGAATTCTTCCTGGATCGTCTTCAGAAGCTCTGGATTGTCGATGATCTCTGCCGCGGCCCCGGCGATGATTTTGGCACCGTAGATCAGGGCTTGGTGGGCCTCCTCGGTCTTGCCGGCGTCCAGGTACTCCTGGGAATGGGCCGCAGCGTCCTCGGGGACAAAGGCGATCCGCGCGCAGGTGCCCGGCACCCGGCGCATCACGTTGCCGAAGTCCGTGGAGCCCGTCTTTTCCCTGGCCGGACGGATTCGGGGGGCGCTCACTTCGCGTGCCTGCTTCATCACCAGGTCGTTTAGGGCCATGACGGGCACCTTGCTGTCCACTCTCTTCTCTTCGATGATCTCCACTTCTGTCTCGGTCATCATGGCAGCGCCCTGGAGAATCTTTTTAAAGCGCTCTATTACGGTGTCCAGATAGGGTCGGCTGTAGGAACGGACGTAAAAGCTGGCCTCGGCCAGGGCCGGGACTACGTTGGCCGGCGTGCCGCCGCAGCTGGTGACGGAGTAGTGGATCTTCACGTCCGAGGCCACATGCTCCCGCAGGAACTCCACGCCCTGAAAGGCCAGGATCAGCCCGTCCAGGGCGCTGCGGCCCTTTTCGGGACGCAGGGCGGCGTGGGCGCTGACGCCGTGGTAGATCACTTTGAACTTTGAATTGGCCAGGGATTTGACGTCCACCTGGGTGGCCGGGCCGCCGTGCATCATAAAGGCCACCGAGAGTTCCTCGAAAGTACAACCTCGGCCGATCATCATGATCTTGCCGCTGACGCTCTCCTCGGCGGGTGTGCCGTAGACGGTTACCCGGTAGGGCCGGTCGCCTCCGGAGTCCTTAAGAGCCTTGGCGGCCGCCAAGATGCTGGGACCCTGCATGTGGTGGCCGCAACCGTGGCCCATTCCCGGCAGGGCGTCGTACTCGCAGAGCAGGCCGATGTCGGGGCCTCCCTCGCCGTGGCTGTAGATCGCCCGGAAGGCCGTCTCTATATCTGCCACGCCCCGTTCTACCTGAAAACCTTCCTTTTCCAGCCAGTCCGTCAGGAGTTTCACAGCGTGGTGCTCCTGAAGGCCGATTTCGGGATGGTCGAAAATATCGTCGGCCATGGAACAGAGTTCCGGGGCTACCGCGTCGATGGTGCTGTACAGGGATTGTTTGTTCACAGCAAAACCCCTCCTTTTCGTGGATGCTTGATGGTCCAAGCATATCAACGATAGGAGGGGCAGAGAACTTTATAAACTTTATGGCGGAATTAAAGGTGTCTTTAAAGGGCTGCTGGAAGGGATTTTTCAGGAACTGGCCAGGAACTCCCGGCCCCGTTCCTGCAACATCGCTATCAGGGCCTTGGCGTATTCCGGCAGGGCCAGGCCCTTTTTGTGGGCCACTATGACCCGGTGGCGGTGTTTTTCCATGTCCAGGCTGTAGTAGTTCACCGCCTTGGGGTAGTATAGTGTTCTAGCGAAGGACTCGCGGATGAAGCCCATGCCAAGACCTTCGGCTATCAGCTGGAGCATCAGGTCGGAGCCTCGGACGATCCGGATCCGGCCGGGGCGGATTTTGAAGCGTTTCAGAATGTCCTCCTCGACCCTTCGCATGCTCTGCCAGGGCACGCGGCAAAACAAGGGTTGGCCATCAAGACATCGGGGGTCGATTTTTCGATAGCGCTCTCCGGCTGCGTACTGGGCCCTCTCGTTGATGGGATGGAGCGGCGGCACTGCCAGCAGGAGCTCTTCCTCGAAGAGTTCATAGACCTCCATGTCGGCCGTTTTGTCCTCTTCGCTGATGATCACCAAGTCCAGCTCGTTGTTCCGCAACAGTTCATTGAGATCTGCCAGATTGCCCTCCCGCAGGATCACCTCGATGGCGGGAAATTTTTTGTCGTAGCGGGCCAGCACCGGAGGAAGAAAACAGGGGCCCCGCCGGGAAGGGAGTCCCAGGCGGACCCGGCCGGACCTCTCTCTCATGATGGACGCCAGATCGTCATGAAATTCCCGCTCCAGCTCCAGCATTTTCCGCGCCCGTTCCACGTATTTCTCGCCGGCGTAGGTCAGCGAAAAGCCCTTGTTGGTCCGTTCGAACAGGGCCGTTCCTAGGCTTTTTTCCAGATTGGTTATGTAGATGCTCAAGGCAGGCTGGGAGATATAGAGCTTTTCGGCGGCCCGAGTCAGGTTCCGGCACTCTGCCAAGGTGCAGACGTACTTTTGCTCCTTCAGGTCCACGTTATCAGCCTCCTGGTGATCTTCACAATGGCATAAGCTTTTTATAAAGGGGAGTTTTATTTTTTAAATAGCGGGGGCCACGAAAGAAGACGAGGGAAAAGGCCGGGCAGTTCCTTGCCCTGGGCCTATCGCGATCCTATAGGTCTCCTGAGCTCAGGCTATGGGGCACAGTTTCCGGGGATCGGAGACCTTATAAAGCAAAAGGCGCTCCAAGGCCGTCATGGCCCATGGAGCGCCGGAAAAACCGCTAAGCCACCACGTTGTTCAGGGTACCAATCTGGGGAATTTCGCAGCTGACAGTGTCGCCCTTCTTCAGGAACCGGGGCGGGTTGAAGCCCATGGCCACTCCGGCAGGGGTGCCGGTGGCTATGATGTCGCCGGCCTCCAGGGTCATGCCCTGGGAGAGCTGGGCGATGATCTTGGCCAGCGGTGTCAGGAACATCTTGGTGTTGGAGTGCTGGCGCTCCTCGCCGTTGACCCGGCTGATCACGTCCACCTTCACGGGGAAGGGCAGCGCCGAGCGGTGCAGTATCCAGGGGCCCATGGCGGTGTAGCCGTCCAGGCTCTTGCCCCGGAACCACTGGACGTGTCGGAACTGGAGCCCCCGGGAGGACAGGTCGTTGAAGACCGAATAGCCGAAAATGTGCCCTTCCGCCTCCTCTTCGGTGATGTCCCGGCCGCCGCGGCCCAGGATCACCGCCAGTTCTACCTCATAATCCAGCTTCTCGTCCAGGTCCAGCCGGCTTGGAATTGCCTCGCCGTCGCCCAAAATCCTGATTGCCCGCTTGGTGAAGTACACTGTCTGATGGTCCTGGTGTAGGCTGCTGTCCTGGCCCTTGGATTCGTCCAGATGGTCCTGATAGTTGACGCCCACGCAGAGCACGTCGTGGAGTGGCCGGGGGATCGGGGGCAACAGCCGCAGCTCCGACAGAGAATAGTCCCAGGCGCCCCGCTCTATGGCCTTTTTCAGGGCCTCGATCTGGCCGTCGGTGCAGAGGGAGATAAAGCTGTTCATGTCCTGAAAGTCCTGGCCCAGCACGGTCCGGAGCTGGATAACTCCGCTGGTCCCATCGGTGACGCCCAGGCCCTGGCGGCCCTGGGGATCTTCAAAGCTCATAAATTTCATAGTTCCTAAGCCTCCTTTATAGTTTTATGCTGACTTCTGTTTTTATGGGGATTGGCCGTCGTCCCAGCTCTCATGGAGGCCCTGAGTCTCAACGTCGGCTCGCCGGGCCCTGAGGATGGTCTGATAGGCCCGGTTGATCATGTTCATCTTCTCCTCCAGCCGGGCCAGTACCAGAGGATCCCGGTCGGCGCTGGCGTCGGGATGATAGAGATGGGTCAGCTCCCGATAGTGCTCCTTCACCAATCCCATGGGATCGTCGCCGGTGCAGTTGAAAAAGCGATAACAGGAAGAGAGCTTTTTAGGGTTCAGCCGGGCAAAGGGATCGCCCGGAATATCCCTATGAGCGAGACGGCTGCACTGTTCCCGCTCCTTTTGCCAGTACTCGGTCTCCCAACGGCGCTGTTCCTTCAAGGCCCTGCGCCGTTTCAGTATCCGCCGCGCCGCCAGGGCAGCCGTCAAAGCGGCCAAGGTGACCACAATGGACGTGACCATCAGATGGCTCTGCTGAGGCTGAGGCGTGGTGTCAGCCCAGGATTCCACGTTCCCGAACTGCCACAGTGGTCCCGCCATAATCTCCCTCCTTTCCTCGCAAGATCTGGGCAAAGGGGCTTAAGGTTTTGCTCTTTTCGCGATCCTAACCGGTCAATACGGGGTTATTTGTTCAATATACCACAGATCTTTCGGCCCCTTCAACAGCCCATTGGCCGTCGGCGGAGAGGTCTTTTTTGTCTATAAATATCTGGAAAAACCTTCCCTCCAGATCTCTTGACCCTTTCGGGCGAAATGCTAAACTTCAGTGGTAACGAGGACTTTTGGGAAGGAGCTGTTAGTTTATGGAGCGCTTCGGAGCTGGAGCAATTTTGACGGCAAGGCTATATTCCGGCTGGGAATCCCTGCCGGATTGTGGCCGTTGAACCTTCAGCTCCAGCTGAAAGCTCTTCGTCGGCGCCTTGGCCGGGATTTCCCCCTGGGGAGTCCCGGCTTTTTTCGTGGCCTCCTCCGGGAGATAGGCCTAGGGTTCCTGAGGAAATCTATTGCCAGAAGGAGGATTTTATCGTGGAAAAACGCATTGCGGTGATCAAAGGCGACGGCATCGGCCCGGAGATCGTTACCGAGGCCATGAAGGTCCTGGAGGCGGTGGGGAAAAGGTTCGGCCATAGCTTCTGCTTTCAAGAGGTGGACATGGGAGGCTGCGCCATCGACAAGCACGGCAGCTGTCTTCCCCAGGAGACCCTGGAGGCCTGCCTGAATTCCGACAGCGTGCTGCTGGGCGCTGTCGGGGGCCCCAAGTGGGACGGCGTGGACAAGGACAACCGGCCCGAAAAGGGACTTCTCAGGCTCCGTAGCGCCATGAAGCTCTACAGCAATTTACGGCCAGCCAAAATTTTCCCTCAGCTGAAGGCGGCCTCTCCCTTGGCCCCTGCCATAGTGGACCGAGGTATTGATTTCGTGATCGTTCGAGAACTCACCGGGGGGATCTATTTTGGTGAGCACCGCACCGAGGAAAAGAACGGCCAAAGGTTCGCCGTGGACGTTATGGCCTATTCGGAGGAAGAGATCGAGCGAATCCTTCGAATCGGTTTCGAGACCGCCAGAAAACGTTCCAAAAAGCTGACCTCCGTGGAAAAGTCCAATGTGCTGGATTGCTCACGGCTTTGGAAGGCGGTGGCTCATCGCCTGGCTGCAGAATATCCCGACGTGGAGCTTTCGGACATGTTGGTGGACAACGCGGCTATGCAGATAGTCAAGGACCCTTCCCAGTTCGACGTGATAGTCACGGAGAACATGTTCGGCGATATCCTTTCCGACGAAGCCAGCATGATCACCGGTTCTATCGGCATGATCCCCTCTTCAAGCCTGGGTGACGGCACCAGGGGGCTCTATGAGCCCATTCACGGTTCGGCTCCGGACATCGCTGGAACCGATCGAGCCAATCCCATTGGCACTATTCTGGCAGCGGCCATGATGCTGCGCTACTCCTTTGATATGGACTCCGAGAGCGCCGCTGTGGAGAACGCCGTCTCGTCGGTACTGGATCAGGGCTTTCGCTGCGCCGACATCGCATCCCCAGGCGACGACGTTGTGGGATGCTCCGCTATGGGTAGCCTGATCGCTCAGCGAATCTAGGCTTGATCAAAGAGATTTTGCCGCTCCCCCTGGAAGACATCGAA
>CAZNRB010000021.1:2587-3798 GCA_964575405.1 uncultured Synergistaceae bacterium | reverse complement strand
AGCGAATCTAGGCTTGATCAAAGAGATTTTGCCGCTCCCCCTGGAAGACATCGAAATGGTGGAGCGTCGATGAAGAAAGGAGATCTTGTTATGATATCTCTTCCTGTGGTGTCCCTTCTGACCTTGGCGGGCGTGATCGCCCTCAGCGTGGCTACCAACAAGAACTGCGGTGTTTTAGGGCTCATCGCCGCCTATTTTCTGGGGACCTTTGCCGTGGGCATGAGGGCCTCTCAGATTTACGCTGAAGGCTGGCCCATGACGGTGTTTTTCATAGCCCTTTCCACGACCTTTCTCTTCAGCGTGGCCACGGTGAACGGCACTGTAGAGACAATGGCCAAGAACATAGCCTGGTTCGCCCATGGTAGCGCCAGCGCACTGCCGGTGATTTTCTTTTTAGGCGGCGCTGTGATCTCCGGCATTGGGGCCGGCGGGTTGGTGGTGGCTATAATAATGCCGATAGCCCTCTACGTGGCCGTTGAAAACCGTATTCCCGTGCTGATGATGTCCCTGGTGACCATGGGTGGTATCATGGTAGGCGGCCTGTCGCCGCTGGCCATCAACGGCATTGTGGCTAACCGGCTGGCGGTGGAGCAGGGCATTACCGAATACACCAAGCTCTGGATGCCTTACGGCGTGAGCATGACCATATTTTCCGCACTGGCCTATCTGGTTTTCGGCGGCCTCTCCCTGCCCCGCAACGACCAAGGGAGCTCCTTGAAGTTCATCCCCTTCGATCGCAATCAGACGATGACCCTGGTGGCTATTGCGGCATTGCTGGTCGGCGTGGTAGCCTTTAAACAGGACCTGGGACTTTTGGCCTTCGCCTGCGCTGGGTTGCTACTGCTTTTTGGTGCAGCCGATCAGAAAAAATCCATCGCTGCCGTGCCCTGGAGCACCATATTGTTGATCAGCGGCATGGCGGTGTTGCTTCACGTGGTTAACACCGCCGGGGGAATCCTCTATCTTTCCGACAGCTTGAAGAAGGTCATCACGCCCAAATCGGTTCAGCCCATCTTTGTGGCTCTGGGGGGACTGATGGGAGCCGTCTCCAGCGGCACCGGCGTGGTGATGCCCACCTTGATCCCCTTGGCGGCGGAGATGGCCCGTGAAATGCCCCAAGTAGGCTCTCCCCTGGAGCTGGTCATAGCTGTGGTGGTGGGGACCAACGGCGTGGTCATCAGCCCTCTGTCCACCGTGGGAGGCCTCTGCGT
>CAZNRB010000021.1:0-2487 GCA_964575405.1 uncultured Synergistaceae bacterium | reverse complement strand
TAGGGAAGTCAGTGAAAGAGAGGTGTGCTGTGATGCAGGACATGGCTGAAGAGTTTATGGAGCTATGCCGGATCGACGCCGGTTCTAAAGACGAGAGATCCGTCGCCGACGCGATAAAAGCCCGCCTAGAAGCCCTGGGTCTGGAGGTGTCCGAGGACGGAGCCGGTCAGGCCATCGGAGGGAATACAGGGAACCTCTTTACCGTCCTGGACGGCGGTCTGGAGGGCTCGGTGCTTTTCATGGCTCATATGGACCGAGTCGCAGGCGGTAGGGGAATAAAGCCGCGCATCGAAGGCGACCGGATTGTCAGCGATGGTACCACGATTTTGGCTGCCGACGATCTCTCCGGCGTGGTGTCAATCCTGGACGGCATCAGACGCCTCAAGGCCCAGGATAGACCCTTTCCCAGGGTGGAGATTCTTTTCACTGTGGCCGAGGAGATCGGCCTCCTAGGAGCCAAAAATTTCGACGTCTCCCGGCTGCGCTCCAAAGTGGGCTATGCCCTGGATTCGCCTGGGCCCCTGGGGCGGATAGTCAATAGTTCCACGGCCTTGGCCAGACTGACCTGCGAGGTCTTCGGCAAGTCGGCCCACGCTGGAAACTGCCCCGAGCAGGGCGTTAACGCCGTCATCGTGTTGGCAAAAATCCTCAGCACCATCCGCGACGGGCGTCTGAGTCCCGAGAGCACTGCCAACTTTGCCCTCCTGGAGACCGGCAATCCCTCGGTGAACGCGGTCCAGGACTACGCCAAGGTGACCGGCGAGACCCGCTGTTTCCACATGGAAGGGCTGCAGCAGTACCTGGACTACTTCGCGGAACACTGCCAAAGAGTAGCCCAGGGCACTGGTGCCAGGGTGGAGACTTCCTGGGAACTGACTAATCCCAGTTTTTTCGTTTCACCAGAAAATCCGGTGATCCAAAAAGCCCTGGGAGTTTTCGAGGAAATGTCCGTTCCTATCGTGGTGGAACGAGGCGGCGGAGGCATGGATGCCAATATCCTGAACAGCAGGGGGATCTGCTGCGTCGGTCTGGCTATGGGCTACAGCGGTAACCACGGCACCGGCGAGAGTCTCCGCCTGGCGGACTTCCGCCGTGGCGGCGAGATGGTCCAACGGTTGGCCCTAGCTTGGAGCAGCTAGAGGACGGGGTAGGCTTTCCTGGGAGAGAATAAACCTGGGAGAGAATAAATGGGTTTTGTCACCATAGGTCCTTTTTTTTCGATCTTGTGGCTTTTGTCTCACGACGATAAAATATAGAGAAAGTTAGGGGAGATTAATTTTGCGCTAGTGGCCAATCTTGCACATAATTTTTGACCTGAGGTGACGATATGACCTATAATTTTGACAAAGTGATCGAGCGCCGCGGCACGGGATGTACCAAGTGGGACAACTTGAAGGCCCTCTACGGCCGCGACGACCTGGTGTCGCTGTGGATCGCCGACATGGACTTCGAGGCGCCTCCCTGCGTCCAGCAGGCCATCCAGGAGCGGGCGGCCCACGGCATCTACGGCTACCCGGCGCTGCTGAAGGGCCACTACGACGGATTCATCGCCTGGGAAAAACGCCACAACAATTGGGAGATCCAGGAGGATTGGATCGTCTACAGCCCCGGCGTGGTGGCCGGCGTGGCAGCGGCGCTGCTGGGCTTCACCTCTCCCGGCGACGGCGTGGTGATCATGCCGCCGGTGTACCATCCCTTCCGGATCACCCTGGAGGCCCAGGGCCGCAAAGTGGTCAACAACCCCATGAAGCTGGTGAACGGCCGCTTTGAGATCGACTTCGACGACCTGGCCGTCAAGGCCAAAGATGCCCGGATGCTGATCCTCTGCAATCCCCACAACCCCACGGGGCGCTGCTTCACCCGGGAGGAGCTGAGGCGCATCGAGGCCATCTGCCGGGAAAACCACCTGCTGGTGGTGGCCGACGAGATCCATTCCGACATCGTCTACAAGGGCCACCAGCACATCCCCTTTGCCTCCCTCAGCGGCTGGGCCCAGGAGCACAGCGTCGTCCTGCGGGCTCCCAGCAAGACCTTTAACATCGCCGGGCTGGTGGCGTCGGTGCTGCTGGTGCCCAACCCCAAGCTGCGGGCCCAGATGAGACGCATCTTCGAGGGCTGGCTCCACGTCAGCGGCGGCAACATCTTCGGCCATGTCGGCGTCAAGGCGGCCTACGAGGGCGGCGAGGAGTGGTTCCAGGCCCTGATGGCCTATCTGGAGGAGAACGTGGCCTTCCTGGAGCGGGAGCTGGCCGCCCGGATTCCCCAGGTGAAGCTGATCCACCCCGAGGCCATCTACGTGCCCTTTATGGACTTCCGAGGCCTGGGGATGGAGCCGGCGGAGCTCCAGAAGTTCCTGGTGGAAAAGGCCAAGGCCGCCATGAACGACGGCACTATGTTTGGCCAGGAGGGCGCCGGCTTCGCCCGGATCAACATCGCCACGCCCAGGGCCAACCTGGCCGCCTTCCTGGACAACCTGGAAGCCGCCGT
>CAZNRB010000020.1:0-21672 GCA_964575405.1 uncultured Synergistaceae bacterium | reverse complement strand
GTAAGGGGATTCGAACCCCTGACCTCTTGAATGCCATTCAAGCGCTCTCCCAACTGAGCTATACCCCCATAGGACCGCGAGCCGGCGGCCTCTCAGCGCCAGCGAAATGCATTATATAGTCTTACCTTTTGGCTGTCAACGGGGCGGGGCGATCTTTTTGCGGAGACCCCTTCGCCATGGTGTTATACTTTTAAAACAGGCTTTCATGGCCGCCGGGGCCCGAAGGAGCTGGCCCTTCGCTCCCCTTGGGGGCCCACCGTAATATCGAAATCATAAAATCATAAAAGGAGGAGATCTTTTTATCGTGAAAAAACTGTGCGCTCTTTTTTGCGCCGTCCTGCTGCTGTGGCCCCAGGCCTCCGGGGCGGAACCGGCGGAGGTGTCCAGAGGCGAGGTGCTGAAGCAGATCATCGAAGCCCAGGACCTGCCCCTATGGCAGGGCAGGACCTTTTCGGACGTAGATCCCTCGTCGCCCTACGCCGCCGCGCTGGAATCGGCCCTTTCCATGGGCATTCTGCTTCCCACCGACCAGTTCTCGCCCGACACGGCGGCGGCCAACGCCGAATCGCTGATGTTCGCCTTCCAGAGCCTGGGGTTCCACCACGAGGGCCAGATAGCCAGCTGGGCCCTGCCGCCCGAGGACAGCCGCCTTCCCAGCTATGTGGCCGGATTCGTGGCCCTGGGCAAGGCGGTCCAGCCCCGGGCGCCGGAATCGCTCACCGAAAATCCCTGGAAGACCACCACTTCCCAGGAGCTGGCCGAGCTGGTCCAGTGGGTCCAGAGCTGCCGCCGGTCCATCCTCTGGGACCTCAAGATCCAGGGGCCCGAGGGGATCCTCTGGATCCACCGGGAGAACGCCGGCGGCCCGGCGCCCCGCTGGCGCCTCCAACTGGGAAGCTTTGACGATCCCCAGAAGGCGGCGGACTTCATCAAGCGCCTCAGGAGCCCTATCCCCCTGGAGACGGTCTCCAACGGCTACGACTACAGCGTGGTCACGCCGGACCTGCTGAGCTACGCCGAGGCCTGGGCCCAGCGGAGCCTTTTCAGAGAGGGAGCTGAATCCCAGGTGGTGCCTTCGGAGGTGGACCAACAGGCCCTTTTCTGGGCGGCCTTCAGCCCCCACGATCCTGGGGCGGCTAAAATCGTCTCGGCCCCGCTGCTCTACGGTTCGGGGCTGCCGCTGTCCCGGATCGCCGGGCTGTCGGGAGCCGCGGCGGCCGTCAACGGAGGCTTCTTCAACGGCGTCACGCCGGTGGGGACCTTAATAATCGACGGCCTTCCCGTGTCGCCGCCCTATGAAAACCGCTCCATGATCGCATGGAACAGCGATGAAGTGTTCTTCGGCGGCGGGGCCTATGGAGTCCTGGTCCAGGCAGGAGAGGGGAAATACGCCGTGGAGGCCATCAACACCCCGGCGCCCCAGGGCGGCGCCGGGGTCTACACGGCCCATTTCGGAGCCTCTATCAGTAAAGCCGGCACGGGAGGACGGCCCTACAGGGTCGCCGGCGGCGCGATAACCGGCGGGCCTCAGTCTTTCCGGCGCCGCAGGGTCATCGACGAAGGCCAGTGGATGTTCCTGCAAAAGGACAGCCAGGCGCCAGAGCTTTCCGAGGGCGACAGGCTGGAACTGGAGCTGCTGTGGCAGGATCCGGCGATAGCCGGCAGGGAAATTCTCCAGGCCCTCCAGGCGGGGCCCCTGCTCTACGCTCCCGGGCGGAGCTTCAGCGCCGAGGGCTTTTCCCCTTCCATCGTGGACTACCGCCATCCCAGGACTCTGGCGGGCTGGGACGGCGAGCGGCTGTGGTGGATGGCCGTGGACGGCCGCAGCAGCTGGCACAGCAACGGCCTGACGCTGGCCGAGGCGGCCCGGCTGGGGCGCCGTCTGGGCTTTCAGAGCCTGCTGAATCTGGACGGCGGCGGCTCCACGGAGCTGTGGTGGAAGGGCCATGTGGTCAACCGGGTGTCCGACGGCCGGGAGCGGACCTTGCCCTACGGAATCGTCTTTCCTCCGCCGCCGCAGCAATAGAAGGCTATCCAAAAGACAGGACCGGCCCCAGGGGACCGGTCCTGTGCTTTTTGACGTCCCGCTCGGGCTCGGAGCGGATGGGATAGTAAGGGGGCCTGTTGTTCAGGATTTTTTCCGGGATTTGGCCTTTTTGCCCCACCAGACGCCGAAGCACAGCGCCAGGGAACCGCAGATCAGCAGCACCCAGGGGAGGAGCTGAGGGCTGTTGAAGTAATAGTCGAAGTAGTAATAGAACAGATAGAGCACGCCGATGCTGCCCAGCACGGCGGGGAAGGGCCGCCGCAGCTTCACGGCCCCGGCCAGGTAGGCCGAATTCAGGGCCAAATAGAGCCAGTTGACCGCCCCCGCCGGGTTCCGGGAGGGGAAAAGATAGGTCCCGGCGCCCCAGAGGAAAAGGGCCCCCAGGGACAGCATCAGCGAGCCGGGGTCGTCCATCAAGTCGTCCTCGCCGCTTCCCGGCTTGAGGGCGAAGCCGGCCGCCAACATGGCGGCGCCGCTGAGGGCCAAAATCCCCGCCGTCTCCTGGGTGGTGGGGCGGCCCAAAAAGGCCGGCGCCACGATCCAGAGCACGTACCAGAAGCTGATGCAGCCCGGCAGGGCCAAAAATCCCGAGGGCACCCGGCGATACAGTATCCAGCAATAGACCAGCGTGGCCAGGGCCATGGCCAGCGAGCGCCCGTCGATGCGCCACCAGGCGAAGAGGGCCCCCTCCGCCGGAGGCGCGCCAAGGGTGACCGTCAGGATCGTGGAGAGCCAGCGCCACAGGTGGTGGACTCCCGCCGGCATGAGGGCCGCCGCCGCCAAGACCATGATGGTGGCCGCCGTGGTCTCTCCCCGGTCCCAGAACTTGGCCGCCGCCCAGAAGAGCAGCAGCGAAAAGCCGAAAAGCAGCGTCACCAGCCCCACGCCGTGGATCATCCTCCAGATGTCGTCGAAAAGCCACAGGGCGGCCCCCAGCAGGAGCACGCCTCCCAGCGTATAGGCGGCAATTTGGAGCCAGGGCTTAGTCTCGTTGCCGGCCAACTCCAGGATCCGGTCGAACTGGCGCCGGTCGATGGTGCCCTCTTCCAGTGCCTGGGTCAATGCCCGTTCCATACTGTTCAAGTTCCTAACACCCCTTTTCGCGCCGCCAGTGGCCCGCGGCTTTGTCCTTTTTCTCAATTATAATACCAGGGCCCCCTGGAGCCTAGCGCCGCCGGCCGGGGGACTGGCTTCGCGTTTTACGCAAAAATTTACGCCAAAAGGGCCGAGGGCTTCCAGAGGTTTTTTGATGCTTTTTTGATATAATAGATTGGTTATATAAAGGGCCGCTTTGAAGGTTGGAGCGGCGGGAGATTTTAGAAAAGGGGAAGGCCCATGTTCATTCCCATCGAAGGCGAGGACTGCATCTATCTGCCGCCGGTGATCGCCCTGGTCAGGGGAGAGGGACAGACTTTTGTCTACAAGGAAGACGGCACCTTTTCGGTGACGGGCTTCCGTCCGCTGACCCTGGCCCGGCGCTACGCCCAGCTGAAGGCCCAGGCCCTGCACCCCTTCAAGGACCAGGAGGACCATAACCAGGAAGGAGAATCTTCATGACCACCGAACCTCAGCAGACGGGCTATACAGCCAAGGATATACAGATACTGGAAGGGCTGGAAGCCGTCCGGAAGCGTCCCGGCATGTACATCGGCGACACCACGTCGCGGGGACTGCACCACTGCGTCTACGAGGTGGTGGACAACTCTGTGGACGAGGCCCTGGCGGGATTTTGCACCGAAATAACCGTCACGATCCACAGCGACGGCAGCCTGTCGGTGCAGGACAACGGCCGGGGAATCCCCATCGATCCCCATCCCTCCAACGGCCGGCCGGCCCTGGAAGTGGTCCTGACGGTGCTCCACGCCGGAGGAAAGTTCGACAACCACAACTACAAGGTATCGGGAGGCCTCCACGGCGTGGGCGTGTCGGTGGTCAACGCCCTGTCGGAGTGGATGGAAGTGACGGTCTGCCGCGGCGGCCAGCAGTGGCGGGAGAGATTCCAGCGGGGCGTTCCCGCCGCGGACCTGGAAAACCTGGGCTCCACGGACCGCCAGGGCACCACGGTCCGCTTTATGCCCGACGCCGAGATCTTCGAGACCACTCAGTTCTCTTCCGAGACTCTGGGAAGCCGCTTCCGGGAATTGGCCTTTTTGAATCCCGGCCTGTCGATCACTTTGGCGGACCAGATCCAGGAAAAAAGCTGGACCTACCGTTATGAAGGGGGGATCTCCGCCTTTATCGAGTACCTGAACCGCGACAAGACGTCCCTTTTCCCCAAGCCCCTGGAGATCAGGGGCGAAAGGGACGGCGTGTCGGTGGAGATGGCCTTTCAGTACACCGACGACTACATCGAGCGGCTCTTTTCCTTCGCCAACCTGATCCACACCGTGGAGGGGGGCACCCACGTGGCGGGGCTCCGAAGCGCCATGACCAGGGCCATCAACGAGGGCGCCCGCCGGTCCGGAGTGCTGAAGGAAAAGGACCTGAACCTCACTGGCGAGGACCTGCGGGAAGGGCTGACCTGCGTGATCTCGGTGAAGCTGGGCAATCCCCAGTTCGAGGGCCAGACCAAGACCAAGCTGGGCAACAGCGAGGTGAAAGGCATCGTGGACTCGGTGCTCTACGAGGGCCTCTTGGCGGCGCTGGAAGAGGAGCCTTCCATAATAAAACCCATCGTCGAGAAGGCCATCAAGGCTCGCCAGGCCAGGGACGCCGCCAAAAAAGCCCGGGAGCTGGTCCGCAAGTCCGCCATGTCGGGGCTGTCGCTGCCGGGAAAACTGGCCGACTGCTCGGGCAAGCACGCCGAGGACTGCGAGATCTACATCGTCGAAGGCGACTCCGCCGGAGGCAGCGCCAAGCAGGGCCGGGACCGCAAGTTCCAGGCCATCCTGCCCCTGCGGGGCAAGATCTTGAACGTGGAGAAGGCCCGGATGGACAGGATACTCAGCAGCGACACCATCAGGACCCTGATCCAGGCCCTGGGCTGCGGCGTCGGCGAGGACTTCGACGCCGAGAAGCTCCGGTACCACAAGATCATCATCATGACCGACGCCGACGTGGACGGCGCCCACATCAGCACCTTGCTGCTGACCTTCTTCTTCCGCCACATGAAGGAACTGGTGGAGAAGGGCCACGTCTACCTGGCCGTCCCGCCGCTCTACCGGGTCCAGATGGGCAAAAAGATCGACTACCTCTACAGCGACCGGGAGCTCCGGGAGACCATGGACCGTTACAGCGCCAACGGCAAAAAGCCCGGCGTCCAGCGCTACAAGGGTCTGGGAGAGATGAACCCTTCCCAGCTCTGGGAGACCACCATGGATCCGGCCACCAGGCTTTTGAAGCGCATTGAGGTGGACGACGCGGTGGCTGCCGACGAGTATTTCAGCATCCTCATGGGCGACCGGGTGGAGCCCCGGCGGGACTTCATCCAGGCCCACGCCCACGAGGTGCGAAACCTGGACGTCTAGACCCTCTGGGCCATATAGGCAGAACACAAAAGAGCGCCCCCGGATCAGTTACTGTCCGGGGGCGCTCTTTTATATTTCTATATTTATTTATATTTCTAATTTCCGGGGGCCTGTCAGCGGTCGTAGAGCCGGAACAGGGCCTGGGTGCCGTCGTTTTCGTAGCCCTCTTCGGCGAGGCGGCGGTAGAGCTTTTCCGCCAGCTCCAGGCCGGGAAGGTCCAGCTTCATCTCCTGGGCCGACTGAATGGCGATGCCCATGTCCTTGATGAAATGTTTCACGTAAAACCCCGGGGCGAAATTGCCCGCCAGCATTCGGGGCGCCAGGTTGCTCAGAGACCAGCTGCCGGCGGCGCCTCCGGAGATGCTGGCCAGGACCTTATCGGGATCTAGGCCCGCCCTTTTGGCGTAGGCCAGGGCCTCGCAGACTCCCAACATTCCCGCGGCGATGGCGATCTGGTTGGCCATCTTGGCATGCTGTCCGGCGCCGGGTCCGCCCTGGAGCCGTAGATCCTTGCCCATGGCCTCGAAGAGGCCCTTAACGGCGCCGAAAGCCTTCTCGCAGCCCCCCACCATGATGGTCAAGGCAGCGTTCCGGGCCCCCACGTCGCCGCCCGACACGGGGGCGTCCAGAGCGGCGCCGCCCAGCTCGGCGGCTCTGGTGGCGATCCTCTCGGCCAGGGCGGGGCTGGAGGTGGTCATGTCGACGGCGATTTTCCCGGGGCCGAAGCCGGCGAAAATCCCCTGACCGCCGAAGTAGACCTCTTCCACGTCCTTGGGGTAGCCCACCATGGTGATCACGGCGTCGCAGCTCTCCGCCACGGCCTTGGGAGAGTCCATCCAAAGGGCTCCCGCCTCCACGACTCCCTGGGCCGAGGCCTTGGTGCGGTTGTATACCTTCAGGGAGAACCCTGCCTTGATCAGATTTGCCGCCATGGACCGGCCCATGACGCCTAAGCCGATAAAGCCGATGTTGTGAAGATCCATAGATCGTCCATCTCCTTTCTCACTGCTCGTCCACCGAAAAACTCCCCAATTTGGATACCTGTAATTATAAGCTTAACACAAAAAGGCTCCGTGGGCGAAGGCTGTCCCCAACCTTTTGGCCCATATTGTCCATTAATTCTGATAAAATGCTCATTGATGGAGGGTATTCCGCAACTAATCATCGAATAATATTATGGGAAGGGAGCATAACGCTATGACATGGAATAATTCCAACCTGACGCAACCCAACCAATCAGCAAAAGACATTGAGTTATTGCTCCAGGGAAAGGCTGATAGATTGACCTTGCCCGCCCAAAAAATTTTTTTACATGCCGGAGAACCGTTAGATGCAATCTATTACATCTGCAAAGGACGAACAAATCACTATATTATAGCCGCGGATGGGACAGAAAAATTACTCTATTCACTGACTTCAGGATGGTTCTTCGGAGAGGTTCCTCATTTTCTTCACCTGCCTACCGGCTTGATGTCAAAAACAAAAGAAAAAACCACCTTTTATAAAATCCACTTTGATCTCTATGAGGAACTATTCGATACAAATAGGCTATTCAGGCAAATAGTACTGCAGAGCTATTCAAGGAAAATGCTCATTATGCGCCATGAAATTGAGAACTTATCTGCCAACAGTTGTAAGAAGCGTCTAAAGCAGCTGTTTTATACAACGGCAGATGTCTCTCAACTCGTCGATGGGGCTTGGTATAATTTAAGTATACATTATACACATTATGAGCTGAGCGTGATAGTGGGGGCAAGCAGGGTTACGGTGAGCAAGATCATAAACGAGCTTTATAAAGAAAACTTTCTTCGCAGTTTGAACCGAAAAAACCAGATCAGCGCAACCGAATATAAAAAATATGGAGAATCGTTAGCCTCTACCTCCATGTAACTTTAGTTACTCTGTATCAAATTATGCATTGTTCCTCCTGAAATAGAGATGGGCGCCCCTGGCGGATATGATTTGCATTAAGTAGCACATCCTCTGCATTCAGGAAGGGAATGATTGTCATGATTAATTTGCAGGGTTCATGGGTTGCCATGCCGACGCCGTTCACCAAGGACGATAAGATCGATTTCGACGGCTTTAAAATCTTAATTGACCGGCAAATTAAGTACGGCACCTCGCAAATTTTCATTCTTGGTTCCGCTGGAGAGACGACGCTCCTTACGCTCGAGGAAAAAAAGACTATTGTCAAAGAAGTTTTAGCCATGACTCAGGGCAAGATCCCTGTTTTTTTCAATGCCTCTGCCCTCTCTACCGAACTAAGCGTAGATTTTGCCAGGTACTGCGAAGGAGAGGGCGCCGACGGAGTTATTTTTACAATTCCACCATACGTATTAATTAATCAACACGCTGCATTTACCCATCTGGATACTTGCATGGGATCTGTAAGTCTTCCCTGCGGCATCTACAACAATCCCAGCCGCCTAGGCGTTCAAGTGATGCCTGAAACTATTCAGAAATTATCAGAACGGCACCCGAACTTTGTAGTGGACAAAGAGGCTCTGCCAAGCGTTGCGCAGCTGGTCCAAGTGCAACGTCTCTGCGGCGGTAAAGTAAAGATAATGTGCTGCGATTTTCCTAAATACTCTATCGTCATTCCTACTCTCGCTATTGGAGGGACAGGGACCGCTAATATTGGGGGAAATATCATTCCCGAAGAAGCTGCGCTATATTCAAGGCCTTGGACAAGTATGCAGATTATCGAAGAGTGCCGCGAGAGTTACTTTAAATGGTATCCCTTGCTCCAAGAACTTTATACCTTTAGCAACCCAGTTGTAATTAAAGCTGCTCTCCGTATTTTAGGCCTGCCTGGAGGTCACTTGAGGAAGCCTTACGAGGAATACTCAGGCGAAAAATTGGCATTCCTCGAGAAAATTATGGGTGAAATGGGCGTTATTGACAAGTATGGCGTTAAATAGCGTCCTTAATAGGTCTTTTCTCGCGCTCTTTGAAGTGATCTATCATGGCTGAAAATATCCTGGTTATCGGGGGGACCGCTGCTGGGATGAGCGCGGCCTCCAAAGCAAAACGCCTTCGTCCGGACATGAACGTCCAGGTTTTTGAACGGTCGGGGTATATAAGCTACGGCTCCTGCGGTTTGCCCTATTTCGTGGGAGACCTTATTAAAGATCCTAATGAGCTGGTCTCTCTTACGGTCGAACAGGCAGGCTCTGAAAGAGGAATTCAAACTCACGTTCACCATGAAGTGCTGAACATTGACCGGCAGAATAAAACCGTCCTTGTGCGCAATCTGATAAGTCAGGAAGAGACGACTGGCCATTACGACAAATTGATTATCGCCACAGGGGCCCGCCCTATCAAGCCGGACTTGAAGGGAATTGATTCCAAAGGAGTTTACTACCTCCGAACTGTAGAGGACGGCATCAACCTCAAGGAAGCCCTGCAAAAGAACGGTAAAGGCGCCGCGGCCATTATAGGAGGCGGTTTTATAGGCCTTGAAATTGCAGAAAATATTACAGCACTAGGGATTGACGTACACATTATTGAAACGTTACCGCGGCTGTTGCCATTCTTACCACACGAATTCTCAGAAAAGATCCTTGATACTTTACAGAATAAGGGCATAAAGGTCCATCTTAACAGCAAGGCAGAAGAAATTCTCGCAGAGGACGGCAGAGTAGAGGGTCTTCGAATTTCTGACGGCACAACTATAGAAGCAAATTGTGTTGTCGTCGGAGTGGGAGTAGCCCCCAACTCAGAGCTCGCGAGGGACTGCGGCCTTGTTCTGGGAATTAAGGGGTCCATCGCTGTAGACGATGAAATGAGGACCTCCGATCCATCAATCTGGGCGTGCGGCGACTGCGTTCAGATGATCAATAGGATTACTGGAAGTCCTGTACACGTCCCCTTAGGCACTACGGCTAATAAGCAAGGCAGAATTGCGGGCGGCAATGCAGTCGGAAATCATGAGATTTTCAAGGGAGTCATGGGCTCCGCGGTCACAAAAGTTTTTGATCTCTACGTCGCGGCCACAGGCCTGTCAGAAAAACAGGCACAAGAGAGCGGATATGAGCCCCTCTGCTCAGTAAGCACCCAAAGGGACCGGGCCTCCTATTATCCTGGGCTCCGCAGTAACAGCATTGCTCTAATCTTTGACAGAAAAAGTGGAAAACTGCTTGGAGCTCAAGGCATTGGAAGCGAAAGCGTGGCCGGGAGAATTAACGTTCTTATGACGGCGATTACTTGCGGAATGACTGTTGAAGAGATCGCTCAATTAGATTTAGTTTATGCGCCTCCCGTAGCGCCCGTTTACGATCCAATTTTGATTGCGGCGAACCAAGCGATGAAGGCATTAGAACGCTGAAGGAGAAGACCATGGAGCTGCACGAAGTGACTGTGCAACGCGGCGAGGACGTCCGAGAGAAAATATCCTCTTTTATCCTGCAAAAAAAATGGCGCGAAGTCATCATTATTGGAGCTGTGGGTTCCATCATTGACAGTGCCTATAACGCGCCTGTTAACAACAGTATTCCCATGAATTGCGCAACAAACGAGTGCCCCAATGCAGCTGAGATCGTGGGATTTAACGGCGAGGTTATGGCCGTCGAAAAGATGGATCCCTCTTTGCGGATGATATACAAAAACATCGATGGGCCCCTATTTGTCCATATTCACGCATGCTGCGCCACAGGAGATGGGCGTTTGTATGGGGGAGGCCTGGTAAAAGGCAAAGCCTTCCGGTCTATCAGAGTATTTTTAGTCCCCGTTGGTTAGATCAAATAAAATCTGCGCTGCCTAGGAGGAGAAAAAATGAAAAAGAAGATGCCATTCCCAGATGTCTACGCATTGTTGTTCTTTTTGTGCTTAATAGCGATGGCAGCAACCTGGATCATACCAGCAGGCACTTTTGAACGGGTCAAGGTAGGCGCTATTAATCGAGTTGTTGCCGGTAGTTTTAGATATGTTGAAAGGGTACCCCAATCGCCCTGGGATATGTTGCAGGCCATTTATCAGGCATTTCTCAATGGATCGCGGACAATTTTCATGATTTTTTTCTGCGGCGCCGCTATTGCCATGGTGGAAGAGACAAAATCTTTATCTACAGCTTTCAGCGTTATGGCGGAAAAGCTGAAGGGCAAAGAGGCTCTTTCTATCGGACTTATCATGTTTTCCTTGGGCTTAGGAAACGCCGCTGGAGTCTTCGGGAATATTGGCGTTGCCGTCGTTCCCATAGGCATCATTCTGGCAAAAGCCATGGGAGGGGACGCGTTTTTAGGCTTTTTAATCATATACTTCGGCATGATGAGCGGGTTTTCAATTGGATTTGCCAACCCGGGCATTGTGGGATTTGCTCAATCCATAGCAGAACTTCCGATTTTTTCCGGAACGTTGCCCAGGGCAATTTGCTGTGTTGCAAATATCGCCTTTCTTTACATGGTTACCATGTACTATTTCAAAACTATTAAGAACGATCCCACTAAAAGTCTGAACTACGAACCGGGAAAATCTCCGGAAGAATATATGGGTCATGGACCCAACGCAGAAAAGGCCAGCGGGGCGGCTCAATTAACAAGGCGCCAGGGAATTATTTGCGCTTTCTTCATCGCCGCTGTAGTCATCTGCGTTACCTTAACGATCATTAACAGCTGGTCGATGAATAAGATCGCCTCCTGGTTCCTCGGAATGGCGATTATCGTAGGCATCCTCTCCGGTTTTTCTCCGAACGAAATTGCGCAAAAATTTATCAAAGGATGTCAGCCGATGGTGGGGGCTTCTTTCGTCGTTGGCGTAGCCACGGCCGTCCCTGTCATACTTACTAATGGAATGGTCATGGATACTATTGTTAACGCTTTGGCGATGCCATTGAACTCCATGGGAGCCATTGCTGGCGCAGGATTTATGACCGTTATTAACGCGTTGATCAATATCCTGATTCCTTCGGGATCGGGACAGGCGGCAGTTGTAATGCCCTTAATGGTGCCCCTTGCAGACCTGTCTGGGATTACCCGCCAGGTTGCTGTACAGGCATTTCAATTCGGCGACGGACTTTCGAATCTTGCAACACCGCTGAACGGCCCCATGATGGGATGTTTGGCCCTCGCTGGGGTGAACTTCCCCAGGTATCTCAAGTGGGCTATTAAGTTCATTCTGATTGAAATTGCTGTGGCCACTGTAGTGACTATGTTGCTGCAATTTGTCGGATGGACAGGATTATAAGGACTGAACGTACCTATGAAATTGCCGCAGGATAACTGCGGCAATTTTCGCAGAAAGGAGAATATATATGAATATAAAAGAGTCTGTTCAGGCAATTCTTCCCGAAATTTTAGCTATCCGTACCCACATCCATGAAAATCCCGAATTAAGCATGAAGGAATATAACACGTGCGCCCTATTGGAGAACTACGTGAAGGAGAACATCAATTACGACCGCCTTAAAAGAGTAGGGGAAACTGGTTTATTTTTTGAACTTAAGGGGACAAAGCCGGGAACTGGCCCTACAATAGCGTTTCGCGGCGATATTGACGCGTTGCCTATACAAGAAGACCCTTCTAATGATCCCTGCAGTAAAGTTCCTGGAGTAATGCACGCCTGCGGGCACGACATACACGGCACAATTAATGTCGGCGCCGCGAAAATTTTAAGTCAGAATAAGGATCGTTTTTCCGGTTCAATATACTTTTTTATACAGCCAGCAGAGGAAATCCTGGCCGGCGCCAAGCTGTTTTTAAAGGATCCAGAGATCGACTTTAATAAAATTGACGCAGTAACGGCTCTGCACGTTTCCGCTGAACTTTATGCCGGCACAATTGGGGTGCGTTATGGTGCAATTTTAGCTAGCGCAGATGAGTTCAAGATCACCGTGCGCGGAGTTGGAGGACATGGAGCCCATTGTCATACCGTCAAGGATCCCGTGGTAGCCACTTCGGCAATTATCGCGGGACTACAAACATTAGTCTCCAGAGAGACTAATGCCGCCAATTCTGTAGTTGTTTCGGTTTGTACGGTCCACGGCGGGACGGCTCATAATATTATCCCGGACATTGTAGAAATGACGGGAACTGTCAGGACCCTAAGCCCAGCGGACCGGGATCGGGTTGAAAATAATTTGAAAAGGATAGCTGAATCTGTTGCCATTGCCTACGGAGTGACCGCAGAGGTGGACTATATCAGGGGAGTTCCTCCCTTTATCTGCGAAGATGAATGGGTCGACAGGGCATTGCGGGTAGGCCGGAAAGTTCTCGGAGAAGAGAACACTATTATGTTGCCTACCCCCTCGATGGGAGCAGAAGACTTTGCTTACATTAAAGAGAAAAAGCCCGGGGTTTTTATAAGATTCGGATGCAGAACGCCTGGAGGTCCTTACGGTTCCGCCCATTCATCCACGTTCTACTGCGATCCTGCCTGTATTCCTGCCGGCATGTCCGTAATTCTGGGTATGGCCGCGGATTACATGGGAATTGAAACAGAATCCTAGAGTCCATCGCCTTTGCAGGCAGGCCAATTCCGGCTAAATTATTTCACTGAAAAAAATACGCAAAAGCTGCGAAAACTACCCTAAGCGGTTTTCGCAGCTTTTTGTATACCGAGAACTCCCGGCTAGGCCGGTGGTTCCCGATCGCCCCCGAGCCCCGCCAAATCGCGGCAAAACTCCAGAACGGTCCAGCAAAGTACTTGAATTTTTCCCACCGGAAGGCTGCCAAGCCTTGGGGCCAGGGCCTTCAAAAAAGCTTTGATTTTGAATAAATCCTGCCGGTTGCCCCAATAGCCCCGGCGGGCCGGATGATGGAAAATCAAATCAGATCCGGCGGAGGACTCGGGGACCTTCGCCGCTGAGGACTTTAAAGCTGCAAAAAAGTTCGCGAAGGAGGGGGAGTTTAGGTGTTAGACCACGTATTTAGCCCCATTACCATCAACGGCATGACATTGAAGAACCGCATGGTGGTGACGCCTATGGTCACCGACTATTGCAACGAGGACGGCACGGCCACGGAGAAGTGGATGGCCTACCTCGAGGAGAAGGCCAAGGGAGGCTTTGGCCTGATCATCACCGAGGACTTCAACATCGCCCCCAACGGCCACGGCTTCAAGGCCACCGCCGGTTTCTGGAACGACGATCAAATCGAAAGCCACAGCGCCCTGCCGCCCCGGATCCATCGCCACGGCGCCAAGGTCCTGGCCCAGATCTATCACTGCGGCCGCCAGACCAACAGCGGCGCCATTCCCGGCATGAAGGCCCGCTCGACGTCGCGGATCGCCTGTCCCTTCAGCGATCTGATGCCCGAGCCCTTCACCACCGAAGAGGTCAAGGAGACCGTCCAGGCCTTCGGCGACGCTGCCCTGAGGGCCAAGAAGGCCGGCTTTGACGGCGTGCAGATCCACGCTGCCCACGGCTATCTGGTCACCCAGTTCTTCTCGCTCTACTCCAACAAGCGCCTGGACGAGTACGGCGGCAACTTCTGGAACCGCACCCGCTTCGTCCGGGAAGTGATCGCCAACATCCGCGAGAAGTGCGGCTGGGACTTCGTAGTGGACATCCGCCTCTCCGGCAGCGAGTTCGTCGAGGGCGGCCTCACCATCGAGGACACCAAGGCCATCGCCCGCATGGTCGAAGAGGCCGGCGTGGACATGATCCACGTCTCCCTGGGTAACTACCTGACCTTCGACTGGAACATCCCCAGCGGCTACCGCGAGCACGGCCTCATCGCCGAGCACGGCAAGGCCGTCAAGGAAGCCGTTAAGGTGCCCGTGACCGTGGTGGGCCGCATCAACGACCCCTTCCTGGCCGACAGCATCATCGCCTCCGGCAAGGCCGACCTGGTGGGCATGGGCCGAGCCTCCCTGGTGGACCCTTGGATGCCCAACAAGGCCAAGGAAGGCCGCTTCGAGGACATCCGCCGCTGCTTCGGCTGCGACGTGGCCTGCATCGGCGTCCTGCTGACCGACAACCCTATCCGCTGCGTCCTCAACCCCGAGCTGGGCTTCGAGTACGAGGGCGGCGTCAAGCCCGCCGAGGTGAAGAAGAACATCGCCATCGTCGGCGCCGGTCCCGGCGGCCTTGAGGCGGCCATCTACGCTGCCAAGCGCGGCCACAAGGTCACCGTCTTCGAGAAGGAAGCCCACAACGGCGGCCAGTTCTTCTTCGCGTCGGTGGCCCCGGGCAAGGGCGAAATCACCGACTTCCTGGTCTGGCAGACCACCCAGTGCCGCAAGCTGGGCGTAGAGATCCGCTACAACACCGAGGCCACCCTGGAGAACCTGAAGGCCCTCAACCCCGATCACGTCATCCTTGCCTCCGGCGGCGTCAACAAGCGGCCTCCCATCCCCGGGCTGCGCGAGGACTCCCGGGTCGTCGATCCCGGCGACATCCTCAGCGGCAAGGTCTGGTACGGCAAGCAGATCGTGGTCATCGGCGGCGCCCTGGTGGGCACCGAGACGGCTCACTTCCTGGCCCAGGAGCTTCGGGACGTCTCCATCGTGGAGATGCGCTCCGAGATCGCCATCGACGCCGTGTGGCCCGTCAAGGTCGACGTGAACCGTCATCTCGACAAGTGGGGCGTCAAGAAGTACGTCAACTCCACGGTGAAGGCCGTCACTCCCGAGGGCGTGGTCATCGTCGACGGCAAGCAGCAGGAACTGACGCTGCCCTGCGATCAGATCGTCGTGGCCGTGGGACGGGATCCCTACAAGCCCTTGGAGAAGGACCTCCAGGCCGCTGGCCTCTCCTACAGCATCATCGGCGACGCCAACGGCGGCAAGGAAGCCGGCGAGGCAATTCTCGAGGCCTACAAGCTCTGCAAAGACCTCTAGGGCTTGCCCGGCCCCGTTAAATTCCCCGTTAAACTGAAGAAAGGCCCAAGCGCCGGGGCCTTGGCGCTGAGGGCCCATGAAAGGAGCTATTATCCATGCGAGGAATCGAAGGCAAGAGTGCACTGGTTACCGGAGGATCCCGGGGCATCGGCAGGGCCACCGTGGAGCGTCTGCTGCAAGAGGGCGCCCGTGGCGTCGTCTTCGCCGGCCGCAACCCCAAAGCCGGCGCCCAGACTCTTGAGGAGCTGAAGGCCCTCTATCCCGACAAGCTGGTGGCCTTTGTGGAGTCCGACCTGGCGGACCCCGAGGTTCCGGCTCAGCTGGTCGACAAGGCCACCGAGATCCTGGGCGACATCGACTACCTGGTCAACAACGCCTTCCCCTTCAACCGCGGCGACGAGACCACCACCCATCAGCAGTGGCTTCATAGCATGCAGGCCGGCCCCATGGCCTACGCTGCCATGATGCGCGAGTGGGTCCGGGTCCACGGCAAGGATAAGCCCGGCGCCGTGACTATGACCAGCAGCATCTCCGACGGCATCGCCCAGATCGGCAGCTGGCCCTACAACACCGCTAAGGGCGCGGTGAAGCAGCTGACCAAGTGCGCTGCCATGGATCTTGCTCCCCACATCCGGGTCAACGCCGTGTCGCCCACCTGGACCCGCACCGACGAGATCCGCCACGCCTGCCCCGGCGACGACTGGGCCAACATGCCCGAGGCTTGGAACAACTACCACTTCCTGCGCCGTCTGGCCAACCCCGAGGAGATCGCCGCGGCCATCGCCTTCCTGCTTTCCGACGACGCTTCGGCCATCACCGGCCACGACCTCTACGTGGACTGCGGTTACATGTCCATGGGACCCGAGGGCCTGGGCGCCGACTCCAGCTTTGCTGGAACTCTCTGAACACCTTCCACTCTCCCAAAGCAAGGCGCGAGCGGGGGCCGGCGGTCGCCAGCTCCTGCTCGCGCCTTTTTCTCGTCTTTTCTCGTTTTTCCCCTTGTCCTTCGAAGATAGTCGTTAAAAGCCCCTCCAGAGGGCGCCGAAGGGGCGTCATGGTCTCCTATGCCATGGCGATCCATATATTATATGATCTCCTGTCTGGGAAAAGGCCTTGTTTTCCCTTTAAAAATTGCTATAATTACAATAGTTTGTTAATTTTAAAAAGTTTTGTTTGAAAGAGCCGTTGAACATTGAATTGCGCAAAAATAGCGGCAAACTTCCTAAAAGGAGCCTAGGGAGGTGAACTTCGGAGGAGCTCCCGTGAAAGAGAAAGCCGCTACCGCGGCACTTCATTGGCAAAGGCTCTAGGCGCCGCCTCACTATGGGGCTTGATGGCACTATACCGCGACAGATAGGAGGAAGATCGAAAATGATGCGCACCTTTATCAGTCCGTCCCGTTACTACCAGGGACCGGGGCTTATGAGCCGGCTAGGGGAGTTCGCCTCTTCCTACGGCACTACGGCCTTCGTGTTGCTCAGCCCAAACGGCATAGGCCGTCACGGCTCGGTCCTCCAAGAGTCCTTTGCCGCCAGCTCGATGACCTACCACATGGAGCCCTTCGGCGGTGAGAGCTCTCAAAGGGAAATCGATAGGGTCATCGCCAAGGCCAAGAGCCAGGGCGCCCAGGTGATGATCGCCCTGGGCGGCGGCAAGGCCATCGACACCGTCAAGTCCGCAGCCCAGGCCCTGGACATCCCGATGATCATCGCTCCCACCGTGGCGTCTTCCGACGCGCCCTGCAGCGCCCTGTCGGTGATCTACACCGACGACGGCGCCGTGGACCACTACCAGTTCCACCGCAGCAACCCCAACCTGGTGCTGGTGGACTCGGCGGTGATCGCCAAGGCTCCGGCGCGGTTTACCCTGTCGGGCATGGGCGACGCGCTGGCCACCTACATCGAGGCCAGGGCCTGCTACAAGCACGACGCCTCCAACCTGGCAGGCCTTTCGGCTGGCGGTTCCCTCAACGTCGGCCAGGCCGTGGCCAAGCTCTGCTATGACCTGCTGCAAGAGAACGGCGTGAAGGCCCGTGTCGCCCTGGAGGCCCAGCTTCTGACGCCGGCCCTGGAAGCCATCATCGAGGCCAACACCCTGCTGTCGGGCCTTGGCTTCGAGAGCGGGGGCGTGGCAGCGTCCCACGCCGTACACAACGGCTTTAGCACCCTGGAGGAGTGCCACCACTATCTCCACGGCGAGAAGGTGTCCTTCGGCGTCATCACCCAGCTGGTGCTGGAAAACGCGCCCATGGCGGAATTCAAAGAGGTCCTGGATTTCTGCGTCTCCGTGGGGCTGCCTGTCACCATGGCCGAGATCGGCGTAACCGATCCCACTCCCGAGAAGATCCGTCGCGTAGCCGAGCTGGCCTGCTCGCCCACCGACACCGGCGTCAACATGCCCTTTGCTATCGACGCCGATATGGTCTCCGCCGCCATTTACGCGGCCGACCGCTTCGGCAAGATCGCTTTGGCCGCAAAGGGCAAATAAGCTGCTCCACCAAAAAAAGAGCCAGGGGCCGGCTTTCACGGCCGGTCCCTGGCTCTTTTTATAGCTTTCGCGGTGTCCCTTTTACCGGCTTCAACAGGCCGCTACCCGGCGGTAGTAGTCCCGGAAGAGCCTGGGCGTGGTGCCGGTGTGTTTTTTGAACTCGGGATAGAAGTGCTGCAGCGTGCTGTAGCCGCAGTCGGCGGCGATTTCCTTGATGGACCAGTCCTTGAAGGCCAGCTGCATCTGGGCCTCGCCCAGCTTGCGCCCGGCGAGGTAGCGGCTCAGGGGAACGCCCACCTCGTCTTTGAACTTGTGGGACAGATAGGAAGGACTGACGTAAAAGGCCTTGGCCATAGTCTCCAGGTTCAGGGCCTCGTCGAAGTGGCTGTTCAGGTAGTCCACCACTTGGGCCACCAGGGGACTGTAGCTCCTGGGCCGGAACCGCCCCCGGCAGTCCGCAGCCGGCAGCTCCATAATCACCGCTAGCAGCCGCTCCAGCACCTCTATAAGCCCCTCGGCAGGCTTGAAATGGGCGATAGAGGCCAGATCGAAGAGATAGCTAAAGGTAGCCCTCAGGTACTGAAAGGCCCGGCCGGTGGCTATCACAGGACTGGCTCCCTGGGGAACTAGGCTGTGGGGCGCTAGCCCCGACACCAGCGCCCCTGACAGGCAGATGCAGAGCTGCTCGTAGTTCTGGCCTCGGAGGGAGTGCTCCGAGTGGAGCACTCCGGCGTTTTTGACAGCCAAATCGCCAGGCTCCAGCCGGTAATGGCCGTGGTCGCACTCGAAGTAGGCCTCTCCCTGGGTGATCAGGGAAAGTTCCAGAAAGTCGTCGTGGCGGTGTCGCGAAAAGCTCCAGGGCCTCTCGTGGCTTCCTACGGAAATCCGTAGCACCGACCGGATCTCCGGCGGCGCCACTCCAGGGGCCCTCCTGCGGCTCAGCGTGGCCATGTGAAATTCCCCCCTCTGGCGGTCCAGAACCGACGGCCTATCCCGCCACCTTCTCCAGAAGATTCCCACACTGCGGCGGAATGGGCTATTTTTGTGAACAAAACCACTTTTTTAGGGAAATTAGCCTCCAACGGGCTTAGTATAACACAAATCCAACAGTATTAGGAGCCTTTTACGAATTATGGGGATTTCCTAGTTCTCTTATAGGAATTTCCTTCTCCAGAGCCCGCGGAGACAAAGGACTCTGCCACTGGGGTCGAAGCCCAATAAATAAAGGGAGCCCGAGGCTCCCTTGGTCTATTGGAGTGGTTCGCCGTCCTTGATATTGCCGGTGCCCATCATCACCCCCAGGGGCTTCAGCATGGGCACGTTGTCGCAGACGATTTTGATGGTAACAGCGATGGGCACCGACAGCAGCGCCCCCATAACTCCCCAGATCCAGCCCCAAAAGAGCAGGGCGAAGAGGATCACCTGGGGGCTCAGGTCCAGCCGGTCCCCCATGACCTTGGGCGTCACCACGTTGCCCAGCACCATCTCGATGACCAGCAGCGACAGAGCCGTCAGCAGCGGCAGCACCGGATCGGGGAAGAACTGCACTATCGCAACGATCACCGGAGGGAAAAAGGCCACGATGGAGCCGATGTTGGGTATAAAGTTCAGCACAAAGGCCAGCACCCCCCAGGCGCCGGCGAAGTTCACCCCCAGCAGCCATAGCGCCAGCCAGACGCAGACTCCCGTCAGGGCGCTGATGATCATCATCAGCGACAGGTAGCTGCTGACCTGCCGGGAGATGGCCGACAGCACCGACAGGATCTGGTCTCCTTGGGGACCTGCGAAGGCCCGGCGCACCTTGACTTCCACATAGGGCGCCCCGATCAGGCTGAAGACCAGAAAGAAGATGGTCATCACTGCCGCCGAGGAAAAGCCCACCAACGAGCCCGATAGGTAGACCATCATCTGGCGCACGCTGGCGCTCCAGTTGATGCCCTGCCAGAAGTGCTCCGAGAAGGAGAACCGGGCGCTGAGGTCCCTGACGATATCGAAAAACTTGTCGGAGTACTCCGGAAAGGCCGTCACGAAGGTGGAGACGTATCCCACCAACAGGGAGGCGCAGACCAGCGCTACCAGGCCCAGCAACGTCAGGGCCAAGGTGACGGTGATCCCCGAGGGGATGTTAAATCGGTTCAGCCGCCGCACCAGAGGCAACACTGTGTAGGACAAAAGCCAGGCCGTCACCAACGGCAAAAAGACGCTGCGGGCCACGTAGAGGGACCAGACGGTGGCCAACACGGCGATGACCATCAACGACGCCGTCTGAATCATCCTTTCTCTCAACTGAATCCACGCCTTCCTTCCCGACAATTCCAAAGGGCACCGATTAATCCCAACAGCTCCTGCAATCGCTCCAAGGGTGCCTCGCCTAGGGCTCCAGGCCCTCTCTCAAAATCCCGTAAATCCGCTCCAGGTCCAGATGATCCCGCAGGGCCTGGGCCAATAGGTCGTACTGGCTTTCCCGGTAGTCTCGGTAGCTCTGGGGGGCCGTCAGGGGATCCCAGCCTTTGCGACGCCGTAGGGCGTTGACGATCTCCAGGGCGATGCCGGGCTCGTCGAAAAGACCGTGGACGTAGGAGCCGTAGACCGGCAGGTCCTGGCTCTGAGCCCCTTCGTCCAGCGTCGCCTGGCCGCCCTGGGCCGTCAATTGGCCCAGGGGCTTTTCCTGGCTCTGGGTGACGCCGCAGTGGATCTCGTAGCCCGAAAAGGCCCTGCCTGAGAGGCCCGACAAAGGCCCTCCCACCTGGCCGAAGCGGCCCTCCACCTGGAGGGTCCTCTTGCGGCCGGCGAAGACCGACTGGGCCTTTAAAAGGCCCATACCCGCCACGGTCCCGCCGGCTTCCACCCCCAGTGGATCCGACAGCTGGGTCCCCAGCATCTGATAGCCCCCGCAGAGCCCAAAGACCACGGTGCCCCGGCGGGCTCCTTTGATCACTGCCGCCTCCAGCCCCTTCTGGCGCATCCACAGCAGGTCGTCGATGGTGTTCTTGCTGCCTGGCAGCAGGATCATGTCGGGCTCTCCCAGCTCCCGAGGGGAGGAGACGTAGCGCACCGAGGCGCCGTCGAAGCTGTCGAAGACGCTGAGGTCCGTGAAGTTGGACATCCTGGGCAGCCGGATCACGGCGATGTCCACCCCCTGGCCCCGCCGCTGGGGCCGATCCTGGAGACGGTCCGAAAGGCTGTCCTCGTCGTCGATGTCCACAGCCATGTAGGGCACCACGCCCAGCACCGGCACGCCGGTTTTCTCCTGGATCATGGCCAGCCCGGGCTCTAAGATCTTCTGGTCGCCGCGGAACTTGTTGACGATGACGCCCTTGACCCGGCTGCGGTCCCGGGGCTCCAGCAGCATCAGGGTGCCGTAGATGGCAGCGAAGACGCCGCCCCGGTCGATATCGGCCACCAACAGCACCGGCGACTGGGCCATCTCGGCCACGCCCATGTTGACTATGTCGCCGTCAGATAAATTGATCTCGGCGGGGCTTCCGGCGCCCTCGATGACGATAATGTCCCGGTCCTGGCAAAGGCTCTCGTAGGCCCGGCGGACCACCGGTTCCAACCGGTGCTTGTAGGCGAAGTACTCCGACGCCGTCATGGTGGCCACTGCGGAGCCGTCGACGATGACCTGGGAGCCCCGGTCGCTGGTGGGCTTCAACAGGACGGGGTTCATGGCCACCTGGGGCTCGGCTCCCGCCGCCTCGGCCTGGACAGCCTGGGCCCGGCCCATCTCGCCGCCCGAGGCGGTGATGTGGCTGTTCAGGGCCATGTTCTGGGACTTAAAGGGGGCGGTGCGCCAGCCGTCTTGGTGAAAGATCCGGCACAGCCCCGTGGCGATCAGGCTCTTGCCGGCGTTGGAGCAGGTCCCCTGGATCATGATGACCCCCAGGGAGGGCC